>JBAWWV010000170.1:0-7810 GCA_037146575.1 Alcaligenaceae bacterium | reverse complement strand
GCTTGTGTATCGACGCTAAACGCATGATTCATCACCATCCCAAAATCATCAGTTGCGTGTTGCACATTGTCTAAGTGATGAATGCGACTACGAAGCTGCGCCTCAGGTAAGGCTGCGCGGACGGTGATTTTTAATTGCGGGATGAGTTCATGCAGTCGGTTCACCACTGGGGCAACTTGCGACAGGTGTCCGAAGCCGTGAGACGAGATAGCGACTAAAAGGTGGGGAGAGGGAGAAGCAGACCGCATCAACCGTATTGCTTACCAAGCCACTTGCGATACTCACCACTCTTAACACCTTGCACCCACTCGGTATGATCCAAATACCATTGCACGGTCTTTTGAATACCTGTTTCAAAGGTCTCTAGCGGTGTCCAGTTGAGTTCGTGTGCAATTTTGGTGGCGTCGATGGCGTAGCGGCGGTCGTGGCCGGGGCGGTCTTTGACGTAGGTGATTTGTTCGACATAGGCTTTGCCGTCTGCGCGCGGGCGTAGCGCATCCAGGCGGGCACAAATCGTTTTGACAACATCAATATTGGCCATTTCGTTTGCGCCGCCAATGTTGTAGGTTTCGCCAGGCCGGCCCGCTTCAAGCACGCGCGCAATGGCGCTGCAGTGGTCTTGCACGTATAACCAATCACGCACTTGTTGGCCATCGCCGTAAATCGGCAAGGGTTTGCTGTCGAGCGCGTTTAAGATCACCAGCGGGATGAGTTTTTCAGGAAAATGAAACGGCCCATAATTGTTGCTGCAGTTGGTGGTGAGCACTGGCAGGCCATAGGTGTGGTGCCAGGCGCGCACCAAGTGGTCAGACGACGCTTTACTGGCCGCGTAGGGGCTGTTGGGCTCGAACGGATTCGTTTCAGAAAAAGGTGGGTCTTGCGGCGCGAGTGTGCCGTAGACCTCATCCGTTGACACATGCAAAAATCTAAAGTTTTGTTTTTTGATGTCGTCTAACTCAGACCAATACGCACGCACGGCTTCGAGCAAGTTAAACGTACCAACGACGTTGGTCTGTATAAACTCGCCCGGCCCAAGAATCGAACGATCAACGTGGGATTCGGCTGCAAAATTTAAGACTGCGCGTGGTTGATGCTCGGCAAGCAGTTTGCTAACAAGTACTTTGTCGCCGATATCGCCTTGCACAAAAACATGTCGCTGATCTTGCACAAGCGTAGCAAGATTCGCCAGGTTGCCCGCGTATGTGAGCTTATCCAAATTCAAAATAGGCTCGTCATGGCTGGCAAGCCAGTTATGAACAAAATTACTTCCGATAAAGCCGGCGCAACCAGTGACGAGGATCATAAGAAAGCTTAGTAAATAAGTGCGTTAGAGGATGCTTGAAATTCTACCCTGTTCAGCGTTGGAACCAACTATTAAGGCAAAAGAAGATGAATTTGTTAACCTCACGACCATGGATACTGTAGAACAACTTCGCCGGGGTGAACTGGCTGGTGCGACTCGCTTGGTTTTGTCAGAGGGCCTGACTGAGTTTCCGCGTGAAATCATTGCGTTGGCCGACACGCTTGAATATTTGGATTTATCAGGCAACGCGTTAACAAGCCTACCTGATGATTTTGCTCGGCTGGGGCGCTTGCAGGTGCTGTTTTGTGCGGGCAATCGCTTTACTGAACTGCCTGTGGTGTTAGGGCAGTGCCAAAGCCTGAGCATGATTGGTTTTCGGTCTAATCAGATCTCAACCTTCAGGGGTGCGGCCCTGCCTCCTCAGCTGCGTTGGCTAATTTTGATGGGCAATCAGCTTTCTGCCTTGCCGCCTGAAATTGGTGCGTGCACTGAACTGCAAAAGGTCGCGTTGGCCGGCAATCTGTTGAGTACCCTGCCTGACGAAATGGCGAAGTGCACTAAGCTTGAGTTATTGCGGATCGCTGCAAATCGCTTTGAGGTGTTGCCCGAGTGGTTGTTGCGCATGCCACGGCTGTCCTGGCTGGGGTATGCAGGTAACCCGGTTTGTGCAACGGCTGAAGCGCGAGCCTTATCGGGGGTAACTAGTGCGCCGTCGCTGCGGACGCAAGGTGGCTCAACAACTTACGCAGTCGGTAACCTTGCGACCAACACATCAAGCAACTCGTCAATGAACCCAGCAATCGGCGTAGAGCTAAATCAAGCCGACGACCTGAGTCAAGTTGCCTTGGCTCAGGTCCCTTGGGACAGCCTTCAGATTAAACAAAAGCTCGGTGAGGGCGCCTCAGGCGTGATTTATCAGGCGGGGTTTGGTGATGGCCCGCAAGACGTGGCCGTCAAAGTTTTTAAAGGAGCGCTGACCAGCGATGGTTTGCCGAACAGCGAGATCGCTGCCTATCTAAGCGCGGGATCGCATCCATACCTGATCAACCTGCTTGGTAAGGTGATAGATCATCCAGAGGGGACTCAAGCTTTGGTGATGCAACTCGTTGATCCAAGTTATCGAAACTTGGCGAGGCCGCCAAGTTTGCAATCGTGTACCCGTGATGTGTATGCCTCTGATCTGCGTTTCAGTTTGCACGACGCGCTACGCCTTGCGTGCGGGGTAGCAAGCTTGGCGCGGCAGTTGCATAGCCGTGGTCTGACGCATGGCGATCTATATGCGCACAACACCTTAATCGGTGTTGATGGCCATGCGGTATTAGGGGATTTTGGTGCGGCTGCGTTTTACGATCAAAGTGACCAAGTCGTTGCGCAGGCGCTTGAACAGATCGAAGTGCGTGCGTTTGGGTGCTTGTTTGAAGAGTTACTTGAGCGGGTGGCTCTGGCGGTAGGCTCGACACTGCAGCGAAGTGCTGCGTTGCAAGCTGCGCTGGCTCTGTGTGAGGCGTGTCTGGTTTCGCAGGTGAGTCAGAGGCCGTTCTTTAAACAGATTGAAGCACAGCTCGCAACGTTAATAAGGGTGGATTGACAGGGTTAGCAATATTTTTTGGCTGCTAGTTAACTGGCAGCGTACAAGTTTTAAAAAATTGGGCGTTGTGTGTTTAGAACAATCAATACCCAAACAACCTTGCCGGATTGTCAGCAAGAATCAATTTGCGCACGCTCTCATCACTCGTCCAGCGCGCCAACAGATTAAACAAATCAATCGAGCTGTTCTCACCAAACGACAAATGTGGATAATCGCTGCCCCAAATAATCCGATCAGGGGCCGCTTTGATTAGAGCCTGAGCCAGTGCGTCTGCATCAGTAAAGTTAGGCACCTTAGACATGCGATAGATGCCGGTGAACTTGACGTAGGCTTTGCGATCGCCGTGGTTCATCAGTTCAAGAAGGGCTTTAAAACCTGATGCGTCGGGGCCGTCTTTGGCAAGGTTCATACCCATGTGCGCCATTGAAAACGGCACGGGTAGTGTCTTCATCAACGGGATCATTTCTGTGGTGAGCCAACCCGGCAGCAAGAAATCAAGATGCCAGCCAAGCTCTTTGCAACGCGCGGCAATACGCTCGATGCGCGGCTGCATTTTTTTGGATAAGCCGGGTTCGTAGGGATGAATCGGGCTGTAGTTGATACGCACGCCGCGCACACCAAGCGTGTCCATCTCGGCCAATAGTGAATCTGGTGCATTTTCATCGATATCAACAATACCGCGCGATTGTGTAAGGCCAACTTCGCGCATGGCGTCGAGCATGCAACTGTTGTCGCGGCCATAGGCGCTTGGTTGCACAAAAACGTAACGTGTCAGGCCAAGGTGTTTGGCAAGTTCCAGATAATCAGACAATGGCGCAAGCGGTGGTGCGTAGCGCAGTTGATCAGAGCCATATGGGTATTTGTCTGCCGGGCCGAACACATGAAAGTGTGCGTCGCAGGCGTTAGCAGGGGCAGTAAAGGCAACTTTTTCGTTTAAATCAAAAGACACGAGAGGGGCTCCGGCGGGTCAAAAAAATTAAGGGCATGACAGCGTTAGGCGATCTAAATTGTTGGTAGATCTAATCGTACAAGTGAGGTGACAAAGAGATCGTAGCGAAGCGAGCAAGGCAACGAACTAAGCGCCCCTCGCAACCGACTCAAGCGCTTAATTAAATTAAATGCGCGAGCTAACACTTTAGTCCAAGATTTTACGCTTTCATTCCACCGATTAACTCGCGCAAGGCCGTGGCATCTTTGCCGGCTGCAGCGGCCAGATAGGCCGTATCGTTGCCGGCAATTAAAAACTTAGCGCCAAGTTCAATCAGTTGCGTTTGCAATTCAGTATCGCCACGGATCCCGCCGATGCCCATTGCGATGTTGTGCTTTTTACAAGCTTTTGCAACGGTTTGATAGGCCTCAAGAAGCTTGGGATGGCGCAGCTGCCCAGGGATGCCCATTTCAGTACACAGATCATTTGAACCGATCAACAGCATATCAACCCCTGGAACCGCGGCAATCGCCTCGGCGTTCGCAATGCCTTCGGGTGTTTCAAGCATGATGATGACCATCGTGTCGGCGTTACCAGACTCGTTGACTTTGGCGAGTGGCATCGCTTTGTAGGCGGTGGCAGGGCCTGCGCCCATGACCGAGCGGTGTCCAAGCGGTGGGTACTTGGCATAAGACACGATGTTGCGAGCTTGCTCGGGGGTGTTGACGTGCGGCAGAATCACGCCTTGCGCGCCACCATCGAGTGTGCGTGAGATATCTTGTCCAAGATGGCCGGGCACGCGCACCAGCGCTGTGACGCCGTAGGCGATTGCGGTGATGCAAATTGCTGAGGTCGCATCAATGCCAATTGGGCTGTGTTCCATATCCACATACAAGCAATCAAAACCGGCCGCAGCAACCAAGGGACCAATGTCAACGGTACGCGATTGACGCAAGCCGATACATAAGGAAACCTCGCCTGCGGCGAGGCGTGCTTTGAGTTTGTTTTCCATGTTCGATGACCTTTTACAAAATTAAATTAAGGCGAGCAATAACTGATGAAATTGAATGCCAGCTAAAAAGCTGACGTTTGTTAGTTGGAGTTGGAAATGCAATCAGCAGACAATTCATTGAGCGAAGTCATTTACGCATCAGTCAGAATCACATCGCGGTTATTCAGGCTTAGTCGTCGTCGCGTTGCTGCTGTTCTAAACTGCTCCTCAGCGAGTTGCCGTTATTCAGGCTGGATCTTCGCACGAGTGATCACTTCAGACCACAAGGTCGTCTCACTTTGTACCATTTTGGTAAACGTTGCAGGCGAGGTGGCGATCGCCCGCACCCCTGTTGCCGCGAACACCTCAATGACTTTTGGCGTGGCTACAGCTTTGACAATCTCTTTTTGCATGCGCTCAAGGATCGTTGGAGGGGTGCCCGCAGGCGCCATCATGCCAAACCAATACATCATCTTGTAGTTAGAAAAGCCTGCTTCAGTGAACGTGGGTACGTTCGGCATATTAGGGTGGCGTTTCTCGCTGCTCACGGCTAAGCCAAGCAGACGACCATCTTTGATATAGGGGCTAGCGGTACCGACACTGCTGATGGCAATATCGACGCGATCAGCCGCAACTTCCATCAAGGCGGGTGCAATGCCCTTAAACGGGATATGCACCAGTTGCAGCTTGTTTTGCAATAAAAAGGCTTCCATCGCCAACTGAGCCGACGAGCCCTGTCCGCCTGAACCAAAAGTCAACGTACCGGGCTTGCTGCGTGCAAGCTCAACGACCTCTTGCAGAGTTTTAGCAGCTAAGCCTGGGCGGCCCACTAAGACAGCTGGGGCGTCGGCCAGTAAGGACACCTGCACAAGATCTTTAGGCGAATAGGGTAGCTTTTCATAAAGTGCCGACGACACCGCAAACGAGTTGTCAGTCACTAAAAAGGTATAGCCATCCGGAGCCGCTTTGGCCACAAGGTCTGTGCCGAGAGTGCTGCCGGCGCCGCCCTTGGTCTCAACAATGATAGGCTGCCCCAGCTTGGCTGAAAGCTCGATCCCGACTGTGCGTGCGGCAATATCTGTAAAGGACCCTGCGCCAAACGGTACGACGATACGAATCGGCTTGGTCGGCCACGCTGAAGTCGCAGGGCTTGAGGCGACCGCTGTATTTGTCAGGCCAGCAGGGGCGGCAGTTTGCGCGAGTGCAAGGAGAGGTGCAAGCAATAGTGCGCTAACGGTCGCCAGTGCCCTGGCAAAATAGGTCTGAGGCATGGGGTTATCCCGTGTTTTTTTGTAGTTCTGATACTCTGCGATTTTGGGCGCTTGGTGCTGCTTTGTCTATTCATGTGAACCCTAATAAGACGGTCGTCTTGGTCGTAGCATTAGTGCTACTTGGTGTTGTTCTTCGGCTGTATGGTCTTGAGCAAAAAATCGTCTGGCATGACGAGGTCGCCACCCGAGTGCTAGCTGCCGGCGCCACCATGGCGGCACAAATGCAGGATCTTTATCAAGCGCAGGTGATGACGGTGGGTCAAGTGCTGCAGTATCAGCAAGTGCAGCAGGGCACCTCGGTACTAGCGTTGATCGTGGATCTGGCAAGGCATGATCCGCAACATCCTCCGCTCTACTACGTGCTGGCTAAAGTCTGGGTCGACCTCTGGGGTGATTCGGTGTATGTCTTGCGTACGCTCTCGGTATTGTTCAGTACGCTCAGCATGCTGGCGATGTATTGGTTAATGCGCGAGTTAGCAGCAGGTCGCCGCGCTGCAACGCTTGCGGTGATGCTCATGGGCGTGTCGCCGCTGTTCATTTTGTACGGCCAAGAGGCCCGCGAATACGCCTTATGGACGCTGACTTTATTGTTGTCGAGCGCAGCGTTGTTACAAGCCTTACGCGTAAGTCAGTCCGTGACTGACCCTTATGTCATTGATCCTTCCGCTTCTAGCCCCCTTGGTCACGGCGCCTTTCACTCAGCTGCTCGGTGCAAGGATGCTGCCGGTGTAAGCGCCGCGTGTGTAAACCTGGGCCCATTGCCGAAAATACAACGTGCTTGGTTGCTTTACGGTTTTTGCACGTTAGTCGCTGTTTACACATCGCTGTCAACGCTGTCTTTAATACTGGTGCAGGTTTTGTATGTTGCCTTCATCACGCGTATGAAGTGGACGCGTGCCTTGTATGGTTTTGTGGCAAGCCTAGTTGTTGTTGGCTTGCTGCTCTTGCCATGGGCGCTGAACCTGTTGCGTCACTTTGAAGCGTTTAGTGCCTCAATGGCGTGGTCTTCATTGATCGTGATCCCTCGCACCGCAGTCATTAGAATTTTATCGTTGAACGTTACGCGCAATATCTTTGATTATTGGCCAGACGTCGTGCAAGACCAGTGGTTGCCAATCACCGCCTCTGCTGTTTGTGTGACGGCGATTGTGGCCGCGTGTGTGTGGATGTTCAGACACACGCGGCGGGAAACTCGACTCTATCTGTCGTTATTGCTCGTGTTGCCAATGGCAATGTTGCTAGTGCCAGATTTGCTGTTTGGCGGCATTCGTTCGTCGAACGCTCGCTATCTGATGCCAGTTTGGTTGGGTGTGATTGCGGTGATAGCTATTGCACTTGATCGGGCCTATGAGCGCGTAGGCCAAGCTTTGGCATCTGGCCGCCCTAGTGATGAGCAGCGCGTGTTTTGCAGTCGTCAGGATTTAGTAAGAGTCTTACTTTGGTCGGCTGTGTTGTGCCTGGTTACGTTGTCTATGACGACAAATATCTTACATGCGCGGCAGCAAGCCCCGTGGACTAAATCGCTGAGCATCAGTCTGCCTGAGGTGGCTAAGATCATCAATCAATCTGCTAACCCCTTGATTGTCGGTAATCAAGAAAGGCACCACCCAGGCAACCTCTTTGCGTTGGCAAATTTATTAAAACCCGAGACGAAGATGCAACTGGTACCGATTGCGCTAGAGTCGAGCTGGAGACTGCCAGAGCACAAAGGTGCCGTGTATTTGTATAG
>JBAWWV010000169.1:0-7840 GCA_037146575.1 Alcaligenaceae bacterium | reverse complement strand
GGCAAAGTGATTTTTATATCGCCTTAAACCATATTGCGGCGTTTAAGCCTTTAGATTTTCCTTTGCTTGCTACTGCCGAGACGGGTAATCCGCGCCCTGGTAATTGGGTCGGCTTCCTATTTCAAAATTCGGCTGCACCCTACGTGCTCCCAAATATGAAGGTCACCACCAAGCATATCGAGCAAGGGATTTTCCGCTCTTCGCATTTGCGTAGTCCTGGACGTATCGAAAACAGTTTTGCCAATGAATCCTTTATGGATGAACTGGCTATAGCTGCAAAAGCTGATCCCGCTGAGTTCCGTATCAAACATCTGTCAGACCCTAGGGCGCTTGACGTGATGAAGGCGGTGATGAAGGCCTCGAATTGGCAAACTCGCTCAGGTCCTAATCCTGCAAGTGCTCAAGGCAATATTGCGAAAGGCCGCGGAATCTCGTATGTTCGCTACAACAACTCTATTACTTACGTGGCAACGGTAGCCGAGGTCGACGTCAATCGTACTACGGGGCAAATTACGGTCACACGCATTTGTGTGGCACACGACTGCGGACAAATCGTCAATCCAGATGGCGTGATCAATCAGGTCGAAGGTGGCGTGATCCAAACTGTCAGCCGTACGCTAATGGAAGAAGTGAAGTGGACCGGCAATCAGGTGGCAAGTGTTGACTGGGCCAGCTACCCGATCTTGCGCTTCCCCGATGTTCCCAAAGTGATCACCACGCTGATTGATCGCCCAGGGCAACCAGTTTGGGGCGCTGGCGAACAGGCACCGACGACTGTTCCTGCGGCAATCGCCAACGCGGTTTATGACGCA
Source organism: Alcaligenaceae bacterium (assembly GCA_037146575.1). GTDB lineage: Bacteria > Pseudomonadota > Gammaproteobacteria > Burkholderiales > Burkholderiaceae_B > Zwartia. Next base: position 7,028 of record JBAWWV010000169.1, on the reverse strand, counting down.
ATTGGTGTGAGACTGCGCACCATTCCGTTTACGCCCGAGTCGGTGAAGCTCGCAATCAGCCAAGCGCCCAAAGCCGCATAACTGTTTCTGTAGTGGTAGGCAAAAAAACAGCCCTCGTAAGAGGGCTGTTTCGTGTCACGTCGGTGCTTTACGCAGCAAGGGCAAACGTCTTATGTGACACTACCCTTTCCAATTCACGTTTGAGCTGTCAATTGGAGGCAGCACGCTCAGGTCAATATTTAGCTCTTTCAAAACACGCCGGGTGATTTTCCAAATTTCAGCTCCCGTGGCCATCCCGCAGTATTGAGAAATATGAAGCATGATTTCACGTAGTTGTGGCAACGGAACCTCAGTACGCTCAAGTGCATTTCTGAAGTGATGTTCGAACTCTCCCCAATGGCCGATTGCGGCGAGCATTGACAGGTTCACCAAGCTCAACGTTTGCACGGGAATAGTCCCTCTCGCCCAGGTGGTGTGCCAGTTCGTATTCGTTGCAAAAATTTGCCAGTAACGATCCCACTCAGTCATGTTATTCATATTGAGATCGAACCACTCGTCTCCCAGTATCTCGCGGCGAGTCTTGACGCCGATGGGCGAGAAGTCCTTGAGATCGATGTCTTTATTAATCATTATTGCTCCTTGTTAAGTTTGAGTTGTTATAAATGCTGCGTAGTCAGGGTTTGCTTTTCACGCCCGAGATTTCAATCAGCTTGGCCCATCTAGGAATTTCATCTTTTATAAACTGACCAAATTGCTCTGAAGTACTTGACATGGGCTCTAGCCCAATCGCTTTCATCCGCTCTTGCACCTGTGGCATCGCGACAATTTCAACCAGCGCTTGATTGAGCTTTTGAACGATAACTGGCGCAACACCGGCAGAGCTCACAATTCCAAACCAACCACTTAGTTGATAGTTCGGAACACCTGACTCGGCAATGGTCGCAACATCGGGCAAGCTTGAAATTCGCTTTGAACTTCCCACGGCAAGTACTCTTATTTTATTTCCACCGATGTGTCCTCCGACTGAAGACAGATCAAGAAACCCAACCTGTACCTGCCCAGCGAGTAAATCTGCAATTGCTGGAGCGGTGCCTTTATACGCGACATGTTGCAACTTTGTTCCTGCCATCGTGTTGAACAGTTCACCAGAGAGATGCATCGTTGTACCGTTGCCAGCTGAGGCAAAAAAGAACTTTCCTGGGTTTAATTTTTCTGCTGCGATGAGCTCAGCCACGGTGCGCGAGGGTGTTGCGCTGTTCACAACCAACAGTATTGGCAAGTCTGCGACTAGGGCAATGGGAGTTAAGTCCTTCACTGGGTCATAGGGTATCGCATCCATCAGCGTGATATTGACAACGGTTGGTCCAGGCGATGCCAATCCAATGGTGTAACCGTCCGGCTCTGATTTTGCGACAGCATCCAAGCCGATATTCCCGCCAGCGCCAGGTTTATTTTCAATAATGACCGTTTGACCTAGTTTTTTAGCCAATTCTGGCGCCAAGAGTCTAGCAAGGCCATCAGAACTTCCACCCGCCGGAAAGGGCGCAATCAACCGCACTGGTTTTGTTGGGAAATTAGCCTGTGCGAAACCGTGAGTTGATACAAAACTAAAGCAGGTGATCAGGATGCGACCGAGCACCTTCAAAATCGATTGGCTCATTGGAATTTGTCTCCGTTTTATTGGCGGGTTACGCCTTTTTTTAAATGTATGTTTAATCCATAAAACAGTCAATCAAATAACTTGCTACTGGCCAAGAGGATGAGTTGTTGCGTAAGACGAGGCGAACCACCTTGGCTGTGCCAACGCGATTCGCGCCATGTTTCGCTCACCCCAAAGGACAGTACGAACTTGTTCATTCACTGCTCGGGATACGCTTGCTAGTTAGAAGTCGTGAAACGAAAAACCCCCAGCGCGAAAGCAGGGGGTTCAGTAGGAGGTGGTAGCTCGAGGCGAAAGCGACTAAGAATTTTGGGATAAGGTCACTGCTAGGCCCTCGCGTTCAGGCTACGGTAAATTTGAGATTACCTAACTTCTCAATACGGGTCTCAAGTTTATCGCCGGGCTTTAGCCAAACCTGTTTGTCTTTGGGATACCCTGAAATTACGCCTTCAGGGGTGCCCGTAAAAATAATATCACCCGGCTCGAGAGTAAAAATCTTTGAGGTATAGCTCACAATCTGAGCACAATTAAAGACCATATCGCTAGTATTAGACGACTGACGGACTTCACCGTTCACGTACTGTTCAATCTTCAGTTGATCTGGATTGCCCACTAGATCGGATGTCACAATATATGGACCGATAGGGGCAAAGCCATCATTGGTCTTGCCAATCATCCACTGACTGCTGCGCTGTTGTAAATCACGTGCCGTAAAGTCTTGCCCTGTCGCGTACCCAAATACATATGACAACGCATCGGCCTCAGATACGTTCAAGGCGCGCTTGCCCATGACTATCACTAACTCTGCTTCATAGTCGAACTTTTCTGCATTGACTAATGATGCCTTGACAATCCCATTATGACTATTGAGGGTGTTATTAAATTTATTAAATAAGATTGGCAATTTTGGTATCGGGTTATTGGTCTCTTTTGCATGCTTGGAGTAGTTCAGCCCTACGCATATGATTTTCTCTGGGTTGGTCACAGCGGGCGCGTATTCGATCTTAGACTCTTCCAAAAATAAATCTGCGCTGCCCTGGCTCAATGCTAAGCCCACCAACTTGCCAAGGCCTTGATCACCATTCTGAATTAAATCATCGGTGTTGATTGGCGCCGTCACCTTAAACTGTTTAGCTGCTTTAGCGACGTCTAAAATCCCTTTCACTGTCTTGACGCCCAATACGTACTGATTGCCCGCCTTATAATTGAGCACAGCCATATTCTTTGCCATCTCGGGATTAACAATCCGTATCGCCCCAGCGCCCGGCCCAGCCGCCTCGGCACGATCTGAAATAAAAGGGGCCGTCAGCGCAGCACCGCTAGCGAGTGCAGACACTGTTAGAAATTTACGTCTTTGATTGCTCATCGTCTCTCCATATTTAATTCTTGTGATTAAATTTTATCGTTACGCTAACAAGCTAACATGGTGCCGAGGTTGGCAGCCTAGGGATTACCCGTGAGCACAATGCACGATTGATCCGCCACTTTCGTTGGCGTGCGTTTCAATCATCCCGGAACTAGCTGAGGCGGATGCGGGAAATCCCACACAGATACCTGGCCGGGTTCAGGCACTTGTGCAAAATCAGGCCTGCTTGAACCACGCCACTGCCAAGCACCGCGTGCGGCTTGAAGCCATAAAGGAATTTCGTTTTTTTTTCATGATTAGCCTTGGGCAATCGCAAGCTCTTGTTTCAAAGCGAGCATTAGGTTCTTAGCGCTGAGCTTTCTCGCTCTCGAATAATCTTGTCCAGCCCATAAACTTTGATACTCACCGTTATGAGTTCTTCCAGCTAATTGTCGAAGCGATGCAGTCATCGTATTTTGTATTGGAAAAGGCAAAACCGTTTTGCTTTCGATCAAGCGAATAAATTCGTTATCAATACCTCGAGCAGGTCTTCCTGAAAATCCTGTTGTAAACACTGAGCCTCTGCTGTGGTGATTCAGCAAATACTCTTTATGGGCGACCGAGGCGCCCGACTCTTCACAACATAAAAAGGCTGTTCCCAATTGAGCAGCTACGGCACCAGCCTTTAAGATATTGGCGATATCAGCCCCATCCATGATTGCGCCTGCCGCAACAACGGGAATTGAACATCCCTTAACTAAGAGCTTAGTCAAAGCCATCGCTGTTAACTGTTCATCCATTTCCTCAGGATTAAAGATGCCGCGATGCCCACCCGCTTCAACGCCTTGCGCCACAATAAAATCAGCACCGGCGTGTTCAATTGCCCTTGCCTCTTTCAGGCTTGTCGCAGTCATTCCAACAGTAATTCCTATGGCGTGCGCCTTTTCTATGATGCTCGGCGCCGGAATTCCGAAATGGAAAGTTAAAATATCAGGGCAATATTCCCACACAGCATTCAGTTGCTCTTCAATGTCAGGATAGAACGGGGGCTGAGGTATTGATAACGAATACTCACCTTCAATGGGTAAGTTTTTTAGCGCCTCAATGGCTTGTTCTTGAATAGCCTGCGCTGGTAAACCAACTGGGCTAAACACAAAAAAGTTGGCATTAATTGGCCCCTTTGTTAAGGCCTTTGTAGCGGCTAAATCTTCGCTGATTTTTTGTGGAGTGCTGTAAGAGAACCCAAAGCTGCCTACGCCACCAGCATTAGAAACTTCTGAAGCGAGCCTTGGATTATTGATGCCCCCGGCCATGGGAGCCTGAATAATTGGGATGCCTAGATTGGAAAGGTTGAACATGGCGATTCCATTTCTAAGTGTAAGAGGCTTGTTTTTCTGTCTAAACCACCTGCATAACCCGTCAGGCTGCCGTTCGCACCGATGATGCGATGGCACGGGACCAAAATACTCCAGGGATTTTTTCCAATCGCGGCGCCTACGGCGCGCACTGCCTGCGGTTTGTTAATCCTCGTCGCCAATTCACCATAGCTGGTCGTCTCTCCAAACGGAATCAACCGCAGCTCTCGCCAAACCGCTTGTTGAAACTCTGTTCCCCACGGGGTTGAAAGAGGCGATTTGAACTCGCGCAGAGTCCCTTTGAAATAAGATTGAATTTCGTTCGCGCACTGGTCCAACCATTTTTGAGAGCGCACCGCTTGCCAACAGGTGATGTCAGGATGGTGTCGTTGATTTTCAAACCAAAGACCCTTGATCCCTTCATCACTGGCTGCGATAAGGATCTGACCTAGAGGTGAGCTTATGTACTTGTATTGAAATGTCATCAAGATGCTCCATGCCAAAGCTGAATAACGACGTAACGGCGCCAGGGTTGCCACTTTTTGCGAGAGCGCTCGTTTCAAGTGGTGGGTTTTTATGACTCCGCCATCCCGGGCGGTCAGGAAAATCGGTCAGGAGCACGGTGTCAATGGTTGGCCCAAATACGTCGACCTGAAATACTACTCACGCATTCGGGTAGCGATGACAATCTACCAAATGGTCGTTCACCATCCCTGAGGCTTGCATAAATGCATAGCAAATAGTTGAGCCAACAAATTTAAATCCGGCTTTTAGTAACCCCTTGCTCATAGCGTCGGATTCAGCGGTCGTTGCTGGAATCTCAGTGATTGAGGTACGTCTATTTAGAATAGTTTTGCTATTCACAAATTGCCAGACAAACTGACTAAATTCATGGCCATCGGTTTGAAGCCTCAGGTAAGACTTTGCGTTCGTGATGGTTGAGACAATTTTTAATTTATTCCGAACAATCCCAGGGTTGTTTAAAAGTTCCAGCACTTTTTTATCATCGTATGTCGCAATTTTTTCAGGGTCAAATTTATCAAACGCTTGCCGGTAGTTCTCACGTTTTTTTAACACGGTCGACCAAGAAAGTCCTGCCTGAGCTCCCTCTAAAATGAGCATTTCAAACAAGGTTCGACTATCCCAGACAGGTACCCCCCATTCGGTATCGTGATACTCGCGGTAAAGATCAAAACCTTCACACCAAGGGCAGCGATTCATCTAATTAGCTCAATGATATAAGCGGAATGTGAGTTTTTCACGGAGGGCAGGGCAGTTGAGTTTTCGCTAGTCTAACGCAACACCACAAAAGAACTCAGGAGTCAGTCCGACGTCCGAGCAGAGCAGTCGTACCTCGTGCATGAAGCGCAGCCTAGTGAATGGCACTTGCAGTTAATGAAAGACGGTGATTGGTTCTCGCTTTACTGGTTTGAACTTCTGCGCTACGGTGAGGCCGATTGCGAGCTCGGACACTTTTTCTCCCACCGACATCACGATGTCGTGCGCACGGCTTGTGAAAAGTATGACTTAATCGAGCAAGAGGTGTTTGGTAGCAGCTCAAAGCCCCAGCCTTTGACCAAGCCAAAGGCAAAATCCACAAACGCAAAGCCATCAACATCCACTTCGGCGGCACGCGAGTCATCTAGCAAGGCGGCCCTGACATTGGGGAAAAGGAGTTCAGGGGCCAAGCCTAGCGCGCAGCGCCTGCGGGTTGACGTCTCCGCACTTTATTTTTTCTTCGGGGGCTCTTGTTCTTGCTTAGGCGCCGCCGGCAACTGCACCCACCGCGCGCAACTCTGCAATGGCGGTCGGCTCTAGGCCCAATACTTCGACGAGAATTTCTTCGGTATGTTGCCCCAGACACGGCGGCGCGCGGCGAATTTCTAGAGGAGCACTATCAAAGTTTAGCGGCGAGCGCACCATCTGCAGGGTGCCATACAGTGGATGAGGTACTGGCTTGACAAGATCCAACGCTTGGACCTGTTCGCTGGCTAGGGCGTCTGGTACGGAATTGACTGCGGCACAAGGAATCCCGATCTCGGTCAGCGTTCGCATCCACCAATGCAGCGACTGGGCCGCGAAGATTGGTTTGAGTTGTTCGTTTAGTTTGTCACGATTTTCGATACGCTCGACATTTGTGACAAAGCGCGAGTCTTGCTTGAGATCAGAGCGGTTGATTAGTACGCAAAAACGTCCCCACTGTAGTTCGTTACCCATGCCAAATGCAAGCCAGTTATCTTGGGTTTCGTAGATTTCGTAGGGAGCGATATTTGGGTGGGCATTACCATGGCGTCCCGGCACGATACCGCCGACCAAGTAGTCACTCACGACGTTTGGCATGGAGGCAAGTGCTGTTTCTATCATGGACGTTGACACTGTCGGTGTAACGCCTGTCACTTGGCGTTGAAACAAGGCTGCTTGCACCGCGATGCAAGCGTTCATGCCGGTCAATACGTCCATGACGGGCGCACCGACTTTCATCGGAGCTCCTTCTGGCTCTCCAGTCAGCGACATCATTCCGGACTCGGCCTGTATGACGAAATCCAGAGCGCCCCGGCGAGCGTTCGGTCCATGGTCCCCGTACGCCGTGATCTGGCAAAGCACGAGCCTCGGGTTCAGTCCACGGATGCGATCCGGTGACAATCCCATCTGCTCGAGAGCGCCAGAG
>JBAWWV010000168.1:0-7876 GCA_037146575.1 Alcaligenaceae bacterium | reverse complement strand
CGCGTTACCCACATCGTAGTGACGTAAGATATTGCGTCGACTACCGCGACGACTATTGTCTTTTAGCACCCAGTGCGACAGCTTTTTAAGCACCAAGGCCCACCAGTGCCCATCAACCGCCTCAGACACTTGCTCGTTACGCATTGCCAACGTAAACAAGGCCAGCAAATTAGGCGAATCTAGCCAGCCTCGACGCAAACTTTCGGCGAAGCCGACATCCCCCTGACGCAAAATTAAGCCAGCAGCGCGCCAATCATAAATATGTAGTTCAGCATGCAAGCTGGCGTGGGTCTGTCCGAAGCGCAGGCTCGAGCCCTGCGGATCGACAAGCGTCAACGAACCCTGCGTCACGCGCTTCAAGAGCTTGATGAATAAGCGGCCCGACCAACGCAAACGCGTCGAAGCCAGCGAGAGTTCTTGTTCGTTCAGGTTCATTTTCGAGACGTAAAATTGTGAGTGACTTCGTCGATTGGCAAGGGTGGCACAGGTCGGTATTTTGCACCGCGACGCCAAAGTTTAAAAGCTTGTAAATGAATGCGTAGCATCACCCCAAACGTCATCATGGGCATGGTGAGACAAGCCGCCAGTAACGCACTCGTGCGCAGGGGTTGAGGCTGCACCACAATGGCTGTACGCAATAAGGGCTGAGTCTCGCGCTTGCCTCGAGGCTCTTGTCCGATTTGAGCCTCTTGCTCATCAGCAAAATAATCAATCGCTAAGCGGGGCTGCCTCGCGCGCTCATCGAGCTCGAACTGATAGTTTCCTTGCACATCGCAAAAAGGCGACACATGAAACACCTTTTGACAGCCAAACTTGACATGAGGCTCAAGAGGCCCAAGATTTGGCGCAGTCAGCACATATTGATGACGCTGCCCGAAGGTATTGTTGACTTCGGCTAACAGGGCCCGCAACACGCCCGCGCGGTCGTGCACCAGCCAAAAACTCACCGGATTAAAGACATAGCCAAACACCCGGGGGAAACATTGCAACCAAACCGCCCCCACCTCAAAGCGCACATCGCTCTCCTCTAGCGTGCGTGTCAACCACTGCATCAGATCGGCGCCATCGCGCGCGCCGTGGTCGCAGCCCCTAAAACTAATCGGTCGCGCGCACTCAAAGCCAAACAACCAACTGGTGTAGCGCGCTAACTCGATCGGGCGATCTATCCGTAACCGCAAGCAAAATACCCGGTAGACAAAGCGGTGCACAAACGGGCGCAGACGCGCGTGCATAACACGACCGCGGCACAGCAGCAGCAGGCTCTCAGTCATAGACTGCCTGCCAAGGGGGCGTTACCCCAAAATCACGCGCCACGCGCAACGCAGATTTCAAACCATCTTCGTGAAAGCCAAAACCGCTCCAGGCGCCGCAAAACCAAGTGCTTTGCTGGCCTTGAAGTTTGGGCAACTCAAGCTGAGCCACACTCGCGGTTTGATCCAATACCGGATGCTCATAAGAGAAACGCGCAAGCACTTTTGACACCTCTGGCGCTTGATGCGGGTTCAGCGTCACTACCACTGGGGTCTGAAAGGGCAAGGGCTGTAATTGATTAATTAAATAACTCACGGCAACTGGCCGCTCAGCGCCCTGCCCACCGGCGGCCATGTAGTTCCAGGCTGACCACACTTTTTTTCGCCTGGGTAGCAACGCAGTATCCGTATGCAAAATCGCCTGATTAGGCTGATAGCGAAAACCTGCCAGTACGCGCTGCTCGTTGGGCGTCGCGTCAAGCAACGCAAGGGTGGTTGGTGCATGACAAGCCATCACGACGGCGTCAAAGTGTTCGATGCCCGCAGTCGAAGTGATCGTAACTGTCCGATCGCCGCGCCGCACCTGACTGACGGGGCAAGCCAGACGTGCGTCGGTGATACGTTTGAGCATCGCATGCACATACACGCGCGAGCCGCCTACGATGGTCTTCCATTTAGGTCGATCGTCAATTTGTAGCAGACGGTGATTTAAACAAAAGGCAAGGAAGGTTTCTGCTGAAAACTCAAGCACGGCACTCACTGGCGCTGACCAGATCGCCGCCGCCATTGGCAGCAGATACCAGTCTTGCATCGCCTGACCAAACTTCTCGCGCTTAAGTAGGCTGGCGAGGGTCATGGGCGTGCCACGCACCTCGAGCAGGTAACGCTCTGCCTCGCGGTTAAAACGCAATATATCGCGTAGCATCCCAAGAAAGATTGGACGAAAAAGATTACGTGGCTGAGCAAAAACAGAACCTAAGTTAGTGCCAGCCCACTCGATGTCGGGCTCGTGAATAGACACACCAAAAGACATGTCACTCGAGTGAACGGGTACGCCCAGGTGTGCCAAGAGCGGAACCAGATTGGGATACGTCAAATCATTATGAACCAGAAACCCCGTATCGACAGGGTGCGTGACACCTTCAAGCGTGACGTCGACCGTGTTAGAGTGCCCGCCAAAATAATCGCCAGCCTCAAAGAGTGTGACGCGGTATTTATCTGCCAATAACCAAGCGGTCGATAGCCCGGCGATGCCGGCCCCCACCACCGCGACCCGACCACCCGGGGCGGGAGGCGTTGTTGAATTGGCGCGCGAGGCCCTGTCAAGGATATCCGCTGACGATGAGTGCGTCATGCAAAGACCTGTTTGGTTAACCACACGGCCTGCGGACTGGTGACAGACATTGCCGGCTGACTCCCTAAGCCGCCACCCAACACCTTGTCGCTCAGATAAACAGAGCGGCTCACGTTGCGGCACGCTCCGCGCCGAGCAGTGCTTGTCGCAAAGCGGGGCGCTGCGTGCGTGGATCGAGCCAGATGGCCGCAAACGCACGCGCAAACTCTGCGTCAAGAATTGAACCTAACGCGCGATGTGCCGAAAAGAAATAAACGCCCTCGTCGGGCTTGAACCACCCAAACAGTCGGTCTCCGAGGCTCACATCAGGCACGATTGACTCAAGGGCCTGCCGCCAGCTTGCAGACTGTTCGGTTTCGGGACAAACGAGTCGCTCGATTTCTTGCAAAGTGATCGTCACAATTTGTTGCGCCGATAATTTACGCAAGTAAGAGAGATCCAAAATATACGGTTGCGTTGAGTCAAACCTGCCGCTCGGTGTCAGCAAGCGGATGGTGTAAAACTTGAACACGCTCCAGCTAAATATCCCGCGGCCACAAAGCGCCCAGTTGTGCCCCACTTGCTCAAGCACGTGCTGCGGCAACTCTTCGGGCTTGGTCCCAGAAGAAAACTCCTCAAACGTCGCGCTTGGGGGCATAATTAGGCTCGGTGACATAAATAATGAAAAGACAAAATAATTTTAAACGATAAAGTCTATAAAATTACCGATCAGTAATAAAATATACTTACCAGACATAATTACGCAGCATCTAAAAAAACCGAATGAGTGAAACTACCCCCGTCAAACTGTCATTCAAGCAGCAACAACTGCAATTTCGTGAAAACGCGATTCTTGACGCGGTCAATCGACTGTTGGCACAAAAGGGCTTTGATCTCATGACCATGGATGAGGTCGCGGGCGATGTTGGTATTGCCAAAGCCAGCCTCTATAAACACTTTCAGTCAAAAGAGCAGCTCGCTGCGGCCTCAATGACGCGCCTGCTTGAACATGCCCTTGCCCTCGCCCAAGGGCTGCCCGAGCACCAGCCTCCGGTCGACAAGCTCAAAGCGGTGATGCGCTGGGCCGTCACTGAGCACCTCGGGGGCACCATGCCCATGCTGCCTTCGACCCGCTCGAGCATCCAGCAAGCCTTGCTGGGTCATGCACCTTATATTGACCGCCTCAGTGACCTGACTGAGCAACTCGGCGAATGGATTGACCAAGCACAAGCCGCGCGCACGCTCTCGGCGTCGCTACCGGGCGAGGTGATTTTGTACACAATCTATGCTCGTTCGTGCGATCCCGTGGCCGACTTCTTAAAGATGGGTGGCGCGTTCTCGGATCAGGACATTGTTGATCTGGTGATTCACACCGCTTTTGAGGGCCTAACCGGACAAACTTGACCTGCCACGCGGTCAGTTTTGCGCAACGCATCGGCTAGAATCGATTTCTTTTTTGCGGATGCGTCATGTGGTTTAAAAATCTCAAGTTATTTCGCCTGTCACCCTCCTTTACCTTGACAGCGCCCCAACTCAACGCACTTTTATCCAAAGAACAGTTTGTCTCCGCCGGTGCTGCCGCCCCCCTCTCAATTGGCTGGGTGCCCCCGCGCGAAGAAGACGTTCGCTTTGCCTATGGCGTTGGCCGTCAAGTACTGTGCGCGTATCGCACAGAAAAAAAATTACTACCCAGCACAGTCATTAATCAGTTCGCCAAAGTGCGCGCCCAAGAACTTGAAGATCAACAAGGCTTCAAGCCAGGTCGCAAGCAATTACGCGATCTCAAAGAAGAGGTCACGCAAACACTGCTGCCGCGCGCCTTTAGTCTTGCGCGTGATACGCGAGTCTGGATTGATCCGGTCAATCACTGGCTTGTGATTGACACGGCCTCAGCCTCAAAATCCGAAGAAATACTCACGGCCCTAGGTAAAGCCATTTACCCGTTTCCGGTCGAACCGGTTCAAGTCACTATCAGCCCAGCCGCGGCAATGACCGAGTGGGTGCTCAGCGGGCATGGGCCAGCAAATTTTTCAGTTGACCAAGATGCCGAATTGCGCGCTGGCGGCGACAAAGCGGCTGCAGTGCGTTATGTCAAACATGCCTTAGATAGTGACGATATTCAAAAGCACATCAAAGGTGGTAAGCAGTGCATGCGCTTAGCGTTAACCTTTAACGATCGCGTGTCTTTTGTCTTAACTGAAAATTTAGATATCAAACGCGTGGCCGCGCAAGATATTCTTGATCAATCCGAACAAAACATGCCCGCTGATGCCAACGAGCAATTTGACGGTGACTTTACCTTGATGTGCGCCGAGTTAAATCAAATGCTTTCGGCACTACTCGAGGCGCTTGAAGAGAAAGTCTTAACAGCCAAGGCTGCGTGACCATGGATCTCATGATTACCAGCAAAATCCTCGAGACAATTAAAGGGGGTGCCTTGCTTGAGGTGCAAGCCGACGATTTGAAGGTGCAGGCCTATATCGTCATCTCGGAGGTTGACATAGCGGTGGTCGAAAAGCTTGTACCGGTTTCAGTGTTTGAAAGCGGTGCGCAAGTTCACGTCGCAGGTGTTGAAGCGCTAGGCGACAGCACAGAACAAGTCGTGCAAGTGCTCGAGAATATGGATCCGAACGACATCGTTGTGTTTTTATGCGAAAACGCTGTGGTGTACGCTGAGAGCCTGGCCGTGTTGGGCCTCAAACACTAAGCTGATCCTCAAACACTTAAATAGGTTGCGCCCCGCAGGCGCCACCAATGCGTGCACGCCAGGCGCACGGTATCGGTTTGCACTTGCTGTGCAAAAACAAAATCCTCGCCAACGATGGTCTCATCCGGAAACTCTGTCACCAGCTTCACGCCAACGTTTTGTTGATCGTTTTGTGAAAGCATGCAAGCAATGCCATGCTTGAGTTCAAAACCGCCTGCGCCAAGGTAGGACTCATAGCGCTGCAGTTGGACTCGATTAAATTCAGCCACACCAGGCAAGCGCGAGACTGACTCTGTCAGCGCTTCAAGCCATTGCAAGGCAAGATCTTTGTAAGCAGCCTGATAGCGCATAATCAAAAAGAAACCTTTCGGCAAGCTCCATGAGGCAAAGCCCCGCGGCACGTAGCCTGTGAACGGTCGCGTCCACTCGTGCGCCGGATAACCATGCAAGCTTAGATGCAACTGTGCTTGAGTGAGTGCGACGGCTTGTTGACGCGCCTCGGTTTCATACCAGGGTGCCTGCTCGCGATACTCAAGATCATCACCTAAGCCCGTATAGCGAGCCGCATGGTGCATATGCTGCGGGTGAATCGCACGGTACTGCGCAAAGAGCTCATAACCATCGGGATTTTCGAGTGGCACCACGGCAAAGTGCGCGTGTGGCTGAGACGCCAACCACTGCGCCCCTCTGAGCGCACCCACCACCCCCGAGGCCTCATTCGCATGTTGCCCCCCAGTTAACACGATAGCGGGCAAAGTCCCCCGGCGATACACCCCACTCACGGATCGACCTTGACGCGAGAGCGCCTCAAACGTTTGCCCCGCAAATAAAGCCAGTGCGGCGCGAACCGACTCAGACGAAAGCGGCTCGCGGCACGGTTGAAGATCGATTGCGCGCATGGTCGCTTGACCAATCGTTTGATCACTTGTGTGCGTGGTCGCTTGATTGATTGTTTGATTGATTGCGTGCGAGGTCGCTTGATTCGTCGCTTGATTGCTGCTTTGAGTCGACCCGCGTAGGTTGTGTGGCTCGCTCTGTGGCTCGGGAGGTGGTAAGTCTAAAAGCGCTGCACCCACTGGGTAGCACTCAACGCTAAGCTTAATGACCTCACCCCCAACCCGTATGTCGGGCACGATCTGACCCGGCTGCAGGCCTCGATCACCAGAAGGTCTTTTTGAGCGTCGATGAAAAAACTCAAGCACTGAAAAATATAAATCTTCGTGTAACGCTTCATAAGAGCTTGCGAGCAACAGACACTGCTGATCAACAGCTTCTGCACCTGGCAGCTCAACGCGTAGTACGAGTCTTTCAAAGTAAGGCTCAGCGATCCCCCACTGCTGCTCGGTCACCCAGCGCATCAACGTCAAAAAGGCTTGCTCAAATTCGGTCTCAAGCGGTTGGGCCCATATCAGTTGCAACGACTGCGAGTCGCTTACCCTCAGATAACCTGTTGGACAGAGCGATTGTTGCCCTAGCGCCAAATCTGTCTTGAGCACGTTCGGCGCAAAAATCAAAAGCGTTTGAATCATGCCGCTGCGCTGTGTCAACGTGAGCTGGTAAAAAAGTTGCTCGGTCTCTGACTGAATCGAGATTGGCGTTTGCGGTGGTGTTTGCGTTGGAATCAAGGTTTGATTTGAGCAAGCTCCCTGTGCGGCCAACCATGACACCTTAACGTGGGGCAGCACTGTTTCTAAGGGATAGCCTTCAAGCAAAAACCGTCGCGGATCGGCCGTTTCGTGCAGCGGATATTCGATAACGAGCGAGGTAAGCTGGTTGGTATCAATCTCTTCTAGAAACGCATGAAGCAGTGGTTTGTACGCGCTGCGCACCTGCGCACGGATACCTCGTTGCTGCAGTTGTTTCGCTAAGGCCTGGCGTGCCTGCACCCCTTCAAATAGCCAAAGCTCTAGGGTATGACCCACCCAACTGTCTAAGCGCGGGTCAGACAACAACTGCGTTGAAGTTAGAGCGATTTCGCACTCAAACACTTTCGGCATCTTGCCTCACGCTCAAACCAGCACACCAACCATCAGGCACTCATCCCTAGAGCTTGATCCTCAACCATCACTAACCTTTGCATCAGCAGCCTTTGCATCAGCACCTGCCGCACAAGCGCTTTAGATCATGCACTTTTTTTAGAAAAATGTGTGATCACCAACGCCACGACACCAACTGCCATCACAAGTAAAGAAATATAGACGGCCCCTTTACTGATGGCATAGGTCACACTTGAATACGTCAAATACCCGCAAGTCAGACAAAACAAGATAGGCGTCAGTGGGTACAGAGGTACCTTGAACGGACGCTCTGTGTGAGGATCTTTGACTCGCATCACAAAGAGCGAGACACCCACTAAAAACAGAAAGGCCCAAAACACTGGTGCCGTAAATTCAACCATCACCTCAAACCCATCGGTGTGCCACACGCCAAGACCAACCAAGGCCAAACTCAAAATCGACTGCACCAAATAAGCAGCCAACGGTGAACCACGCTCGGCATGCCAGTTGCCCATAAAACGCAAGGCGGGCCAGTCTCGCCCCAAGGCGTAATTGGTGCGCGCCCCCACAATCATGGTGGCATTAATAC
>JBAWWV010000167.1:0-7916 GCA_037146575.1 Alcaligenaceae bacterium | reverse complement strand
AGACAGTAGTACCAACGAGTGCAAGTGCGAAGAGCGCGCGGCAAGCAAACCGAGTTATTCGAGACAGCTGATTCTGTGCTCGGGTCATTCGAGACAGATGATGCTGTGCTCGGGTCATTCGAGACAGCTGATTCTGTGCTCGGGTCATTGCGTCGCGTCCTTTTGTGCCTTGCGTTTATCAGAAACAATGCGACCGTCTTTAAACACAAGCTTGAGATCCCGTAAGTTGTTAATGTCGTCGAGCGGGTTCGCGCCAACCACAATCAGATCTGCAATTTTTCCGGCCTCGACCGTGCCGAGTTCGTCGCCGACTCCACAAATCGCAGCACCCGCACGCGTGGCAGCCTGCAAGGCTTGCCAAGGGGTGGCGCCCGCACGTACCCATAAACCCAGTTCAAGCAGTGCGGCATCTTTTAGCGGCCGGATATCTGAGCCCAGTGCCATTTTGACGCCCGCTTTAAGCGCTTTGAGGAACCCCGCTTGATGCACATCGGCTGCAGCGTCTGCCCGGCAGCATAACGAGTGAGAGAGATTACGCTGTTTGAGCCAGCCTCTCTCCCATAAGTTGGTCGCTTGCTGCGGAGTGAGATGACTAATCGCCAGCGTTGGCACATACCAGGTGTCATGTTTCAGAAACAGTTCGATGCACTCATCATCTAAGATATAACCATGCTCAATACTATGTGCACCCAACCGTATCGCATTTTTTACGGCAACCGGGTTGGTGGCGTGTGCCATGACTTTGAATTCACGCAAGCGACAAACATCAAAGGCCGCCTTGAGCTCTTCGTCTAATAAAAAAGAATGACGATGTAAATCCCAGGCTGGGCCCATGATGCCCCCTGAAAGATTCAGTTTGATATGGTCTACGCCATTTTTAATTTGCTCTCGAATCGCCTTCACAAAACCGTAGGGGCCGTCACACTCCAGCGCATGTCCTGACGTTAGAAAATGCCCCGCTGTAGTTGTTAAAAAATGGCCCGCGGCAAACACACGTGGGCCCACATGCTGCCCAGAGTCAAAGGCGCGCTTCCACGCGACATCCATATAATCGTGCGCGCCGGCACAGCGTAAGCCAGTAATCCCAGACTCGGTCATCGCTGCCTGTAGACGATTGCCAAATAAAGTGACCTGTTCAGTTAAGGGCATGTCGGTGGGCGACAAATAGTCTGGATGAATGTGCACGTCCCACAAGCCTGGCAGTAAAAACTGACCCGTCAAATCGATTGTCTCGCAATCAAGCAAAGCATTCGAATCTGCAGCAGACAAGATTTGTTTGATGCGTCCATCTTCAACCAATACCGAGGCGTTCAAGCGTGGCTGGGGGTTGACAGCATCAATCAGGGTGGCGTTTTTTAGAAGGGTTCGCATAAAGTGATGATGAAAATAGTTAAAAATTTAGAGGGATACGGTAGCTTGTTACTGTGCCTGGATGCCAACTTCCAGTGCAAGCTTTTTCCATTTGCTAGTTTCAGACACGATAAATGCGCGAAACTCTTGCGCCGAGCCACCCGCTGGAACAATGTCTCGATCGGCAAAGACTTTCAATAGTTCTGGTAAAGCGAGTACCGCATTGACCTCAGCGTTGAGGCGCTCAACGACTGTCTGTGATGTTTTATTAGGCGTCAAAATCCCAAACCATGTTCCAGCGGTAAAGGTTGTTAAGCCTTGCTCTGCAAAGGTCTGAATATTAGGTGCATTGGCCAGGCGCTGCGTTCCGGCAATGGCAAGCGCCTTTAACCGGCCGCCGCGAACTTGCTCCATGACCGCAGCAGGTGCGTCAAACGAATATTGAATCTGCCCACTGATCAGATCGATGATCGAAGGACCACTCCCCTTATAGGGCACGTGCAACGTATTGATTTGCGTGAGCGATTTAAAGAGTTCACCCGCAAAGTGATTGGTCGTGTTTTCACCAAAAGAAGAATAATTAAGTTTGCCCGGATTCGCACGAGCATAGGCAATTAACTCGGCGACAGTATTCACCGGTAACTGGGGATGGGTCACTAGCAAAAACGGTACGCTACCCACCATCGCCACGGGTTGCAAGTCAACCAGGGGGTCGTAGGCGAGTCCCTTGATGGTGAACGGCGCGATCGACACCTCAGGGGCTGCGGCCATGAGTAGTGTGTAGCCGTCAGGCTCTGCGCGCACCACTGAAAGTGTCGCGACGGTACCACCAGCACCTGCGCGATTTTCGACGATGACTTGTTTACCCAAACGAGCGCTTAGCCGCTCAGCCACTAGACGCGCCGCGATATCTGTGGTGCCGCCTGGTGAGTAACCGACAATCATACGAATGTTTCGACTTGGCCAGGTTTCGCTTTGCGCAATTGCTGCAGCGCAAAACAAAAGACTGAGACAACCAAAGATCGCTATGCTGCTTGTCATTTTTTTCATAGGCCTAAGAGTCGCGAGGACTGAATGTGCTAACCGTTGATGCGATTCAAACCGCTGTCAGAGAATACTACGCGATTGCCCGCGTCGCCAATAAAAAATCCACGATCACTGAACCTAGCGACGGACGACATATCTTGCTCACCCTGACACAATCCGTGTTCAAAAATGAGTAAATTATCTAGCCAAATCAAAAATTCAAACAACAATCCATAAAATGAAATTTGGTACCTCTGCAGCCGGGCCCTGAATTCGCTCTTGACCTTATATGCGAGCCGCACTAAAGTCCATTGGTAACAAATTTTTTCGTCGCTAGCGCTTGCGCTGATTGTCACTGCGCTTGAGTTCAATTGCTCAAGTCCTTCTTCAAGCTTTAGGGGTACATCGATATGCTCAATAAACTCAAAGCCCTTGCCTGTATGGCTGCTGTAGCGCTTAGCTCGGGCGTCATGGCACAAGAGGAATTAAAAATAGGTGGGATTGGCTCGCTATCGGGTGGCGGCACCGCGTGGGGTATCGCCCTGCAACGAGGCGTGCAGATGGCAGTTGACGAAGTCAACGCCGCTGGTGGACTCAAAGTGGGTGATAAAACCTACAAACCGCGTTTGGTGATGTTTGATGACCAGTACACGGCCGCAGGTGGCCGCTTGGCGGCAGACCGTCTCATCAACGTTGAACAAACTAAATTTATTATTGGCCCAATTGGCTCGCCTTCGGTACTGGGCGCGGTGGCTGTGACCTCGCCTGCCAGCGTGCTGCTGCTATCCAATGGCTTTGCACCGTCGATTTTGAAAAATGAGGCAAAGTCACCGTATAACTTTAGAGCCATGAACAGTACGGTTGAATTTGGACCGGCGATGGTGAAGTGGTACCGCGAAAACTTTCCTACGATCAAAAAGGTTGCGCTGATTGCCCCGAATGATGCGGTCGGCCAAGCTGTCGTTCCACAGCTTGAACAATACTATCGTGACAATGGCTTTGAAGTATGGAAAGAGTTGTACGACCGTGGTTCGAAAGAGTTCACACCGCTCATCACCCGCATGATGGCGCAAGGTGTCGATCTGTTAGATTTGAACAGTAACGCACCAGGCGAAGCTGGCTTGTTATTAAAACAAGCTCGGCAAGCTGGTTATAAAGGAAAAATCTGGCAAGTTGGCGGGCCCTCAGTCGACGAAATCATGGGCATTGCTGGCCCCCTCGCCGAAGGCTTTATTTCGCTCAACGTATTTGACTTCAGCATGCCAGAGTCGCAAAAATTTGTCGCGACGTATCGCGCCAAGTATGGCGATGGTGTAATTAACGCTCAAGCTCCGGGTTGGTATAACGCAGCCTTGAACATGTTCGAAGCCATGCGTCGTGCTGGCTCTACCGATGTCACCAAGGTACGCGATGCCTTGCAAAAGCTAGATGGTTATGACGCTGGCTTATTCGGCCCAGTGAAATGGGGTGGCATGGGTGATTATGGTGTCGATCATCAACTGCTGTTGCGTTTTTGGATTGTTGAAGTCAAAGACGGCAAGATCATCACGCGCGCTGCGATCTCTCCAGAAAAACGGTAAGCCTAGGCTGAAAGACGGATCGGCTAATTGTTAGCCGATCCACGACACGTTTTGTCTGGCGAGGATTGATATGTTTACGTTGCCAATACTTAGCCAAGTGCTTGTGAATGGGCTGAGTCTTTCTGCAATCTATGTTCTAGTGGCGTTGGGATTCACCCTTTTGTTCGGCATCATGCGTGTCGTGAATTTTGCGCACGGTGCCTTCGCAATGTTGGGCGGCTATGCGCTTTTTTATGCCTATGGCTCTCTCAAATTGCCCTACCCCATTGCGGTCCTTGGATCAGCGTTGACCGTGGCATCGTTCGGCCTCATTTTTGAAGTTTTGGTCTATCGCTGGTTCTATCAAAAAATGTTTCAAAGCATGATTGGGCTCATGGGCCTGAACATGGCGATTGTGTTTACGAGCGTCATGATTTGGGATGTCAATGAGCGCTCGATTCCTGCTGCGGCCTCGGGAATTCTGACGGTCGGTGAGTTGACCATCCCCCTTGATCGCCTCGTGATCATGGGCATCACAATCGTTGTATTGATTATGTTTTGGTTCTTTGTCACAAAAACCAGACATGGTTTGGCCATGCGTGCGGCTTCTCAAGACGTCGAGATTGCCGCTGCACAAGGCATTAACACCACGGTCATCTATCGGTTAGCCTTTTTTGTGGCAATTTTTATGACCGCACTTGCGGGTGGGCTCTACGCACAGACCTATGCGTTATCGCCCTTTGTGGGCGAACGCCCCTTGATGGTCGCTTTTATTGTGGTGATTTTAGGTGGAATGGGCAGCATCCCAGGCGCCGCACTCGGAGGCGTTTTGCTTGGCATGGGAGAAAGCTTTTTGTCAACGTTCTATGGTGCTGCCGTCTCGTCGTTCGTGTCGTTTGGCGTTGTCGTCACCCTGCTAATCTTTAGACCTTGGGGGCTTCTTGGCAAACCAGAATAACGTTTCTAGTGTGGCCGGTCACCCCACTAAAGTAGCGCTCTTGGGCTACTCACCCTGGGCATGGCTTGGCGCTATCGCAGCGATGTCACTGTTATTGGTGTGGCCACTTGTTTTTAGCAACAAGTTTTATATCACCATTGGCACGATGGTTGTGCTTTCAGCGATCGGGGCCACCAGTCTGAATTTGATTATTCGCACGGGTCACGTCTCGCTGGCACATGCCGCTTTTATGGGCGTGGCGGCTTACACCTGCGTGCTGTTGCAGCTCCGACTCGGGGCACCATTTTGGCTGGCAATGGTGGCGGGTTGTTTGGCGTCTGGGCTACTCGCTCTGATCTTAGGCCCGATCGTCTTGAGACTCACAGGCAAGTACTTTGTACTTGTGACGTTTTTGGTAGGCGAAATTATTCGAATGATTTTTGTAGAGTGGCAAAGCTTGACCGGTGGCTCTAACGGGATTCAGAACATACCGCCTGGCTTAGACCTCATGAAAACCCCAACAGGCTTTTACTATTTGGCGTTAGGTGCTGCGGTGCTGTGCGTGGGGATCGTCTGGCGCATTCTCTCGTCTGAGATTGGTCGCGCGATGGACGCGGTAAGAGAGGCAGAAAAATTAGCGGCCTCTGGTGGCGTTCCGGTGATCCAGCTAAAAATCATGATTTTCGTGATCGCCTGTACGCTCGTAGGCGTGTACGGAATCCTGCAGACCTATCTGGTTCAGTATATTGATCCCTCTGCCTTCAACATGGAAGCATCTCTAAATCTGGTCGTGATGAATGTGCTGGGCGGTATGTATTATCTGCTTGGCCCCGTCTTAGGCAGTACCTTTCTATCGGCTCTTCCCGAGTTGCTGCGCGGCTACGTCGAACTACAGCGCGTCATTTTTGGGGTGATATTGATCGTCGTGATGGCCGCGTTGCCTGGTGGAATCATCGGCGCTTTGGGTGCGTTGCGTCGCCTTTATCAGCAAGCGACCTCTGGTAAAACAACATGAATCATCTCTTAGAGGTTAAGCAGCTATGCCGTCAATTCGGCGGCCTTCACGCCGTTCGAAACCTTGACTTTGAAGTCTCTGACGGAGAAATTTTAGGCCTCATCGGTCCCAACGGTGCGGGCAAGACAACCGTTGTGAACTTAGTCACCGGCATGATTTTGCCGACCTCTGGGCAAGTGACCTTCAATGGTGCCGATGTCACAAAGCTTGCCCCCCATCGGCGCGCAGCACTTGGCTTGGTCAGAACCTTTCAATCAACGACCGTTTATGGCAATCAGACCGTCAAAGAGAACGCCCTGCGCGGTGCGTATTTGCATCGTTATCCAGGGGGGCTCTCTGCCTTTTTCTCAACCAGTCGCGCGCGCGCGCTGCAAAAGCAGACAAGCGAGAAGGTCGAGCGACTGATGACTTGGCTAGGCCTAGAGCAGTTTGCAGACACCGATGCGAGCGCGATGCCCTATGGACATCAAAAGACCTTAGGCATTGTGATTGCTCTGGCAGCCGAACCACGCATGATTTTTTTAGACGAGCCTGTTGCCGGCTTAAGCGCCGAAGAAACAGATCACGTCAGAGACACCATCAAGCGCGTGAGGGAGCAAGGGATTTCAGTCGTGGTCATCGATCACAATATGCGTTTTATTTCTGGTCTGTGCGATCGCTTAGTCGTAGCTTCTCAAGGAGAAAAAATCGCGCAAGGGACTCCCACTGAGGTCTTAAAAAACCCTCTGGTGATTGAAGCTTATTTAGGGAAAGGCCATGCCACTGCTAAAGGTTGAAGACCTCAATGTTCGCTATGGCAGCATCCAGGGCACCGCTGGCCTGTCTTTCGAGGTTAACGCGGGTGAGATCGTCGCCTTAATTGGTTCGAACGGCGCCGGTAAAAGCAGTACCTTAAAAGCGATTCTTGGGATGGCTTCGTACGTTTCAGGCACCATTGTCTATAACGGCCAGTCCTTAAAAAACCTGAAGCCCCACGAAGTGGTTGGCTTGGGCGTAGGCTATTCACCAGAAGGTCGAAGAGTCTTTCCTGCACTGTCGGTGCAAGATAACTTGCGGGTGGGTGGGTACACGCGCTCTACCCAAGAATTTGAACAGCGCAGTGAGCAAATCTATGGCTATTTTCCGCGACTCAAAGAACGTTACAAACAAGATGCGGGTAGTTTAAGTGGCGGTGAGCAGCAGATGCTGGCTATCGGAAGAGCGTTGATGTCTTTTCCTAAACTTTTTCTCTTAGATGAGCCGTCGCTAGGCTTAGCACCTATCATTGTTGAACGCATTGGTGAGATCCTGCGCGAAGTGCAGCAAACCGAAAAAATTTCAGTGATCTTATCTGAGCAAAATGCAATTTGGGCATTAGGTTTAGCCTCGCGTGCGGTGATCTTAGAGTTGGGTCGCGTCGTGGCTGAGGGCGAGGCCGCTGAACTTCGCGAGAGCTCAAAAATCCGTAACGCCTACCTTGGACTCGATTAGTTTGCTATGGGAAAACTAACGTCACAGGTCGCAATCATCACCGGCGCAGCCTCGGGGATCGGTGCGGCAACGGCAGAGTTGTTTATACGTGAGGGTGCGAAGGTCGCTCTAGTCGATCACAATGCTGCCCTGCTAGACGAAACAGCCCAACGTCTGAGAACCCTAGGCGGGGACGTTGACACGTATGTCGCCGACGTCACCGACAACGCTCTTGCCGAACAGGCGGTGAAACAGATCATTGAGAAGTGGAAACGCATTGATGTGTTGATGCCCTGCTCTGGGATTTCTGTTGGCGGCACTGTTGTCAGTATTGATGAAGCACTGTGGGATAAGGTCTTTGCCGTAAACGTGAAAGGTAGCTATCTGTGGATGCATCACGTGCTGCCTCACATGATCCAAGCTAGTAAAGGCTCGATCGTGCTGCTGGGCTCTCAACTCGTCATCTCAAGTGGTGGCAACAATGCGGCCTACATTGCCTCAAAAGGTGCTATCGCAGCGCTGGCTAAAACCATGGCCGTTGACCATGCCGCGCAAGGCATTCGCGTCAACGCCTTAATGC
>JBAWWV010000166.1:0-7950 GCA_037146575.1 Alcaligenaceae bacterium | reverse complement strand
TTTGACGATAAAACAAAATAGTTAAGGTAACGCTCAGACACTTTTTGACGATAAAACAAAATAGTTAAGGTAACGCTCAGACACTTTTTGACGATAAAGTAAAGCCAGTTTTTGCATCAAACAGATGGCAACGCTCAACGTCAGGACGCAATCTCAAGACCTGCCCGGGTTGAATATCTACGCGCTCGTGAAAGACGATCGACATGGGTGTGCCACTTAGTTCGCCTGTGATGAAGGTCTCAGCGCCAGTGGGTTCGATGACGTTGGCTTTGACTGACAGTGGACCTGTAACGTCAATGAGCAGGTGCTCAGGTCTCGTGCCAAAAAAGGCCTCTTGCCCGTCTTGCCCGACAAGGTGGTTGCGTACCACAACGCGTACCCCATCGCGTAATTCGATGGCGGTATTGCCCTGCTCGTGCCTCAGCACGCCGGGTAGCATGTTCATGGCAGGTGAGCCAATAAACCCGGCAACAAAGGTGTTGACGGGATGCTCGTACAGTTCAAGTGGCCCGCCTGTTTGCTCGATGATGCCGTCACGCATCACCACAATCTGATCGCCCATGGTCATGGCTTCGATTTGATCGTGGGTCACGTAGACCGAGGTTGTCTTCAAGCGCTGATGCAAAGCTTTGATCTCAGTGCGCATCTGCACGCGTAGCTTGGCATCCAGATTAGAAAGCGGCTCGTCAAACAAAAAAACTTGGGGGTCGCGAACAATGGCACGACCCATGGCCACGCGTTGCCGCTGCCCGCCAGAGAGTTGACGCGGATAGCGCTCAAGCAGTTCAGTTAGCCCAAGAATTTCGGCGGCGCGTTGCACTCGTGCTTCGCGATCTTGTTTACTGGCTTTCGCCAACATCAGCGAAAACGCCATGTTGTCGCGCACAGTCATGTGCGGATACAGGGCATAGTTTTGAAACACCATGGCGATGTCGCGCTCTTTGGGTTGCATCGTGTTGACGCATTTGTCGCCAATAAAAATTTCGCCTGCTGTGACTTCTTCAAGTCCGGCTAGCATCCGTAGCAAGGTCGATTTGCCGCAGCCCGAGGGGCCAACCAACACTGTGAACGAGCCTTCTGGGATATCAATGTCAACACCATGCAAAATCTCGGTGTCTTGAAATGATTTTTTGACTCCGCGTAAGGTCACGCTGGCCATTAGCGAACTCCTGTGGTGACGATGTAGTCAGGCTTGCCAGTACGTGCAAACGTGATGATGTTTTGCGCAGCTTTGCTACGTAACTCTATTTCGGCTTCTTGTGAATAAAAGGCTGCATGCGGCGTCAAAATCGTGCGGGGGTGTTTGATCAGCGGGTGATCGCCTGGCGGCTCTTGTGGTAACACATCTAGCGCTAAACCACCAAGCTGACCCGAGTTGAGCGCGGCCAACGCATCATTGACATTGACCAGCCCACCACGCGCGGTGTTCACCACGTAGCTGCCGGGCTTCATCAAATTCAACACCTTGCTATTCACGATATTACGGGTCTCATCGTTCAGAGGCGTGTGTACCGAAATAATGTCAGCTGTGGCAAACAGTTCGGTCATATCCACGCGTCGAACATAGGGCGGAAAATCATAGGCCATGATGTGTGGATCACAAGCAATGACATTGCCGTAAGTCTCGCGCGCCAAGTGGGCGAAGCGCCGTCCGATGCGCCCCATACCCAGTACACCCACAGTCATATTTGAAGGGCGTTTGAGCACACCCGGTGTCAGGTAATGCCACTTGCCCGCACGCACATCACGGTCATAAAAAGATAAGTGGCGGGTCAGATTTAAGGCCATCGCAAAGGCGTGGCTGGCCACCTCATGCACGCCGTAGTCGGGCGAGTTACCGACCCAAACGCCACACGCTTTCGCATCATCGGTATTGATCGTGTCAAAGCCGGCGCCGTAGCGACTAACGATTTTTAAACCGGGCAACGCTTCAAAGATCTTGCGGTTTGCCGGTGCGTATTGAAGTAAAAACGCGTCAATATCTTTGCCTGCGGCAATCACTTCGTCTTCTGTTTTGCACTGCGCTGTAGTGACTTGCAGGCCCGCCTGCTTAAACAACCCGAGTTCGAGTTCAACATTGGGAAAGTCGAAGTCCGTAATTAATACTTTCATGAAGAGGGCTGCCCTTGGCTAGCTGCGGGCCGCGCGGCCCATGCACGCACAGCGACAGTTTGTTTGACTTGTTAGGACAAAGGATATTATGGTTACACTTCAAGAGCAATTGGTCTGACCAATTATTTGAGAAAAAGACGGGAAAACCCCTAACCATTCGAGGCAAGCGACATGTCCAAACCGGCTCAATACGACTTTTCTGGTAAACATGCAGTGATTACAGGCGGGGCGGCCGGGATCGGCGAGGCTTGCGCGGCGCGATTAATTGGCGGCGGTGCAACGGTCACGCTTTGGGATCGTGATGCCAAAAATTTGAAGGAGGCTCAGGCACGTTTAGGCGCTTCGGCACACGGCGTGCAAGTGGATGTGTCTGACGAGCATTCGGTGGCTCAGGCTGTGAAAGCGACCTTGGCGTTTGGGGCTTCGATCGATATCTTGGTCAATAGCGCCGGCATCACAGGCCCCAACGTCACGGTGATTGATTACCCTGTCGACGAGTGGAACCGCGTGTTTGATATCAACGTACGTGGCACTTTTTTAACCTGTCGGGCGATTGCCCCGCTGATGAAGCTAGCGAATGGCGGAAAGGGCTATGGCCGCATTGTGAACATTGCTTCGGTGGCGGGTAAAGAGGGCAATCCCAACGCTTCGGCGTATAGCGCGTCAAAGGCCGCCGTCATGGGCTTGACTAAATCTTTAGGTAAAGAGCTTGCCAGCACCGAGATTAAAGTCAATTGCATTACTCCAGCAGCGGTTAAAACTGGCATGTTTGCGCAGATGACTCAGCAGCATATCGACTTTATGTTGTCTAAGATCCCGATGAATCGTTTTGGTGAAGTGCAAGAAATTGCCAATCTGGTCGCGTGGTTGTCGTCTGACGAAGTCAGTTTTTCGACAGGCGCTGTGTTTGATATTTCGGGTGGCCGCGCAACGTACTAATTTTAGAAAGAAACATTTCATGACTCAAACCAGCTCTGCGCGTGCCGCCTATTCAAGTGTAGAACTCGTGCAATGGGCCAAGCACTTGCTCGTGGCAGCGGGGCTTGATCCTCAAATGTCATTGGTGGTTGCGCAAACGCTTGTTGAGGGCGATTTGCTTGGGCACGATACGCATGGCTTAGCGCTTTTGCCCGGTTATCTTAAGGACGTTGAGACTGGTGGCATGACTCGCGAAGGAGATTATCGTGTGGTGAGCGCCAAGCCTGCTGCGCAGCTTTGGGATGGCATGCGTTTGCCCGGCCCGTGGTTGGTCGAACGCGGGTTGGATGTGTTGCTTCCGGCCGCGCGTGAGATGGGTGTGGCGTCTCTGACTATTAAGCGCAGCCATCACATTGCCTGCCTGGCGGTGTATTTGATGCGTGCAGCCCGTGAGGGATTTTTGATAGTGCTAGCCAGTTCAGATCCTAATGTGGCCAGCGTCGCCCCTCACGGTGGCACCCGCGCTGTGTTCACGCCTAATCCGATTGCGATGGGGTTTCCGTGTTCGCGTGGTGATGTGTTGATTGATATCTCGGCGTCAATCACCACCAATGGCATGAGTAACCGTAAAGCTGCAGCAGGCGAAAAGTTTGCCGAAGAGTGGCTGTTAAATGCGCAAGGTATCCCCACCAATGACCCAGGTGTGTTCAATCAAAAGCCACCCGGCACCATTTTGCCGATTGGTGGGCTGTCATACGGGCATAAGGGCTTTGGCTTGGGCTTAATGGTCGAAGCATTGACGGGCGGTTTGTCTGGCTTTGGTCGCGCCGACCCGAAAGAAGGTTGGGGGGCGACGATCAACATCACCTTATATGACCCCGACGCCTTCGGTGGCAAAGCAGACTTTTTAAGGCAGATGGATCAGTTAGCTGATTCGTGCTTAGAGAACCCACCACGCCCCGGGGTCTCAAAGGTACGTTTACCTGGTCATGCGGGCTTAGCCGCGCGCGCCGAACAGTTGGTTACGGGTGTCAGGCTTCACCCGACACTTTTACCCGCCTTGTTGCCCTTTGCCGAGCGTTTTGGGATGGCTGCGCCAGCCCCGCTTAGCGTTTGACGCTCTTGGTGAGGCTCGGCGTTTTTGAGCCAACTCACTGAAAACCGCTTGTAAGCGCGGTCCATGTGATGGCGCATGGCCACGCGAGCCCGCTCGGGATCCTGTGCTTTGACCGCACGCAGTATCGCGCGGTGTTCTTTGATGGCCTGCTCCCAAGTGGTTTGGGTGTCAAAGTAATTTGCCAGCCTTGAAAATAAGACACCCATGCGCGCGTCAAAGAGCTGCTCGACCAGGCTGGCCAGTACCTGATTGCCCGTTGCACGGGCCAGTACGGCATGAAACTCGCGATCTGCGGAAAGCGGATTTTTTTTCTGCGCCGAGTCGGTGCTCATGTCTTGCAATCGTTGCTCAAGCTCGTGCAGTTGCGCATCCGTTCGGTTGCTTGCGGCCTGTGCGGCGATTTCAGCCTCGATCAGCGCGCGCGCTTGAATGAGTTCAAAGGGTGCAAACTCTTTGACGGGTGCTGGTGGCTTACGTGCATTGGGTTTGCAAACATACACGCCCGAACCCATTTTGATTTGTACGAATCCCATCACTTCTAGCGCGATTAAAGCCTCGCGCACCGAGGGGCGCGACACCTGGAATTGTTCGGCCAAGTCTCGCTCTGAGGGCAATCGACTATTGACGGCAAACTCGCCTGCCTGGATCAGTTGTAAAACTTGATCGGCAATTTGTTGGTAGACGCGACGCGTGTCAAGGGCTTTGGTGCTCATGATTTCATTTTGACACGAAAACTGGTAAATTGGTCAAGCCAATTTGGCTCGATCATTAGGGACAGCGAGTATGCGTTTGCAAGGGAAAACAATTCTGGTCACTGCTGCTGGGCAAGGAATCGGCCGAGCTTGTGCGCTTGCCATGGCGCGCGAAGGCGCTACTGTATGGGCAACTGACCTCAAACAAGACCTGCTCAATACTTATGCGGGTGTGCCCAACATCAAGACCCATACACTCGATGTTTTAAAAACTGCCGAGGTTGATGCCTTTGCAAAAAAAATCGGCAAAATTGACGTCTTGTTTAATTGTGCGGGCTTCGTGCACCAAGGCGACATCATGCAGGTCAGTGACGCTGACTGGGATTTCAGTATGGATTTGAACGTCAAATCCATGTACCGCACGATTCGTGCGTTTTTGCCTGGCATGCTTGAACAAGGCAAGGGCAGTGTGATCAACATGGCCTCTGCAGCCTCTAACATCAAGGGCGCCCCGAATCGCGTGATTTATGGGGCCTCAAAGGCTGCTGTGATTGGTTTGACGCGTGCCTTGGCCGCTGATTACGTTGCCCGCGGTGTGCGGTTCAATGCAATTTGCCCTGGTACGGTCGAGTCCCCATCGCTTGGCGAGCGTATTGAAGCGGTGTCAAGCCAAACCGGTAAGTCGGTGACGCAGGTGCGCGACATGTTCGTGGCGCGTCAGCCGATTGGTCGTATCGGCAAGCCTGAAGAAATCGCCTCTCTGGCGGTGTACCTGGCCTCTGACGAGTCGTCCTTTACAACGGGGACTTCGCAAATTATTGATGGTGGTTGGTCGCTATAAATATCCATTTTTTTCATTTTTTCAACACGAAGGAAACCGCATGAAACTCGTACGCTATGGTGCCAAGGGTAAAGAAAAACCAGGCTTGATCGATAAAGCAGGCAAACTGCGTGACTTGTCTGGCGTGATTGCCGACATCACCAATGATCAGTTGTCGTCTGCTGCGTTAAAAAAACTCGCGAAGATTAAGACTGATACCTTGCCCTTAGTGAAAGGCAAGCCACGTTTTGGCGTACCGATTGCCAACATGGGTAAATTTTTGGCGATTGGTTTGAACTATTCAGATCATGCAGCTGAAGCTGGCATGCCAATCCCCAAAGAACCCATCATGTTTTATAAGGCCGATACCAGCCTGACTGGGCCCAATGACAACGTGATGCTGCCTAAGGGTTCAAAAAAATCAGATTGGGAAGTCGAACTCGGAATCGTGATCGGCAAAAAAGCCCGTTATATCAGCAAAAAAGAGGCGCTCAAGCACGTCGCCGGCTATTGCGTGATCAACGACGTGTCCGAGCGTGAATACCAGATCGAACGTGGCGGTACGTGGGATAAGGGCAAAGGTTGCGATACTTTTGGCCCAGTTGGCCCCTGGTTGGTCACGACCGACGAAATCAAAGATCCACAAAAGTTAGACATGTGGCTTGATTTGAACGGTAAGCGTTTTCAAACCGGCAACACCAAGACCATGATTTTTGATGCCGCCACGATCATTAGCTACGTCAGTGAATTTACGACACTGATGCCAGGCGACATCATCACAACCGGTACGCCTCCAGGTGTTGGAATGGGTGTCAAACCCAAGCCACGTTACCTGAAGGCAGGCGATGTGATGACACTGGGTATCGAGGGCCTTGGTCAGCAATCACAAAAAGTTGTGGCGTTTAAAAAGTAAACCACTACTCGTCGTAAATATCTTTCGTTGTTGTAAATCTCTCTCACCACACCCGCTCAGACTCAAGGGTCTGTACGGGGAGGGGGGTAAACAGACGATCACTCAGGAGTCTTGAATGGCGAAGTCAGAGAAAAGCAAAAAGCCGGCGGTACCTAGCCGTTCAAGTCAGTGGTTTTCGCGTAATGATATTTACGGGTTCATCTACCGTAGCTGGACAAAAAATCGTGGCATTCCGCACGACCAGTTTGATGGGCGGCCCGTCATTGGTATTTGTAATACTTGGTCTGAGCTCACACCTTGTAATTCGCATTTCAGATTGTTAGCAGATCAGGTGCGTCAAGGTGTGCTCGAAGCCGGTGGGTTTCCGCTTGAGTTTCCAGTGACTTCAATCGGTGAAACGCTGGTGCGACCCACGGCGATGTTGTTGCGAAATCTTGCCAGTATGGATGTCGAAGAAACTATTCGTGCCAATCCACTCGATGGTGTGGTGTTGCTGTTTGGCTGCGATAAAACCACGCCCTCGCTGTTGATGGGTGCTGCGAGCGTCAATATCCCGACGATTGGTGTGTCGGGTGGGCCCATGCTCACCGGTAAGTATCGGGGCAAAGATATTGGGTCGGGTACCAACACCTGGTCGATGTCTGAAGACGTGCGAGCCGGCAAAATGACGCTTGACGAGTTTCATGAGGCCGAATCCTGCATGCATCGCTCGCACGGGCATTGCATGGTAATGGGTACCGCTTCAACGATGGCCAGCATGGTTGAGGCGTTAGGCGTGGCCTTGCCGGGTAACGCAGCGTATCCGGCTGTCGATGCGCGCCGCAATGTTTTGGCGCGTGAGTCGGGTCGCCGTATTGTGCAGATGGTCAAAGACAATCTGACGCTCGATAAAGTGCTGACACGCCATGCGTTTGAAAACGCAATTCGTACCAACGCGGCAATTGGTGGCTCAACCAACGCGGTGATTCACTTGATCGCGATCGCCCGACGGATTGGTGTCAAGCTTGATATCGATGATTGGGATAAGTTTGGTCGTGATGTGCACACGCTGTTGAACTTGATGCCAAGTGGCAAGTACTTAATGGAAGATTTCTGCTACGCAGGTGGTTTGCCTGTAGTGTTACGCACGCTTGGCGAGCAGGGCCTGTTGAACAAAAAAGCCCTGACTGTGAACGGTAATTCGCTTTGGGATAACGTCAAGAAAGCCGAATGCTACAACCGAGACGTCATCACGACGTTTGAAAAACCTTTCAAAAAGAATACGGGCATTGCAGTGTTGCGAGGCAATTTATGCCCCGATGGCGCGATTATCAAGCCTTCGGCTGCGACTAAAAAATTACTTAAGCATCGCGGTCGTGCGGTGGTGTTTGAAAATATC
>JBAWWV010000165.1:0-7966 GCA_037146575.1 Alcaligenaceae bacterium | reverse complement strand
GGCCCAGACAGTCCCAGTGTCAAAAGCTGGATTAAGGGTTACCGGAACCTACCGTAACAAACAAGTACAAGACGTCTTGTCAGGGGCTGACCTTGCGTCATATTTGTCAAAACGCGCCCGCAAAGGAAAATTATTAGCCGTTCGCAGTAAAGAGCCTGTACTTTCGCCAGTGCTTTAAAAGTAGAATCCCGCAGTGCCGTTCTGTAGCGGCACTGTCTACTTCAGTGCCGTCGTACAGCATTAACGTTTTACTGCGGTCCTGTTCACCTCGGTGCCGTCGTACAACAGTAACGTTTTACTGCGGTCCTGCCTACATCGGTACCGTACTGCAGCAGCACCGCCTTTCTTGACTCATTTTTAGGTAAAAGCGATTATGTCGTTTCAAATTACGATTCAACCCAGTCAACATCAGTTTGCAGCAGATGCCGAAAAAAGTGTGCTTGATGCCGCGCTGGCAGCTGGCATTGTCTTGCCCTATAGTTGCCGTAGTGGGGCTTGTTCAACCTGCAAAGCCAAGGTGCTATCTGGCTCAGTCGAGGCGGGCTCAAGCCCTGCCCAAATTCTCAGTGCTGACGAAATCGAAGCTGGCTTTACTTTACTGTGTCAGGCTCGCGCCACCTCCGACCTTGTGATTGAGTCGCGTGAATTGCGCTTGGCGTCTGATATTCAGATTCGTAAAATTCCGTCGCGGGTGACAGCGATCGCGCGTCCCACCCCGGATGTTGCCCTCTTGACCTTGCAATTGCCGGCGACTGAAACTTTCCGTTTTCATGCCGGGCAATATATCGAAGTGATCCTCAAAGACGGTAAGCGGCGCAGCTACTCAATGGCGAATGCGCCGCACTCGGCCAGCTCACTCGAACTACATCTGCGACATTTGAATGGTGGGCTCTTTACTGATCACGTCTTTGGAGTCGGTGCAACGGCCATGAAAGAGCGTGAAATTCTTCGACTCGAAGGGCCGTTCGGTTCGTTCTTTTTGCGCGAAGATAGTCAGCTACCGATTGTGATGCTTGCGAGCGGCACCGGCTTTGCACCGATTAAGTCAATCGTCGAACACATGGTGCATGAAAATATCGCTCGACCCATCACCCTTTATTGGGGTGGCCGGCGTCCCAGTGACCTATACATGAACGACTTGGTCGAGCAATGGGCCCAGACGATCCCTGATTTCACCTATGTTCCGGTGGTTTCAGACGCGTTGCCTGAAGATGGCTGGGTGGGCCGAACTGGCTTTGTGCACCGCGCAGTGATGCAAGATTTCCCTGACCTCAGCGGGCACCAAGTTTACGCGTGCGGAGCCCCGATTGTGGTTGATTCAGCGCGTCGAGATTTTGTCGCCTCGTGTAATTTGGCTGAAGAGGCATTCTTCGCCGACTCTTTCACCTCTGAGGCAGATCTCGCCGCGGTAAAATAACCCTGAGTGTCCAGAGCATACCGCTTAAGTTTGCTCAAAATCACTCTTTACGTGTAGCTCAAGCTATTCAACCTAATTGCTCGACCTTTTAACGGAACTGATAGCGTGACTTTCTTAACCCGAATTGCAATGATGTTAGGCGCCAGCTGTTTGGTCTTAGGTTTGGCGCATGCCGATCCGATTGAGGTACAGGTATGGCATACCTTAACGTCAGTGAATAAATCCGAGTTTGAAAAAATTGCCAAGCAATTTAACAACGAACAATCTGAGGTCAAAGTTGTTCTAAAAGGTTTTGATCATCAGGCTGCGTTGCGCGCGCAAGCAACTGCGGCAATGACTTCGCCGGGTGCAGGTAAACCCAACCTCGTGCAGATTGAAGACAATCGTTCGCCCGAACTGATTGCGCAGCACAAGAATATCGTTCCACTTTATGATTTATTGAAGCGTTTTCCGATTGCAGACCTCAATTGGTTTTTGCCCCAAACAACTGGTTTCATGCGTGATGCGCAGGGTCGGTTGATGGCATTTCCCTATATGGCTGAAATCCCCGTGATGCTTTATAACCTTGATGGTTATCAAAAGGCTGGGCTAGACGCTACCAAGCCTGCTCGCACATGGCCCGAACTGCAAAACCATTTGCTCGCCTTGCGTGATAAGGCGTACTACGAGTGTCCGTTTGGCATCAGCCAACAGGTGAATACTCATCTTGAAAATCTAGCTCCTATTAACAACACCGTATTTGTCACGCCAAGTAATGGCCTAGATAATAAAGCTAAGCAACAGCCCGAACTTAATTTGGCTGACCCCGTGTTTATGCGGCACATGTCAATCATGGTGAGTTGGAAGCGTTCAGAACTCCTCATGCAAAACAGTAACGGCATCGAAGCTGATGCGCTGTTTGCCAAAAACAAGTGCGCTGTTGTCACAACGACTTCTGGTGCGCTCGGGCAGATGCTCGACACGCGTGGCTTAAATTTTGGTATGGCGCCTATGCCTTTCTATGATCAGGTGAGCCCCAAGGCGGGTGCGCCCTTCGTGAGTGGTGGTGCCTTGTGGGCGGTGTCGGGCCATGCAAAAGAGGCTGATCAAGCGACCGTCGCCTTTTTGGCTTACCTGTCTAAACCAGTGATTGCCGCAGGCTGGCATCAACGCACTGGGTATTTGCCGTTAACGGATGCGGCATTTCGGGCGGCTAATGTTTCGCTTTACGACAAGGTGCCGGGCATTCGCTTGTTGGTTGATTCAATGCGGCAAGTCAAAGATCAAAACAGTCGTGGTTTTCGTGCTCGCAATTATCACAGTATCGAACCCATTTTGAGTCGTCAGTTTGATGCGGCCTTATCGGGTAATACTCCGCCAGTCGCAGCCCTGACGATGGCACTCGACGAGTCGCGCCCATTGATGTTGGATCCTGCGTTAGCTAAGGCAGCACCAACAACGCGAAAAAAATAATCAAATTGTAAAAAAACGAGGCCTTCGGGCCTCGTTTTTTTTGTGCGCTTTTTTCGTCTATTCGTGAGTCACACAATTGTGCTGGCTGTCGACAAGGGTCAAGATCACGGCTTGTTGACTGTTTGCGGGCGAGTGAATCATGACGATGCGCGGTACTTGGTGGTTGTTTTTGTTTGTATTGCTCTCTGGCTGCATGGGGCCCGTTTCTCGGCCTTGGCCGAGCGAGCAACCGAGTGGTACCAATCTGCCTTCGGGCACGATTGATTTTGGCTGGAAACTTTCAGGCGATCGCGCGGTTGCGCCGCTGCAAGTGTTTTCAGATGCGTCGCGCACCTGGTTGCAATGGCTGCCAAATCAAATCTTGCCAATTATTTTGGGCGCAAGCGAGCAGGGCGAGCAGGTCTTGACCTATTTGCGCCAAGGGCCGTACACCATTATTGACGGGCACTGGCCCGCGTTAATGTTTCGCTCAGCACGCCAGCAGGCGCGCGCTCGGCGCGCAGACGCCTCTCTAGCGTCATCAGCCATCAGGCACCACTCGATGCCGCAACAACAGTCCGGTTCGCAACAACAGTCTGCATCACAACAACAGCCTGGTCAGCACGCAGCCCCTGCGAATCTTGCTCACGGCACCGAGGGCCGCCCTGGGGCTCCGGCCTCTTTGTTATCCAGCCACACTCTTTCACCTAATAGTGCCACTCAAGCCTCAAGACCATTTTTTTCGGTCAGCCACACTGATCGCCATTTAAGGCAAGCGCTAGCCCGCTGGGCTGGTCTAAGCGGTTGGCGCTTTGAACCCGAGCATTGGGCTGTCGATATCGACGTTCCTTTGTCTGCCTCGGCAAAGTTTTCAGATGATTTCGTGTCTTCTGTGCAGGCGCTGCTGGCTTCGACTGAACTTTCAGATCGCCCCTTGCAGCCATGTTTTTATTCGAATCAGGTGCTACGGATCGTGCCTGTGGCTGAGCCCTGCGATCGTACTCTTGGCGACGGTGCAGCAACATGAAGTGGTCCTTCGCAGGTTTTGCTTTGTCCTCAATGCTGACAGCCCTGACGCTTAGCGGCTGCGCCCTGCAACAACGCCTCAGCCAACGCGAGGCAGAGGTTGTACAAACGCGGCAGGCTATCGCGGATAAACAAACTGCCTTTGAGGCTCGCACCAATAGTCGCGCCCAAATGCTCAAGGCACAGCAGGTCGAAAAGCCCTGGCTTGTTAGTCGCGCCGTACCCCTATCGCGCGAGGTCACATTGCCAGCGGCACTGCGTGCAAAGGTCAGTACCACCATGCTGTATCGCGGGGGCAAGACTGATCTTGTTTTACTCGCAGAAAGAATCACTCAAGCGACTGGCGTACCGGTGCAGATTAAGCCCGAGGCACTATTACCGGCCGAGAGTTTCTTGCCTCGCCTCAGCCTTGGCGCGATGACGCCGGTTGCGGTGATGCCCCATCAAGTCTTGCTCGATATGGGGCCACAACCGCTTCCTAAAATTCTCGATCAAATTTCAAAACGCTTAAACCTCTGCTGGCGCTTCGAAAATGGTGCCATTGAGTTCTATCGAACCCAAACACAAGTGTTTGACGTCAGGTCACTGACTCTCTCGGCTCAAGCTGACGCTCGCCTGGGGCGTAGCGCCAATACCAAAGCGGGGGGCTTTGATAGTACCTCGGGCACTTCGCTGAAAAGCACCGAGCAACACGCTCTTGACGCGATCAAGTTACGTCTCGAGCCATTTTTAACGCGTGCGGGGATCATTGCCGCTCAACCTGGGGCGTTGAGTTCTTTGATTGTGACCGATACGCCTGAGGTGCTGCAAGCCGTTGGTCGATTTATCGAAAGCCAAAACCGTACGTTGACGCGCCGCGTTCGTTTAATCTTTGAAGAGATTTCTCTTCAAACCCACGAAGATCTTGAATTTGGCCTTAACTGGGATGCCTTGTTTGCGCAGGGCAGTTTGGCTGTGGCGTTGTCAGCCCCCGTTGCGGGTACAGGTGTAGGGGTCGGGCAGGCGGCACTAGAGACGGCCCATGGCGCTCTGCAGTCCTCTAAGCTGATTGTGAATGCTCTGGCGAAATATGGCACGGTCGTGCGCCATATCTCGATGCCGGTCCTGACACTAAATAAGCGCCCGGTTACCCACGCGATCCGAACGACTTTTTCGTATATCGATCAAATCAAAACATCTGGGCTCGGTACGACTGGCGTGCTCGGGGCAGCCAACGGCTTGCCCTCAATGTCGGTCAGCCAAAAAGAAGAAACCGTCGGGTCATTTCTTACCCTTGTGCCAGATGCTCAAGATGACGGGCAGATCCTACTGTCGGTTGCGTATGACAACACGGTTGCGCAGCCACTCAAAACCCTCACCATCGGCGAACAAAGCAGTCGCATGCAGCTTCAGCAAATCACCATCGATGGTAATGGCACCGTACAGCAGGTGGCACTGCGGCCTGGGCAGCCCATGTTGGTGTCCGGCTTTGAGCAAAAGCAAGCCGACGCCAACCGAACACGCCTAAGTGCCGATGCGCCAATCGCCTTGGGTGGAAGCGACCGCGTTAAGCACAACAGGACGATTACGCTGATTGTGATTACCGCTCAAGTCGAAGAGGGGTTTTAAATTGACTGCCTTTACCAAATGCCTACCAACTCAACGCGTAAAACCGCCTGCTAAAACGGTCGTTGTACGTAATTCTATCGGCCAACCATTGATCTTCGGGATGGACTGGACCGCAATAGTGGGCGGCCAGCCTCTGAAGCTTGCACGAAAGCACGTGCGCCTCGTGGGTGCAACACACTATCTGCTCGTTGGTGCACCCGCAACAACCGTCGGATGTGTGCAGCTCGAAAAACAATATTTTGCGCAGTCATGCGGAATCTATTCGGCAGCGGCACTATTTTCTGTCGCTTACCCTAGCGCAGCGGTGGCGTGCCTGGTGCGTTTTGAAGAGGGAGGCAGCTGGATGGTTGCCTCGCACTCGGGCTCGATCGTGTCTGAGACAGACCGTTGGTTTGTGAACACTCAAGCCGCGGTTGATGCCCTGAATGATATTCGTGTTCGCTTCCCAAATCTGGTGGTGCATGAGCAGTTGATCGCAAGCTCGACGCAGTTGCCCGCCTGGCTAAATGAAAAATGTTCAGAGCAAGCCCGAGTGTTGTCTCAGCAGACCGCTCGCGAGGGGATCAAAACCCGCGCCGCTGCGCTCGCGCTCATTATTTTTCTGGGCGTCTGGATACATTGGTTTTATCAACGCCCCGCGCACGACGATACGCTCACTCAGGTGCAGCCGACACAGCGCTGGGCTGATGCCATGGTCCATTACGCGCAGC
The DNA here is from genome assembly GCA_037146575.1 of Alcaligenaceae bacterium. Lineage (GTDB taxonomy): Bacteria > Pseudomonadota > Gammaproteobacteria > Burkholderiales > Burkholderiaceae_B > Zwartia. Next base: position 1,774 of record JBAWWV010000165.1, on the reverse strand, counting down.
AACATCCGATGCACCGATTTTCTGATTTGCTGCAGGTGATGACAGCGTGGCGCCGTGTGCCGTTTGATCCGGTCGGGTGGCAACTGCTGCGCGTGCAGTGCGAGCCTGTATTGCTTGATTGGTCGTGCGCTGCACATTACCGTCGTCGACACCGGTTTGCCTTGAATCAGCATCTTGAAGCTGTTAAGCCTGCCGAATGGGATTTTCATGCTGTGGCGCTCGATCGCGCCACGCTCACCTGGAGCCTGTCGCACGCGGCACAGCCCCTGGATTTGACGCTAGAGCCAGTGCGTGTTGACTGGATGAGCAGCTTGCAACGTTTGAGCCCCTTGTTTGAGCACATTCAACTGGGGCTCGCGGCAAAGTTATCCATCCATGCACCGCTTGATTCGCAAGGCCGCCCGCTTGAACGGCCGGCTGGCTTGCCTAATTGGCATCAACGCTCGCTCGCGCTGAAAGGTCCGCTACGTGCCTTAAGTGCCTTGCAAGAGCTGACCACGCCAGTTCGTTGGCGCAGCGCGACGCTCGAGGTGGGAAATATTTCAGGGCAAGAACTGACGCGCAGCGTCTTGGTCGTACAACTCATCGGAGACTTGTTTGAATACATCCAATACTAAGCCGGTGTGCTTGCGTGGCGTGCTTCTGCTTTTTGCCGCAGCGTTCTTATCGCTCAGCATAGCGAAAGCGTTAGCGAGCGAAATCCTCCCGCACCAATCAACAGTTGATGAACTGTTGCGACTCGATTCGCAAGCTGCCTTATTGGCAGCCAGAAAAAATATTTTCGGAGTGACGCAGCAGACGCAGTCCAATCTTGGTGCCGACGCTCAGGCGCAGCAAAGTCATCAGGTGTTAGCGATCTATGGTGTCGGAAAAATATTGACCGCCGAGGTTCTATTGGATTCTGAGCCGCACGTATTCAAAAATTCGCGAGCCCGACCGATTTGGGGTCCATCGCTGCTTTACAGGCTAGAACGAATTGTTCCGCCCTGCGTGTATTTAAAAAAAACAGGGCAAACGTACACGATGTGTTTGCACAAGGGGCTTTAGATGAATACGTCTCAAACTGAAACACCAACACATGCGCCAGCATACGTTGAGATTTCTACGCACGAAACCTTAATGCGGTTATCGCCGGCTTTTGTGCGATCGCTTGCGCATGAGCTTGCCGTGCTCAGTTTGCGTGGTCGAGTATGCCCAGTATGTTTTTCTGATGGTAGCGTGGGTGTATTTACTCTTCTTGAATATTGTTACGACGATCAGACCCGCGCAGTACTAGATTTGTTGAGGCGGCGGGGCTTTCGTCTTTGTGAACCACAGCTTTTTGTATTGCCACCTACGCTGTTACTTGCGATCGATAAATCTGCAGACGAACAAAGCGTGGCGACGGTTGGTGTCCACACAGATCGACAGGCTCAGCAGGGCACGCTATCGGCTGCCTTTGATGCGTTATTGCGCTGGGGGGTGGTGCGTCAGGCAAGTGACATTCACTTTAACGTCAATCGTAATAGCTATTCATCACCCGTTTTTTTTACGCTTGCGGGGCGCTACGTGTCGCCACCTGAATTTGCTAGCCTTCCCACGTCAACCGTACTCGATATGCTGGCAGTAGCGTGGATGGATATTGAGGGCGGTAATGGTGCGGTATTTGATCCAATGATCGAGCAGCAAGGGCGTTTGACTCGGACTGTCGATGGTCAAAGACTTTTGCTCAGGTGGGCTTCACTCGCGACCGATGTTGGCCCCTCAGTCTGCTTGCGGCTGTTAGTGATGGATG
>JBAWWV010000164.1:0-8029 GCA_037146575.1 Alcaligenaceae bacterium | reverse complement strand
ATCCAAGCTACGCGTTAGAGGTCTATGCTAAGTACCCCAAGCGTTTTCGAGTGATCAAACCCGTTGATCCCTCTGATCCAGCAGTGGCCGACACGATCGATGCCTGGGCCGCCACCAAGGGCACCGTTGCAATTCGCATTATGCTAAACCGAGGCGTCTCAGAAGACGCTGCAGATCCCGGCATCAATCGCGTACTGGCAGCTGCGGCACGTCACTCACTGCCTGTGAACCTGCTGTGCTGGGGGCGTCTTGAGCAAGCCAAAGCGCTCGCGGCACGCAACCCTAACACTCGCCTGGTGATTGATCACTTGGGCTTGCAACAACCGTTTGAACCGCCTACGCCACCGAATCCTTTTGGCGAACTCCCAACCGTCTTGGCCCTTGCCCAGCACGAAAATGTCGTGATAAAAATTAGCGGCGCCTGCACGCTTTCTCATCAAGCGTTTCCGTACAACGATATTTGGGATCCACTTGCCCGCATCTTTGACGCCTATGGCTTTGAGCGCTGTATGTGGGGAACCGACTGGACGCGTGCCGTTGAATTATTGACTTATAAGCAAGGGGTCGACGCGTTTACCTTGACCGACAGACTTAGCGATGCTGAGCGCACCCAGCTAATGGGCGGCTCGTTGCAAAAAATTTATAACTGGACTTTTGCCGCTTAACTTTTTAGTTAGCTGGTCAAGCTGACTCGCTATTGAGCTTGAATACCCTTTGATCTAATTAGTGCGAAGCAGCTATTGAGTATGGCTACTTGGCTGCCTGATCAGTCTCACCGGCTACTCGGGTTTGATACCCTGTTGTTTGATCAACGCTGACCAACGCGTGATTTCAGAATCAAGCATTTGGGCAGCTTGAGCAGGAGTATTGGCTACGGGCACAAAGGCCATCTCTTTTAATCGTTTCAGTGACTCGGGTGTGAGCAGCCCGGCGTTAATTTCATGATTCAGCTTATTGACGACCTCTAGCGGTGTGCCCTTAGGGGCAGCAAACCCAACCCAGTAATTCATCTCGAGTCCCGGGAACCCTTCTTCGGCCGCCGTGGGCACATCGGGTAACACATCCGAACGTTTATCCGACATCATCATCAAGGCTCGTAATTTTCCTCCCTGAATCAACGGCAATGACGTTGAGACGGCGCTCACTAAAACTTGCACTTGTCCGGCCATCAAATCGGCCAATACGGCACCTGCACCCCGGTACGGGACATGCGTCATCGAAATCCCGAGCTTGGCCTTGAGCAACTCACTGCCTAAGTGCGTATTGGTGCCTGTGCCACCCGAGCCAAAATTCAACTTACCAGGGTCGGCTTTAGCCAACGCAATCAACTCTTTGATGTTTTGTGCCGGAACGCCGGGGTTTATCACCAAAACGTGACCCACCGCCAACGCAGTGTTGATCGGCACGAAGGCCGTTCTGGGGTCAAAAGGCAAATTAGGCGTTAAACCCGCTGCAATGGCATAAGACATCTCCATTGCCAACAAGGTATTGCCATCAGGGTTCGCACGCGCAGCGCTATTCCAACCCACCACGCCACCACCACCCTGACGATTTTCAACGATCACTGGCGTGCCTAGCCGTGCACCCAACTGTTGCGCTACCATGCGCGCGACGATGTCTGTTGCCCCGCCCGTGGCGTATGGCACAACGATGGTGATGTTTTTAGGGCTGGGCGATTGCGCTGCCGCTGGCATGCTCAAAGACAGTAATGTGGTGCAAGATAGCAATAGTTTTGCCAGAATAGCTTTAGAGCGCATGGTCTTCTCCAGTCATTATTATTTGGTTTACTGCACCCGATTATCGTTGCATTTAGGTCGAACAACAATCGCGCCGGTTCAAGCCCTGAACCGCGCCAACTCAAAACAATTTTGCTTAAACCTTCCCAAAGAGGCGTGGCCGGCATCAATGTGAATAGCGCATCAGAAAACAAAATGGTGCGACGCAACAATTTCAGCTATTTGACTATGCTCTGATACATTACAAAACCGTAACCCTAACGCAACGTTGCCCTCTGTAAAATCTACAGCAATCACAGGGGTAAATGTTTTGACACGTTTTAAAGATAGCAAGAAAATCAAACGCATCGGACTTGGTGCACTGTTGGTTTTGGCGTTAGTCTATGCGGGCTGGTCAAGCCTGTCTCCCCGCAAGATACAACATATGCCAAGCCCTGCCGCGTCAACGCAGCAAGCTCAGGCAGAACTGTCCGGCAACATTCGCTTTGTGGCAGGGGCCTCGCAACTGGCAATGCTTCACACCCAAAGCCTACCGCTTGCGCCGATCCCCCTGTCCGAACAGCTGAGCGCACGCGTGACTTACGATGAAGAGGTAACAGCCAGAATCGGTGTGAGTTTTTCAGGACGTATCCTTGAACTCAAAGCGGCACCGGGCGACGCGGTCACCCCAGGACAGGTCTTAGCAGTCATTGACTCGCCCGACTTTGGCACAGCCTATGCCGACTTAAATAAAGCGCGCGCAGACGAAAAGCGCAAACAACTCGCGGTCAAGCGCGCAAAAGACTTAGTTCCAGGTGAAGCAATCTCAACTCGCGACTGGGAAGCCATCCAAGCCGAGTATGCTCAGGCCCAGGCAGAAACTGCACGTGCAGAGCAACGGATCAAAAATTTGAACCCACACGCGCTCAAAATCATCGGCCAACAAGTGAGTCTGGCAAGCCCGCTGCAAGGTGTGATCACAGAACGCACCGCAAGCCCTGCCCTTGAAATTAGCCCCAATCTCGCAGCGCCTCTGTTTGTTGTGACTGACCCGAAGCGCCTCTGGGTCAGCATTGATCTACCAGAATCTTTATTGAGCAAGGTCAAACTCGGTAGCTTGGTGGCGATCCAAAGCGATGCATACACTGACCACACGTTTACCGCAAAAATTATCCAGCTTGGGCAAACCATCAACCCCAATACTCGACGCGCCAACGTTCTCGCGAGGGTCGATAACCCAGAGGGAAAACTACTTCCTGAAATGTTCGTTCGCGCCTCGGTATTGCAAGCGGATGGGCAAGGGGTACGTGTCCCGAACCAAGCGTTAATTACGCGTGGCCTTTACACCTACGTCTTTGTCGAACAAGCTGCGGGCGACTTCATTCTTAGACGAGTCAAGCCGATCAAGCGAGGCGTCGACTTTAGTTACATTGGTGAAGGACTGAGTGGCGGCGAACGGGTGGTGACCAAAGGCGCCTTACTGCTTGAGGCAGAATTTTTAGCCAGCCTTGGCGAGAAGCAATGATCGATCGTTTGATTGTCTTTGCAATGACACAGCGAATGTTTATTTTGCTGTTGGTCGCGGCCTTGATTGGTTTTGGTGGTTACGCCATCAATAACCTACCCATTGAGGCGTTTCCAGACGTACAAGACGTTCAGGTCAGAGTGATTTCTCAAATGTCTGGCCAGGCGCCAGAAGATATCGAGCGAACCATCTCTTTACCCATCGAACGAGAAATGGCCGGCGTGCCGAATCTGGTCAATGTGCGCTCGGTCACAATGACAGGCCTATCAATTGTCACACTCACCTTTAGCGAGGGGACAAACAACTACTTCGCGCGTCAGCAGGTGACCGAGAAGTTGTCGACGGTCAATCTTCCTGCCGGGGTTCAACCTCAACTGGCGCCACTGTCGACCGCGGTCGGTGAAGTTTATCGTTATACGATTGACGCGCCCGGCTTGTCCGACACCGAAATTCGCACCTTGCAAGACTGGACCATCCGACCGGCGTTGCGTATGACCCCAGGTGTCGCAGACGTAGTGAGTTTTGGCGGAGCGATCAAAGAATTTCATATCGAGATCGATCCGCTTAATTTACGAAAATATCAAATCACGTTAAACCAACTGAGCCAAGCCGTTAGCAACGGAAACAGTAGCGCTGGGGGCGGCCTCATCAAACACGGTGACGAATCCTTTGTCGTGCGCTCTGCTGGGCTATTTGCCACCTTAGACGACATCCGTAAGGTTGTGATCATCGCCCGTCAGGGGCAATCTATCACCGTTGGGGATGTAGCCATTGTCAAGGAGGCCGAGCGGCCTCGTTTTGGAATCGTGGCGTTCGACAACAAAGATAGCATCGTCGAGGGCATCGTCTCGATGACCAAAGGCGGAAACCCTTCAAAAATTAACGCAGCGCTCAAAGAAAGAATCGCGGAGTTACAAACGAAGCTGCCTGTCGGTGTGAAAATTGTGCCGATCTATGATCGCACCGAACTGGTCACCCTAACCGTTAACACGGTCGTGCACAATCTGATTGTGGGCGCCTTGCTTGTCTTTGCTGTACTGGTGGTTTTTTTATCGAGTTGGCTAGCTGCCTTTGTGGTCGCAACCGTGATCCCCCTCTCGTTGCTCTTCGCTTTTATTTTGATGAACGCTTTGGGGGTGTCGGCCAATCTCATTTCCCTTGGCGCAGTCGACTTTGGCATCATCATTGACAGCGCAGTGGTAATTGTCGAAGCGTTGATGGTTCGCTTAGCGCTGAGTTCGGCTAAAAATGAAGCCAGCTCAAACGCTGCCATCTCTGAGCGGATGCATGCGGTACATCGTACACTCACCGACATGTCGCGGCCGGTGTTATTTTCTAAAGCCATCATCATCTTGGCCTTTGTGCCGATCTTTACTTTTCAGCGCGTCGAAGGAAAAATCTTCACGCCCGTTGCCTTAACATTAACCTTTGCTCTGATCGGTGCAGTCCTCTTAACCTTTACGCTTTTGCCGACTTTGCTCGCCTACGTCGTGCGTAATCAGCCCCTGGTTGAAAAGCACAAACCTTGGCTAGACAGCCTCCAAGAACGCTATCGCACACTGATCGTCTGGGTCATGGGCCATGCACGAAAAGCACTGTTACTTTCAATCATTCCGGTCGTCGTCGCTTTTGCACTTGCGATGCGAATGGGCAGCGAGTTCATGCCCAAGTTAGACGAAGGCAACATTTGGTTGAGCATCACCTTGCCAACTTCGTCATCGCTTGAGCACACCAAAGACATCGAAAGACTGGTCAGAGCAAAACTGCTTGCCTATCCAGAGGTTTCACGACTGATTTCGCATGTCGGGCGCCCCGATGATGGCTCAGACCCTAAGGGACCAAATAATCTTGAGAGTCTAGTCGACCTGAAACCACGCGATCAGTGGCGCTTCGCCAACAAAGAGGCGTTGGTCAGCAGCATGTCAAAGGATTTATCTTCCATTCCTGGGATCATGACAAATTTTTCTCAGGTGATTCAGGATAACGTTGAAGAATCCTTGTCAGGCTTTCGAGGCGAAATCGTTGCCAAGATCAGCGGCGCAAGTCTAGAAATACTTGAAGAAAAAGCCGCTGAAATTGTTGCGGTCATCGAACACATCCGAGGCGCGACCGATGTTGAGGCCACCAAACTGAGCGGTCAATCAGAAGTCGTGGTGGTGCCAGATCGAGCTAAGCTCGCTCGCTATGGCATTAGCATTAGCGATGTCAGCACCTTGGTGACTCAAGCCATGTCTGGCGTCTCAGTCACCAGTTTTTATGACAGCGACAAACGGTTTGATGTGGTCGTAAAAATTGATCGTGAGCACCGCAACAGCATCGATTCCATCGCAGCGCTGCAACTTGAGATTCCTGGTACGCAGGTTGGTAATGGTTCGGGCACCCTCGCCTTAGGCGACGTGGCTTCCGTCGAGGTTCGAGAGGGCGCCTCACGGATCTTGCGTGAAGCTGGCACACGCATCGTGATTGTGAAAATGAATTTACTTGGTCGTGATCAAGGAAGTTTTGTCGCCGAGGCACAAAAGAAGGTGCAAGACAAGGTCAAGTTACCACCGGGTTATGAGTTGAGCTGGGGTGGTCAATTTGAAAACTCGCAGCGCGCAACAAAACGGCTGACGGTGATTATTCCCTTAACACTCCTTTTAATTTTTTCCCTGCTATTTTGGGCGTTTCGCTCATTACGCATGGCAAGCTTAGTGATTGGGATGTTGCCGTTCACACTGATTGGCGGCCTAGCGGCCTTGAGCTTAGCCGGTTTAAATTTATCCGTCTCGGCCGCGGTCGGCTTCATTGCCGTGGCAGGCATTTCAGTACAAAACAGTGTCATCATGGCCGAAGAAGTCATCATGCGTCTGCGCCAAGGACAGTCAACCACTGAAGCAATCCTAGAGGGTGCGGTATCGCGTTTGCGTCCGATTTTGATGACTGCACTGATGGCCGGTCTTGGCCTGTTGCCTGCGGCTCTGTCGCAAGACATTGGCAGCGAAACAAATCGTCCGTTTGCCTGCGTCATTGTGGGTGGCATCACGACCGGAACAATTTTTATGCTGTTGATTTTGCCGGCCGCACTCAAACTCTTTGGTCACTTTACTAATACCTCAGATGAAGCCGCTGAGCTACTAGATGACCAAACAAGTGAGCCGACACATGGGTAAACTGAGACTTTCTAAGTATTGCGTCGTCGCGTTTGTCTGCACCGCGATCACAGGCTGCGCGGTAGGCCCCGACTATCAACGTCCAGAGCTTCCTCAATCCAAAGGCTATGGAACCGCAACAGAAGTGTCGACTACGAGCACTGGCACGACCAGCCAGCCAGGTGGTGATCAACGCCTCGCAGTGGGCGCAGATATCCGTAACGACTGGTGGACGCTATTTCGCTCGCCTGCACTCAACACACTGATCGAACAGGCTTTTGCAGCCAGCCCGACCGTCGAAATCGCACAGCAGGCGCTTAAGGTTGCGCAACAAAACGTCTACGCACAGCAGGGATATTTTTTTCCGACAGTGCAAGCGAACTACATGCCAACGCGCACACAATTGCCTGGCAACCTAGGCGGAAACTCACCTGGTGTTCAGGGTGACGGAAACTACATCGGCGCCTATCAAGGCACTCCCGCTAACCAAGGTGGCACAGCGCCCTACAACGGTTCGACAGTCTTTAATTTTCATACCGCGCAACTCACGGTGGGCTTTACGCCCGACATTTTCGGTTTGAACCGTCGCGCCGTTGAATCTTTACAAGCGCAAACTGACGCCCAAAAGTTTCAATTGCAGGCCGCCTACATTACGCTGGCGTCTAACGTGGTTGCGGCAGCCGTACAAGACGGCATGTTACGCAAGCAAATTGACATTACAAAAGAGATGATTGAGGCCAATGAAACTGCTGTCGCGCTGGTCAAGCGACAACAAAAATCAGGCTATGCATCCCAGCTTGATTTTTCAATTCAAGAAAGCGCCTTAGGTCAAGTCAAACAGTTGTTACCTCCGCTGCAAAAACAATTTGAACAAAATCGCGATTTGCTAAGAGTCTTAGTCGGTCGCACTCAAGATCAAGACGTTCCTGCGTTTGACCTCGCCTCTTTCAAGTTGCCCGATGAGTTGCCACTTTCTCTGCCCTCACAACTCGTTGAGCAAAGACCAGATATTAAGGCTGCCGAACAACTGCTTCGTGCTACCAACGCACAGATCGGCGTGGCGCGTGCGACCAGATTTCCACAGCTATCTCTGAGCGGTACGTTAGGTGGCACCGCAAGCAACTTCAACCAAATGTTCTGGGCGGGTAGCGGTGGATTTTTTGAGCTTGCTCTGAACTTAGCACAGCCAATCTTTGCTGGTGGCACGTTGATGCACCGCGAATACGCGGCCACCGAGGCGCAAAAGCAAGCTGCCGCGCAATACCGTCTGACTGTGATCACAGCCTTTCAAAACGTAGCCGATACCTTGCATGCGATTAAATCTGATGCCCAGGCCATGGCAATCGTCAACGACTTAACTGCGGCCGCTAAAAAAACGTATGAACTGAGTGGCAGACAGCACGCAAGTGGCTATCTGGATCGACTTGCACTGATCAACGCACAACAAACCTACCGCCAGGCCTTGCTAAACACGGCTCAAATACAGGCCAGCCGTTTAGGAAACACTGCCGCCCTGCTTCAAGCCCTTGGTGGCGGTTGGTGGAACAAGCCCGCCAGTCAGTAGCAACGCCGGTACAATTCGTCATGAGTCTTGTAATAACATCCCATCATGACATATAGCGTTAAAGAAATTTTTTATACCCTCCAAGGCGAGGGCC
>JBAWWV010000163.1:0-8102 GCA_037146575.1 Alcaligenaceae bacterium | reverse complement strand
ACTCGGTTTGCCTGGCATCCCAGTACAGGCTGAAACGGTTGCGTTGAACACGCTCTTTGAGTTGCAACGCACGTGTGGTGTGCGGTTGCACATTTGTCGAGTCTCGTCAGCGGCGGGCATCGAACTCGTGCGTGCCGCCAAGCGCGAAGGCTTGCCCGTGACGTGTGACGTGTCAGCAAATCATGTGCATCTCACTGATATCGATATTGGTTACTACGACAGTAATTTTCGTTTAGATCCGCCCTTGCGAGGGCAGCGTGATCGTGACGCGATTCGTGCTGCGTTAGCAGACGGCACGATCGATGTTGTATGTTCAGACCATACGCCGGTCGATGATGACGGCAAAATGTTGCCCTTTGCCGAAGCTGAGCCCGGGGCCACGGGTCTTGAACTATTGCTTTCACTCACTCTGAAATGGGCAACAGAGGCCAAGGTTGCGTTGCCAGAGGCGCTGGCACGCGTCACCAGCGGGCCTGGTCGTGTGCTTGCGGGTGCCTCGGCCCAGGCTGCCTTAGCGGGTCAAATTGGTGTGGGTGCGCCCGCTGACCTGTGCGTGGTCGACCCAAAGGCGTTTTGGCAAGTGAATCGAGAATCCTTCTTGAGTCAAAGTCAGCACACTCCATTTTTAGGGATGGAGCTGCCTGGTAAGGTCTGCCTGACGATGGTGCGCGGTCAGGTTGCGTGGGAGCTTGCTGGTTGAAGTTCCTGAGGTTCTCGTTGCGCGTTGTGCTCGTGACGTGTTGGATCCTTTGCGGCCTCTTGATCATCGCACTGACTTATCCCTGGATTGGTTTGTCTGGGCGCCTTTGGGCAAAAAAATATTGGTCAAAAATATTGCTCGAATTGTGCGGCGTGCGCGTAATCCAGCGAGGTGATCCTGTTTTGCGCGGCGGTGTGCTGTGGGTGGCGAACCACATCTCTTGGCTCGATATTTTTTTCCTGAACGGCGTGCGACCTACGGCCTTCATCGCAAAAAGCGAAATTAGGCGCTGGCCCTTACTGGGTTGGCTCGTTGCCGGCGCAGGCACAATTTTCATTGAACGCGCCTCACGCCACGCCGTGCACAAAGTGGGCTTAGCGATGCAAACGCACTTTGCACGCGAGCAAGCTGTGGGTTTGTTTCCTGAGGGGACAACGTCGCCTGGCTTTGGTTTATTGCCGTTTTATGCCAACTTGTTTGAACCTGCGCGCAAAGCGGCTGTGCAAATTCAACCTGTGGCGCTACTGTATTTTCATCAGGGGCGGCGAAGTGATTTGGCTGCCTTTGTGGGCGAGCAGACTTTGCTCGATAGTGTGTGGCGCGTCTTGAGCGCCAGTGGTCTATCGGTCGAAATCCATTTTTTACCGGTGGTTCTTGAAGCGCAGGCTGCGAACGCACCGCCACGTGCGGCGCTTGGTCACATGGCGCGTGACGCGATCGCTACAGTTGTGTTGCCAAACACCTGATACGCCTCTAGTACTGACGGACCTCAGAGGCCACTGTCGGTCGACTCCGCTGAACAGTGACCACTTTTTGTGCCTAGCAGCCTTGGCACCTTGGGTGCGCGCGCAAACGTGGGTACACCCCTAACGCATTATTAGAAAAGATCTTTTGTTTTTGTGCCAGATCAGCGGAGGGCGAGGCGTCTATATACCGCTTGGTGTCATCAAAATAAAAGTTGGTGAGCGGATCAATGCCTTGCACCGCACCGACAGTTTCAGAGGCAAACAAAATATTCTTGGCAGGGATCACTTTTAATAAAAGGTCAATGCCTGGCTGGTGATATACGCAGGTATCAAAGAACACATTGTTTAAAACTTTTTGCTCAAGTGGTGGCAAGCCCATGTCTTGCGCGCGGCCGCGATAACGTCCCCAGTGGTAGGGTACAGCGCCGCCGCCGTGCGGAATAATAAATTTGAGGGTCGGAAAATCCTTGAAGATGTCCGAAGTCATGAATTGCACAAAGGCGGTCGTATCGCCATTGATGTAGTGCGTGGCCACTGCGTCGAAATGCGGATTGCAAGAGCCGCTCACGTGAATCATGGCAGGTATGTCTAGTGCCACCATTTTTTCGTACAGCGGATACCACCATTTTTTATCCCACAAGGGTGGGTCGCTCCAGCGGCCGCCGGTTGGATCAGGGTTGATATTGGCACCAATAAAGCCGTACTCATTGATGCAGCGCTCAAGCTCTTCAAATACGCGGGCCCCGGGCGCAACGCCAGGTGCCTGAGGCAACTGGCACACCCCGACAAAGTTGTCGGGATACATTTTGCAGACGCGATGAATGATCTCGTTGTTGTAACGCGCCCAGACGACATTGGTGTCTTCGTTGCCGCGGTGATGGTCCATGCCCACTGCGCGCGGTGAAAAAATCGTCAGATCGATGCCACGCTCGCGCATGATACGCAGCTGGTTGTTATCAATGCCGTCGCGAATCTCGGCGTCTGAAACTGCGGATGGGGGCGTGGTGGGTGCCTGTCCTGTCCGATCAAATTCTGCAATTTGATCTGTGCGAAATTTCGCGACTTGGGGTGGGGTGGTGGTGAAGTGGCCGTGTACATCGATAATCATAGGGGGGAGTGTCTCAAGAAAATTTTTTGTTAAGCGTTAACGATAACCAGCCATGCGCGCTGGTCGTTGCCTGCTTTGCATGGAAGTCGGTTTTTGCCTATGGTACGTTTGTTATATTCTATGTGGTTCGGAGTGGCAACAGTTTTTTTAGGCTTTTCGTCATCACAAAATTAAGCCGTACGCTGACAAAATCGCTTGGCGATACCCCGTGCGTTGAGCTAAAACCGTAGCAATTCGTTAAAGAGACATAGACATGACGCAATGGAATGACCCCAACACACAAGCCTGGATTGAGCAGCACGAGCAGCGTGCGATTCGCCATTCGGTGGATGTGGGTGATCACCAAGTCAGTTGGCGGCAGTATGGAGACGCCTCGGGTGAGCCCCTATTATTGATTCATGGCGGCCACGGCAGTTGGATGCACTGGGCGCATAATATCGATGTGCTTGCCGAAAAATTTTCGTTGTTTGTCGTCGATTTGCCCGGCTACGGCGATTCGAGTGATCCGCTGTTTGGCGAGTTCGGCGATTTGTTGACGGTGACCGAGCAAAGCATCACACAGCTACTTGGGGCCAACACGCCGTTTCAGCTTTCAGGTTTTTCGTTTGGCGGGTTGGTGTCAGCCAATCTGGCGGCCCGCGGGATGCCGGTTAAAAGTTTAGCGATACTGGGCCCCGGTGGCCATGGCGGCCCAAGACGCGAACGTGGCAAACTGGTGAACTGGAAGCGCGCTGTCACAGACGAAGAGATGCGCGAGGCAATGCGTTTTAATTTATGGGCGCATATGCTCTACGCCGACGAAGCGATTGATCCGTTCGCGCTGGATATTCATACTTACTCGTGTGTACAAACCAGGTTTCGGAGTCGCGGGATTTCAGGACGTGATTTGCTTGGGCCTGCGCTTGACGATTACAGCGGTCAAGCGTTAATCGTGTGGGGTGCGCATGACATTACGTGTGACCCAGACTATTTGATGGCAAACATGATTGAGCCCTACGCCAATCGCAAAGGAATCATCTTGCCAGACGTTGGCCATTGGGTGCAATACGAAGCGCCTGACCAAACCAATACGATTATGCTCGATTGGTTTAAGCAAAAATAATTGTTTGAGCCGCGTGGGGTCAACGCGTGCGCTCGTTCGTTAATCGCCGCCAGGCGCAATGCTTTGCGGGCACGCGATACGCACCGTACGACGATCTTGCAGTCGCACGGCGGTGAGTTCTCCACCCCACACGCACCCAGTATCCAGGCAGATTGCGTTGTCACGTAGCATCAGTTTTAACGTTGACCAATGACCAAACACCATGGTGACGTCTTGCGTTGCGCGACCTTTGACATCAAACCAGGGCATCAAGTCGCCTTGGGTCAGATCCGGTGCCGTTTTTAGCGACAACGCCATGTGCCCTTTGCTGGTACACATACGCAAGCGAGTCAGCGCGTTGATAATCACGCGCAGCCGTTTACCGCCAGTGTGGCCGTCTTTCCAGTGATCTGGCTCGTTGCCATACATTTTTTCTAGACTCTTGCGCCAATTGGGGCTTCGCAATGCTTGCTCAACTTCGTTGGCGAGAGTGAGTGTTTTGTGTACATCCCATTTGGGCAGTACGCCGGCATGAACCAACAAATGCCCAAGTTCAAAGTGCGCCATCGGCCGCCAACGCAACCAATTGATCAGGTCTTCGCTGTCGGGGGCCTCGAGTATGTCGAGCAGTGTGTCGTTTTTGCCTAAGCGCCTCACCCCAGCTGCGACTGCCAATAAGTGCAGATCGTGATTTCCTAAAATAGCAACGCTGCGCTCTTCAAGAGCCATCAAGCGTCGTAAGGTTGCCAACGATTGCGAGCCGCGGTTCACCAGATCACCTGCAAACCAAAAACGTGCCAGAGGCTCTTTTGAGATTTCAGGATGCGCCAGTAACTCATCAAGTGATGAGCAGCAGCCTTGAATATCGCCAACCATCCAGATGCTGTGCATACTCATGCTGCAGATTTTCGACCTAACCAGACACCGAAGGTTTTACTGATGATTGCGTTGCGGTGCTCCATCGCCATAATCGCCGTTAGAGCCAGTACCGTTGCGCCAATGTTGGGTAATAGCGCTGTGACAACAGGTGGCCACTTATAGAGCAAGCCAACGTTTAGCGCGAGTTGGTTGATCATAAAAAAACCCGTGCCGAGCAAGATCCCGAGAAAGACTTTTGCACCTACGCCGCCTCGACGCGTTTGCATGAAGCCAATTGGCGCCGCAATCGTTAACATCACAACCAAGGTAAAGGGATAAGCAAGTTTGCGCCACACAGCCACGACCTGGCGATCTGACTGCAACTGATTGCGGTCGAGATATTGGATGTAATCATGCAGAGCTTTAAGGGTCATGCGTTCGGGCGTCAGGATACGCGCCACCAGACGTTCGGCACTCAGCGTGGTCTCGACTGAGCGGGTGGCGATTTTTTCTTTGACAACGACCGGTTGCGCAGAGACTTTAGCGTCTACCAGGATATTTTTGGTTTCGGCATCAATCCTTGTTTCGATGACATTTTGCATAATCAACTGCCCGTCAGCAAAGCGTGCGGATTCGGCGCTTGATATGAGGGATAGGACTGTGCCGTCAGGAAATTCATAGATCTGCAAATCTGCAGCGTTACCAGAGGCCAGTAGCTTGCCGATATTAATGACACGCGTACCACCCCCTTGCGTAGGCTCTTTGAACCAATAGCCGCTTGCCAGGCGCCCACCTTCGACGCGGCCACGCATGAGTAGATTGGCCTCACTGCTTTTGATCTCGGCGATGGGGGTAATGAACTCTGAGAGCACAGTGGCCCCCAAGACGATTGGGATCGAAATCAGCCAAAGCATTTTGAGCAAGCCCATACCACTGACGCCAGAGACACGCAAAATCACAAGCTCGTTGCGTTGCGCCAAGCCAGCAAGTGCCAGAATGGCGCCAATGAGCAAACCAATGGGTAACAGGTCGTAGAGTCGCGTAGGTACCGAAAGTGCCTGCAGGTAAAACAAGGCAATCAACGGAAACTTGTCGCTGACGCTGTCGAGCTCGTCGACTAAGGTGAAAAACATAAACAAGCCGAGTAGGGCGAGCAGCACCACAGCTGTGGAGCGATAAATTTCACGGGCAAGGTAACGACGGGCTGTACGCATAGGATTAGTTTAAACCCCAACGCAGCTTGGTACGCTCAGAACTCGGCAGTTTTTTGGGGGTAAAGGCATTCGTGACTATTTGACGTAGCGTCTTAAGGCTTATTTGAATTTGAAGCGTCAAGCTCTGCCCGAATCATATGCAACACAGAGTCGGTCTCTGGCCGTACACCATGCCAAAGATAGAAACTTTCAGCAGCCTGTTCCACCAACATGCCTAGGCCGTCATGCGACTGTTGTGCGCCATCGGCTTGCGCTTGGCGCATAAAAGCGGTGGGCTGCGCGGCGTACATCAAGTCATAAGCGCAGCCGCTTGCGGCGTAAAGCCCAGAGGGCACTGCGGGCGCTGCGTCACTCAAGCTGCTCGCGCTGGCATTGAGCACCAGATCCCACCCCTGTGTGTGAGCCGCTTGCGCAAGCCCACCTGCTGAAAGCTTGTCGGGCGTGGGCAAATGCTCGCGTGGCCAGGCGGCAATCAGCGCGTGCGCTCGCTCGGGGGTGCGATTGACGATGCGCAAATGGGCGCAGCCAGCGTCGAGTAATGGGCCAATCACGCCACGGGCCGCGCCCCCGGCACCAATCATTAAAACGCGCGCTCCCGTTAGGGGCAGTGCCAGACGTTGCAAATCCCTGACCAGCCCAACGCCATCGGTATTACAGCCCTGCAACGCCCCGTCTTGCAGCCAAAGCGTGTTGACGGCCTGCGCGAGTACGGCCCGTGCACTTAAATGCTCGCGGGCGATTTCCCAAGCCTCAAGCTTGAAGGGGACAGTGACATTTAAGCCTTTGCCACCTTGTGCAAAAAAGCGCGTCACCGTGGGCACAAACTGATCAACGTCGGCGGGCAGGCGGTCGTATTGCAGCGGCAGTTTTGTTTGCAGTGCAAATTGCTGGTGAATTGCGGGTGAGCGGCTGTGTGAGACAGGATTGCCGATCACGGCGCAACGTGTCGCGTGGGTAGGGGGCTGGCTTGAGGGCGAGGTGATGATCATGATTAACGTGCCTGTAGGGTGCCGTCGACAAAATGCCAGGTGCGCGTCAGCAGATACTCCTCGCCTTGCTTAGCCATTTCGCGCGGAAACGGTGTAAAGGGAGAAGCCAGTTGCGCGATGCGCCTGACGGCTTGATTGAGTAAGGCTTTATCTGAGGGGCGATCAATAGTGATATCGATGAGCGTGCCGTCTGAGCGAATGGTCAGGGTGACCTGAACCGACCCATAGGCCTTACCGTCGGTACCTGTTGGATATTGTTGCGTACCAATTTGTTCTATCCGCTGGAGCAACAGACTAATGTATTCGGCGAAACGGGCCCGCTGCGCCGAGGGCGCCTCAAACATTTTACGTGGACGGTGGTTGTACTGCTGCACTTGCTCTGATAGGGCGGTCAAAGAATTGTTCATCAGAACTTGCTCTTGATCGCGCTCGTCTGGTCCGGCCTGTTGTGAGTCTTTCAAAAACTGTTCGGCAGGTCGACTCTCGGAAACGACCTGTGCAGACTGTAGTTGGGACAGTAGTTGTTGTTGCTCTGCTTCTAGTTGTAGACGCTGTTTAATCAGGCGCTCTAAGATAACCGCTTCGGGGGCTTCACCAAGATAGGGAAGATTGCTCGAGGCCACGCCGCTGGTGGCTTGCCCTCCACCATCGACATTGACCTGCGCTAACACCTGGGCTTTGACGGGGATGCTTTCGGTGCCTGCGTTCATCATCACAACCTCAAGCTCTGAGACCGGTGGACGTACGGGGGTAACGACTTGCCGCTGCCACCCCAGCAGGGCGGCATGGCAGAGGATTGACAGCACGATCGCCCAACGCAAAAAATGTGTTGAGGCGTCATCCGGCTCAAGAGGCTCAACCGGCAAGCGTGCTTCAGGCGAAGTGGTTAGTGTGTTCAACGCAAGTGTCAGACAAGGGGTGGCGGGACGGCTGAACTCGTATTAGAGCTTTCTGGTGAGTGTGTTGCAAGCTCTGTACTTAGCGCTGCGGCGTTGGCTTCCGGTGTTGTTTCGAGCGCCGCGGCTGCCGCGTGGCTGGCGTCAGTCAGGCTGACCTCGAGGGATCGGGCTTGCTCAGCTTCCAGCGCAGTCGCGTGGGTTTCCAGCGGCTGAGTTTCGGGGGCTTCAAGTTCAGTGGTAGCGGCCAAGTTCGCTTCTGGTTCATCGGCAACCTCAGAGGCTTCAACGACGGCATCCAGCAGACTGACGTAGCGCGCTTCGAGTTCGAGCGCGAGTTCGTCGACCCCAGTGATGTGCAGTTCGATTTGTTGGCCACGGCCAAGTTGCGGCAGGCCTGCCAGGCGCGCCACCAACGGGGCATTGTTTAATCTAATTAAATCTTCTTTTAAAACGGTCGCAGTGCAGTTGGTGATCTGTTGTTGTTGCAGCCAGCGTAAGCACCAGAAG
>JBAWWV010000162.1:0-8166 GCA_037146575.1 Alcaligenaceae bacterium | reverse complement strand
ACGACGGCAGGGGTAAAAGAGATCTTCGGTTATCCAATGACAGCGCCTCGAGCCGTGATTGTTGACCCACTGATCACGCTTGATACCCCGATGAATTTATTTCTTTCAAGCGGCATCAAGGCGGTTGACCATGCCGCCGAGTTTATGGCGATGTTAAATGTCGACCCTTGTGTAGACGCCTTTGGTGCGACAGCCTTAGCGCTGTTATCCAAGGGTCTGCCACGAGTGTTGGCTAACCCAGCTGATTTAGATGCCAGGCTTGATTGCCAGCGCGGCATGGCCATGTCGATTCGTATTCTTGAGTTCGGCGCGCGTGTGGGTGCCAGCCACGCGATTGGTCATGTTTTTGGCGCTCACGCTGGGGTCGGGCACGGCTATACCTCGTGCGTGTTGCTGCCCGCGGTGATGCGTTACAACAAAGTCGTCAATGCGCCAAAGCAACAAATGATTGCGCAGGCTATGGGCTGCGCAGGAATGGAGGCTGCTGATGCAATTGAGCAGTTGGTGCGAAGCTTGAACTTGCCAACGCGCATACGCGATGTTGGTGTTAAACGTGAAGATTTTCAAGTCATCGCCGATAAGGTAATGCACGACTTTGGAATTAAAAATAATCCAAGGCCGGTGACCCAAACCAGCCAGCTTATTGAGATTTTAGAGTCCGCATGGTGAGCACGCCTGACATCCTATTGCCTGCTCGCTGAACGGGCTCAAAGATATTTGAAAATCTGCTCAGAGAATGTATTCAATGAAATCGTCGATTGAGCTCAGTGTGTGTTTTAAAGTGTGAGCTCGGGCAAATCAATCCAGCGCCGCTCGGCGTTGCTGCGATAGCACGCGTCGACTAATTGAATGCCTTTCGCTCCCGCCTTCAAAGGCGAAGCAAAAGGGGTGTCATCAATCACATGTTTTAAAAACGACTCCCAGCCCGCTCGATATGAATTTGTGTACGGTGCGACATCGGGCACCTCAAGCCATTGCGCGTCAAAGTCTTCGCTTGTGGGCACCTCAATGCTCCATACCGGTTTGGGCGTAGCTGCCATAGGCTGAATAAAACAGCGATACAAGCCGCACGAGGCCGAGCCGTGTGTGCCATCGACTTGCAGCGTCAAAATATCATCACGCTTGATGCGTGCTGCCCACGAGGCATTGATCTCAACCAAGGCACCATTCGCCAGCTCAAGTGTGGCTAAGACCACATCTTCAACGTCTACGTCATAAGGTTTGCCTTGTTCGTCCCGACGCTTGGCGATCGCCGTCTTTGTACGGCAAGATACGGATTTAACTTCGCCTAGTAGTGTGTCGACGATGTAACGCCAGTGCGGAAACATATCCAGCACCAAGCCGCCACCATCGCGTTTACGATAGTTCCAGCTTGAGCGTTGCGCAGGGTGAATCTCGCCATCAAATACCCACCACCCAAAATCGATTTTGGCCTGAATAATGTCACCAAAAAATCCAGATTCTTTGACTTTACGCAGCTTATGCAAGCTCGGCAAAAATAACTTATCTTGTACGGTGCCATTCTTGAGCTTCAAGCGCTCAGCCATGCGCGCCAACTCAAGGGCTTCATCAAGCGATTCAGCGATTGGTTTTTCTAGATAGATATGTTTGCCCGCTTGCATAGCCGTTTGCGCACGCTCAAAGCGGCCAGCGGTCACGCTTGCGTCAAAATAGATTTCATTATTTTTGTCGGCAAGACAAGCGGCCCGATCCGTTGACCAAGCAATGCCGTGGGGTTCGGCCAAGGCCTTAAGCTTATCGGCGTTACGGCCTAACAGCACTGGCTCAGGGATAAGCCTATCGCCATTTTTAAGTAACAGGCCGCCTTCTTTGCGAATATTCAGCAAAGAGCGCAGGTGTTGCATATTGCCCAAGCGCCCGGTTGCGCCTTCGATAATGATGTAAATTTTTTTTGTGGACATTTTTTGAGTCTTTTGAGTTGGCGGTTACAAGTCAGTCATGCAATGCTTGATGGCCTAAGGCTTAGCGTTCAGCAACAGAGTAAGCAATAAATGGAAATTCACAAGGGGGGCCGTCAGCCACATGCATCACACGGCTCTCAAGATCAATCAATACCGCGCCTGTTGTCATGGTCTGTTTTGCTTCAGCTTGGCGTGGGTCAGGATGCCGGCAAAGCGAGTGAGGCTCACTAAAATGATCGCTCATAGCGGCTGTCATCGTCGCTACATCAATCGCTTTGCCACCGCGCTCTAGTAAACGACGCATGCGCGAAGCTCTGAATAACGTGCCAGGGCTGACTTTCTCCATTTGCGATTCGCCGTGTCCGCTACCCATAAAGTGATTAGAGTGTGTGACGATGCCGTTAACGGGGTTAATGTAGGTGATGTGATTTGGGCTGGTTTCAAAATCAATGATTTCGCCTTGCGCGCCGCCAATCACAAAGTTACCCGAGCAAGTACGTTTGGTTGATACGATTGGCGTCAGCGCATCGGCATAGCGATCGGCGTCAAGAACTTCACGACACCGCATATGAAACGGTTTTTGATAAGGGTTGCAGCCATCTAGGTGCGACGCCAAGCCGTTTTCAACTAAGCCAATGCCGCATTCGTTAACCCCCATTTTGCCACCCACAATACCGGCCTCGGTCATGCACACAAGGCTAGGCTTATTTGAGCGTTTGATACGCAACACAATCGTGCGTTGATGCACGCCAGCAATCCAATCCCAGTTTTGCCCAAGCCAAGTGTGACCATCGGCGGTCACGTCGGATAACAAACCAAAGGTTGTGCAGCCATCGGTTTCACCCGTGGCTTGTTGTAAGGCTTGCTCTTGCTTGCGCGCGTCTTTGCCAAAAATCATAAAGGCGATTTCGTAACGCGCATTCAACAGTGCGATCGCCGCAGAGGTTTGCTCTGCACCTTTGGCGATGCCTAGCATCTCTTCAGCGTACTCGGTGTTTTGACTTTGCATAGCGGTCTGCCAACGCAAGGCTTCTTCTAACGCTTCGGCGCGCGCTAAGCCCGAGGCTTCAAAGCGGCGTAAATAAGTTTCAAGGTTGGCTGCCACATCAGCGGCAAAGGTTTTGCCGTGCGCCACGCCACGCTCAAAGGCGTTATCACCCACAGTTAGGCAGGGCATTTTGTCTCGTTTGCTCACAGCAGCATCACCTTATAGAGTTCGCGATTAATCTCACCGACCAGTCGAATAAAGTCGTCTGATAAACGCGTGTCTTCGGTACGTGGGCGAGGAATATCAATCTCATAAATTTTATGAATACGACCAGGGCGTGCAGACATCAACACGACTTGATCAGATAAAAACACAGCCTCCGCAAGCGAATGCGTCACAAAAATGACAGTCTTTCGATACTGCTGCCAAATGCGCATCAATTCAAACGCCATCCGGTCGCGAGTGATTTCATCAAGCGCGGCAAAGGGTTCATCCATCAATAAAATTGAAGGGTCAAGCGCTAGAGCGCGCGCAAGCGCTGCCCGTTGTTGCATGCCGCCTGATAACTGGTGGGGTAGTTTCTTCTCAAAGCCTTTTAGACCAACGACCTCAAGCAACTGTTCAATGCTTTGCGCAGTCTTTGCGATTTGTCCCTTTAATAAAGCGTCAGGACTTTTGCGTTTTGCTTGTACCAACTCTTTGAGCAGGTTGACGTTTTTTTCAATCGTCAGCCAGGGCATCAAATTGGCTTGTTGAAACACTAAGCCTATGCGACCAGCTTGTCGCAAGGCGCTAGGCGGCATGCCGTTGATCAACACTTGCCCTTGTGTTGGCGGCATTAGATCGGCCAAGACTTTTAGCAAGGTGCTCTTGCCGCAGCCAGAAGGCCCTACCAACGAAACAAAGGCACCGTCGGCGACTTCGAGGTCAACGGGCGCTAAAGCTTGAACAGCTTGCGCAGAGCCAAGCCCATAGGTGACTTGAATCCCCGCGATTGAAATACCACAACTTGAAGTTGTGGTTGCGCTCGTTGCAGGGGTTGCTAGGTCACTCATTTTGCCGGTTTCTTGACAAGTGCAGCGAGCTCTTTTGCTTCATCAATGCTGTTGATGATGGCATTGGTGTACATGCTTTGCGCCGTTGGCTTTTTAGGCAAATCGCCGCCGCTCGCCAAAATATCGATTGAAGATTGCCATTTGGCATCAGTCATCAAACCAAAGCGCTCTGCATAGTCAGGCGTGTTGTAAAGATCGTAAATCATACGTAGCTTGCGCGCTTCAAGCTTAAGTTCGCGGTCAGGTGAAACAGCAACGATTTCTTTCATCGCTTCTTCAACGTTGTCGTGTGTCCAGATCAAACTCTTGATCGTTGCGCGCACAAACCGTTTGACCAGATCAGGATTGCTTTTGAGCAGGGCCTCGTTGGTATAGATCACTGTGCCGTAAAACTGCACACCATAATCACGCACCGGCATCACGTTGACCGGAAAGCCTTTTCCCTCAAGTGTCAGCGCTTGTCCAAACGAATAACCAAACAGGCCATCGACTTGCCCTGCGGCTAGCATTTGTACTTCAGCACCGCGTGCAACCGTTACAAAATCTACATCTTTGCGTGTGAGGCCACCTTTGGCTAACACGGGCTCAATTAAGCCCATCACATTGGCCTGAAACCAGGCGAGTTTCATGCCTTTCATTTTTTCAGGTGTAGTGATGCCGGCTTTTGCCGGCGTGATCACTGAAAACGGGTTGTCAGGTTGATCGGCCATCACTGCAACCACGGGTAACCCACTGCCTTTTGCTTTAACAAAAGCATCGGCGTTGGTCACGCCAAATTGCTCGCGACCCGTAGCAATCATGACCTCGTTTTGCTGCCCAGCGGCCGGCGGACGAATCTCAAGGTCAATGCCCTCTGCCTTATAAAAACCTTGTGCACGGCCGCCAAAGTATTGGGCGTGCATTCCCCAGGGCGTGAAGTTGATACGCATCACGACCTTGTCGAGTGCGAGAGCAGGGCTCGAAGAGAGTGCTAGGGTAATGAGCGCGAATGCGCTCAGGATGGCTTGTTTGCTTTTATTCAACATAATGCTTTTACCCTCGTGAAGTCGAATCGTTCAGGCCCGTGCGCCATGACACTCGCGCCTCGATCCAAGACATGAAATTAAAAAATACCGTACCGATCACTGCTAAAGAAATGATCGCAGCAAACGAGCGTGCCGTATTAAAGTTAAAGCTACCTGACAGCACTAAGTATCCCAAGCCGTTAGACGCAGCCAGCCATTCGGCCACGATCGCACCAAGCACGGCCAGTGTCGTCGCGATACGCAAGCCCGCAAAAATATACGGTATGGCATAAGGTAACCTCAGCCTAAAGAGCAACTGTCGCTCGTTTGCGTCGACTGAACGAAACACATCCGCTAAGCCGCGATCAACCTCTTTAAAGCCCGCCATGGTGTTGATCACGATCGGGAAAAAAGCGATCGACATCACGACAGCAATTTTTGAACCCATGCCCGCACCCACCCATACCAAAATCAAAGGTGCAATCGCGATTTTCGGCACGCTTTGCAAGCCAACAAAAATTGGCATGATTAAACGTTCAAGCAAAGCAAAGCGAATCATCAGTGCCGAGACGATTAAGGCAAATAGTACGGCTGTGACATAGCCCGTTAAGATCGCCCAAATCGTGGCCAGCGAATGCATTTGAATTAGAGACCATTCGTCAACAAAGAGTTGAGCGATTTCAGTCGGGGCCGGAAGCAAGAAGTTAGGCACTTCAAAATAGCGTACGCCGGTTTGCCAAAGTAAGAGCAGCACGACGATTAAAATTCCTGAACTCCAGCTCTCAAGCAGCCTGCCAAAGCTCGAGGCTTTCGCAGAGTGTTCAGGCGAAGTATTGTCACCGCGATCAGACATCCAAAATCCCTAAATGGTTTAGCTTGCTAATATATCTGATAGAGCTTACCGGATTGCGCGGAAAGCCTCGGCCTTTAGGCTAGGGATGAATAGCGCGGACAGTAGCGCTGTCCTAGCTGTTTGCATTTTGAGTCGATAAATAGACTGTATATAATTACAGTATGCAGAGACTTCAAGCCTACAAATTCGAGCTGCGCCAAACTAGCGAACAAGCCCGCAAGATGCGCCAGTTCGCCGGGGCGTGCCGGTTCGTCTAAAACAAGGCGCTCGCATTGCAGAAGGCGAGGCGCGAGGTTGGCGAAAAGCATCTTGGCTATGCCTCGCTGTGCAAGCACCTAACCGAATGGCGCAGCAGCGCCGAAACACCCTGGCTCAAAGAAGCGCACTCACAAATCACACAGCAGGCGCTTAAGGACTTAGAGCGTGCCTACAAGAATTTTTTCGAGAAACGCGCAGCATTCCCCAAGTTTAAAAAGCGAGGCCAGTATGACCGCTTCCGCTTTCCGCAAGCAATTACCTTAGACAACCTCAACGGGCGCATCAAACTGCCCAAACTCGGCTGGATGCGCTACCGCAAGAGTCGCGACGTATTAGGCGAAGTTCGTAACGTGACTGTTAGCCTGAGTCATGGCAAATG
The DNA here is from genome assembly GCA_037146575.1 of Alcaligenaceae bacterium. GTDB lineage: Bacteria > Pseudomonadota > Gammaproteobacteria > Burkholderiales > Burkholderiaceae_B > Zwartia. The sequence continues at coordinate 1,707 of JBAWWV010000162.1, read as the reverse complement.
GTTTGTATCGATCCAGACCGAGCGACCGGTAGAGCATGCCGTTGCACAAGGCGCTGCGGTTGGAATCGATGTCGGCGTGGCTCGGTTCGCCACGCTGAGCGACGGCAGTCATATCGAAGCGGTCAACAGTTTTCGCAAGCATGAAGCTCGTCTGCGCCGATACCAGCGCCGCACAAGCCGCAAAGTTAAATTCAGTAACAATTGGAAGAAGGCCCAGGCCAAAGTCAGAAATCTGCACCGCCGTATTGCCAACATCCGCAAAGACTTTCTACACAAGGCTTCCGCCGCGATCAGCAAAAACCACGCGCTCGTGGTCGTTGAAGACCTGAAAGTCCGCAATATGTCTGCCTCTGCAGCCGGCACGATCAATGCACCCGGGGTAAACGCGCGGGCCAAGTCCGGTCTTAACAAGTCGATCCTCGATCAAGGCTGGTCAAAATTCCGTCGCCAGCTTGAGTACAAGATGGCATGGAAAGGCGGTAAGCTTATAGCTGTTCCGCCCCAATACACGAGTCAGACGTGTCCTTGCTGCGCCCACACGTCGAAAGAAAACCGCAAGACGCAGGCTAAGTTTGAGTGCGTCGGTTGTGGTTTTGAGGAAAACGCAGACTTGGTCGGCGCTATAAATATTTTAGAGCGGGGGTACCGCTTGTTAGCCTGTGGAGAGTCGGTGCAGTACGGCCGCTCAGTGAAGCAGGAACCCACCGAAGCGACTCGCAAATCACCGCGTAGCGCCGTAGAAATCCCCGCCCTTTAGGGCGGGGAGGATGTCAACGTAGTCAACGTATTCTGACCTTCAAAAGGATTTGCCATGCCGCGTCATATTGTTTGCCTGACCTATGATTTTGATGTGCAGTCAGGCTTTATCTCAAGGGGCATGACCTCGCCCACCCCACTGTCCCGCGGTGAGTTCGGGGTGGTAGGGTCAAAACGTATCCTAGATTTAGTGAAAGCGCACAGCATCCCCACCACTTGGTTTGTGCCAGGCTTTACCATCGAAACTTACCCCGCAGCCTGCGAGGCTGTGGTCAAGGGCGGTCACGAAATTGGCCACCACAGCTGGGCGCATATCCCACCGGCCAGCCAAACCCTTGAAGAAGAAGAGGCAGACATGCTGCGCGCGACTGCGGCCATTAAGCAGTTAACGGGTGGCAGGGCAGTAGGCTATCGCTCGCCTTCATGGGATCTGAGCGAAAACACCTTAAATCTGTTGCTTAAGTACGGTTTTGAGTACGACAGCAGCATGATGGGCGGTGATTACCATCCGTACCCGGTACGGGCCGGCGATCAAGTCAAACTGGGCGACCCTATCCAATTTGGCAAAGAGACCAGCCTGATCGAAATGCCTATTAGCTGGCACTTGGATGACCACCCTCATTTTGAATACTGGCGCATGCCCACCACCGTCAATCCCGGCCTGCAAAGTGCCCGTACCGTGATGGAGAGCTGGCTAGACGAGTTCAGGTACTTTAAAAAGAGTACCGATTTCGGGATCCTGACCTACACCATGCACCCCTACGTGTTAGGCCGCGGCAACCGCATGCTGGCCTTTGAAGGCTTTGTTGAAAGTCTAATTAAAGAGGGTGCTGAGTTTATGACGATGCAGAATGCGCTGGCTGTGGGGAGGGGGTTGTTGTACTAGTTTGAAATTAAAGATGTACTATTTTATTTTTATGTAACTTATTGTTTTTATTTTAAAAAGTGATT
>JBAWWV010000161.1:0-8225 GCA_037146575.1 Alcaligenaceae bacterium | reverse complement strand
GCGGTGAGGCCTTGCCTTTGACACAAGAGCAACTGACGCGTAGCGGGCATTCGATCGAAGCTCGAATTTATGCTGAGAACCCAGACAAAAACTTTTTGCCTTCGGTGGGCACGCTCGCGTATCTGGCCTTGCCGCCACATGCGGCGTTTAGCAATGCAGATATTCGGGTGGATGGTGGTGTTCGCATGGGCGATACGATTTCGCCTTTCTATGACCCGATGATTGCCAAGCTGATTGTTTGGGGCGCTGACCGGGATCAGGCGCGTGCGCGGATGGTGCAAGCGCTGGCGCAGACGCAGGTGGTGGGCGTGCATACCAACGTGGCGTTTTTGACGCGGCTCATGACGGATCAGGCCTTTGCCGCGGGTGATTTGGATACGGGGCTGATCGAGCAGCAGCGTGCAACATTGTTGCCGGCGCCCGCGCCCGCTAGCCACGAGGCGCTAGCGTTTGCTGTGGCCGCGTTGTTGCTTTGTGAAACCGCGGCCGTGTCGGATGGCGACCCTTGGGCACGCACAGACGGTTGGCGCTTGAATGGTTTATATCGGCGTGCGTTCAGTTGGGCGGATCAAGAGGGTGCCCGTAGTTGTGTGTTGCATCGCCAAGGCATAGACCAAGTGCTTGAACTGGACGGCGAGCGCTACGCGTTTGGTTGGCGCTTGGCCAAGAGCGGCAATACGGCTAAGAACGGCAATACGGCCAAGGATGTCAACAGCCCAGCCTTGAATATGGAGCTGACGCTAGGTCACTTGGCGGTCACCGGCACCGTGGTGCGGCGTGGCGAGCGCTTTGATGTTTTTTCATCGGGCGTGATGACCGCACTTGTACTGAAAGACCCTCTGAAGCACGCGGCTGACGGGCAGTCTGAGCCTGCGGGTGGCTTAACGGCACCGATGCCTGGCAAGGTCATTGCCGTGCATGTCGCGGTGGGTGACAAGGTCAAGCGCGGGCAGGCTTTACTGGTGATGGAGGCCATGAAAATGGAACACACCATTGCGGCACCGGCAGAGGGGACCGTTAAAGAATTGTTGTACGGAGTTGGAGATCAAGTGGCGGAGGGTGCCGCGCTGATTACCCTTGGCTGAATAGGGTTTTGATGCGATCGGTGACTGGTGAACGGTATTTGAAAATAAATTTAATTGCCGGGCTTGTCGCGGCAAAGTTTTTGGCGTAGAGTCAAACTACTTGGTCGGGTGCCCCCTGCCCCGGCCAGCAACAGGAGCCCGTCTTTATGTTTGACATTCTGGTTTACCTGTTCGAGAACTACTACACCCCCGAGGCCTGTCCGTCGGCGGATGTGTTGGCAAAGCGCCTTGCTGCGGCGGGCTTTGAGCACACCGATATTGACGACGCGTTAGGCTGGTTGGTGGGCTTGGCCGAAACCACTGCACAGTGCGTTGAACTGTCGCAGACACCCGGTAGCGGTTCGCGTGTGTATGCTGACTTTGAGCAGCAACACCTCGACCCTGAAGCGATTGGTTTTATCACTTTTCTCGAAGCGACCGAAGCCTTGTCGCCCGCGTTACGTGAAATCGTGATCGACCGTGCCTTGGCCACCACTGAAGGATCTGTGTCCTTGCAAAAAATCAAAATCATCGCGCTGATGGTGCTCTGGAGCCAAGAGTCAGAGGTAGATCATCTGATCCTTGAAGAATTACTGCGCGACGACGGCGATCGGCTTCTGCACTGAGCTTGTTGGGCGCGGTATCACCCTACGTTGGTCGGTTTGCTCCAAGCCCGAGTGGGCCGCTACACGCGGGCTCAGTCGTGGCTGCCATGGCCAGTTTTTTAGATGCGCGCGCCCAGCGGGGGCAATGGCTGATCAGAATCGAAGACCTGGATACCCCAAGAGCGGTACAGGGTGCTGCCGAGCTGATTTTGCAGCAATTAGCAGGGTTAGGCATGCACTGGGATCGCGAGGTCACCTACCAGTCGCAGCGCTTAAGCCTGTATCAACAAGCGTTTGAAACGCTGTTGGCGGCCGGGAAGGTGTATGCCTGCGGCTGCACCCGACGTGAAATTGCCGACTCGGTGCTCAACGAGCCTGACGCAAGTGCTCACTCAGAGCGGCCCTACCCAGGCACGTGCCGTTCAGGCGCGCCAGTCGGGCGTCAGGCGTACTCTTGGCGCTTGCGGGTACCGCAGGGGACCTCAGGCTTTACAGACCGCTGGCTGGGCGCACAGAGCCAAGACGTTGCCCGCGTGGTGGGTGACTTTGTGCTCAAGCGCGCCGATGGGATCTGGTCGTATCAACTGGCGGTGGTGGTGGATGACGCTCAGCAAGGTGTCACCCACATCGTACGAGGGGAAGATTTACTTAGTAGCACCGCGCGTCAGCAGTTATTGGCCCAGCAGTTGGGGCTAAACCCGCCCAGCGTGTTGCATGTTCCGGTGGTTTATGACGCCAGAGGCTTGAAACTTTCTAAGCAAAATGGTGCCCAAGCCATAGATTTATCGAATCCCTTGGGGGTGTTGCAGCAGGCCTGGCAAGCGTTAGGCTTTGAAAAAATAGCGGCCTCTAATATAGAGACATTTTGGTCTTTGGCGACCCAAATTTGGGGTCAAGGCCCTGAACGTGCTAACTTGCACGGCATTCATCACCACTCTTATGATGCGCGTTAGCCTGATTTAGGCCTCGCGCCATGCTTGGTAAACCGCTTTAAGAGTTGTATCTGGACAAGAATGACTAAAACCTTAATCATTGCCGAAAAACCCTCTGTTGCACTCGATATTTCGCGTGCTTTGGGTGGTTTTACTCGCGAAGGCGACTTTTTCGAAAACGAAAAATACGTGTTGTCTTCAAGTGTGGGCCACCTGCTGACCCTGATCGCTCCAAATGACCCCGTCAAAGGTAAATGGAGCTTTGCGCATTTACCGGTTGTGCCGCCTGAGTTCGACTTGGCGCCAACCAAGGACAAGCGTTCGGGCGATCGGCTCAAAATGCTGGTCAAACTGATCAAACGTAAGGATGTTGGCGCGCTAATTAACGCCTGCGACGCCGGGCGTGAAGGCGAATTGATTTTTCGCTACATCGCACAATATGCGGGCCAAAAGAAACCTACGCAACGGCTGTGGTTGCAGTCGATGACGCAAGACGCCATTCGCGAAGCGTTTGCGACGCTGCGGCCCGATGACACCATGAAGCCGCTTGAGGCGGCCGCCCGGTCTCGCGCTGAAGCAGACTGGCTGGTGGGGATTAATGGCACGCGCGCCATGACGGCCTTTAATAGTAAAGATGGCGGTTTTTTCAAGACGCCGGTTGGGCGCGTACAAACACCTACGTTGGCCTTAGTCTTTGCTCGCGAAGAAAAAATCCGTCACTTCGTACCGCGTGACTACTGGGAAGTGAAAGCGAGTTTTGTGGCAGCCGCCGGTATCTATGAAGGGCGTTGGATTGATCCAGGCTTCAAAAAAGTCGCTGACGACGCCGAGCAAAAAGAATCGCGGGTCTGGACCGAAGCCGCTGCGAAGAGTGTGGTGGCGGCTTGCCGCAATCAGCCAGGGGTGGTCACCGAAGAATCTAAACCGCGCTTTGAAGCGGCTAAACCCTTGTTTGATCTGACCTCGTTACAGCGAGAGGCCAACGGGCGTTTTGGCTTTTCGGCGAAAACGACGCTCTCACTTGCCCAAAGCTTGTACGAGCGTCATAAGGCACTGACATATCCACGAACCGATTCAAAATTTTTGCCCGAAGACTATCTGAATACGGTACGCGAGACCATTGCAGGTTTAGCTGAGGGTAAAGGCGTGTCAAGAGCAATTGCCCCGCATGCCGGGACGATTACCAAAAATGGCTGGGTCAAACCTAACCGCCGTATTTTCGATAATAAAAAAGTGTCGGATCACTTTGCAATTATTCCGACAATGCAGGTGCCTACCGAACTTAGCGATGCTGAGGCAAAGGTCTACGACATCGTCGTTAAACGTTTCTTGGCGATTTTCTTTCCGCCGGTTGAGTGGCGCGACACGGTACGGACAACCCTCGTACAAGGCCATCACTTTAAGACTGAAGGCAAGGTGATGGTATCGCCTGGTTGGCGCGCTGTAGAGGGACGCGAAGCGCAGGCCGACGACGCTAACTTAGTCGCCGTGGCGGCCGGTGAAAAAGTTCGCACCGAAGAGATCGAGACCGTGAGCCTGGCCACCCGTCCACCTGCACGCTACAACGAGGCGACCTTGTTGTCGGGTATGGAAAACGCGGGCAAGCTGGTGGATGACGATGACTTTGCTCAGGCGATGGCACAAAGTGGCTTGGGCACTCCGGCGACCCGCGCGACGATTATTGAAGGCCTACTTTCAGAAACCTATTTGCGGCGCGACGGCCGCGATCTTGTCCCGACAGCAAAAGCCAGGCAGTTGATGACTTTGCTTAACGGCTTGGACGTTAAAGAGCTGACCTCGCCTGAGTTAACTGGCGAGTGGGAGCACAAGCTTAAGCAAATTGAACAAGGTGAAATGCAGCGCGAAGCTTTCATGCTTGAGATCGCGCAGATGACGCAAGTCATTGTGAAGCGCGCTAAAGAGTATGAGCGCGACACAGTACCGGGCGATTACGTCACCTTGAAATCGCCTTGCCCAAAATGCGGCAATGTTGTGAAAGAAAATTATCGGCGGTATGCCTGCACCAGTTGCGATTTTTCGATTGGTAAGCATCCGGGCGGACGCACGTTTGAGCCGGAAGAAGTTGAGACGCTCATTACCGACAAACGCATCGGGCCGATGCAGGGTTTTATCAGTAAGATGGGTCGCCCTTTTGCCTCGATCTTGATTATTAACGCTGAGTCGAAACTTGAGTTTGACTTTGGCCAACGTGATGAAGAGGCTAACGAGCCGGTTGATTTTTCAGGGCAGATGGCGTTAGGCCCATGCCCCAAATGCCAGGCACCTGTGTTTGAGCATGGCATGAGTTTTATCTGTGAAAAATCGGTTGGGCCTGAGCGTAATTGCGATTTCAGGTCGGGCAAGGTGATTTTGCAGCAAGAGATCAGCGCCGAGCAGATGACCAAGTTGTTAGCGACCGGGCGCACGGATTTGCTTGAGGGTTTTATCTCTAACCGTAACAATCGCAAATTTAAAGCGTATCTGTCACGTGGCGAAGACGGCAAGGTGAGCTTTGAGTTTGAGGCACGCCCTGTCAAAGAGGGTGGCAAAGCCGGCACAGGTCGTTTTGCAGCAAAAGCTGCGGGCAAGACAGCCAGTAAAACGGCTACTAAAGCTGCTACTAAAACCGCTGCGAAAACGCCAACTAAGACGGCGGCTAAAAAAGCGACTAAGAAGGCGGTTAAAAAAGCCGTGGCCAAACCAACCGCTGCCGTTGCGCCGGATACGGTCGATGCTGCGGTAGCGAAACCTGCGGCGAAAGCTGTAAAAAAAGCGGTGAAGAAAGCAGTGAAGAAAGCGGTAAAAAAAGCAGTCACAAAGACCGCAACAAAAACCGCAGCTAAAAAAGCCGCAAAATAAGCGCGTGCAGGTCAGATCAGCGCGGCTCGACTCGACGCATCGAACTGACCGGAACCGAACTGAACTCGGCGACAACCTTTCAACCCAAGAAAGGTTGTCGCCCACATTCAAAAAGCGCGAGCGGTGGGTTTGCGCACGGTTCGCGCACCGATCCTGTTATCTATTCTCGCACTGACCCGCATGAATGCAGGGGGGGCAGATTTCTTGTTAAAGGCTGAGGTACTGTTTTGAGTTCGCATGTAGAAATTAAGCGCGTTACCGTGCCCCAATTAATGGGCTGCAAGGGGCAACGAAAAATTGTGGCGTTGACAGCCCATAATTATTCGACGGCACGGATCATTGATGAGTACGTTGACTTTATATTGATTGGCGACTCGACGGCGATGGTTGCCTATGGGTTGCCCGACACACTGACCATCACGGTTGAGCAAATTGGGCAACACACCGCCGCAGTCGTGAAGGCGACAAAACACGCCTGCGTGGTCGCTGATATGCCGTTTGGCAGCTATCAAGAATCACTGGCGCAAGCGTTTCGCAATGCCGCGCACTTGATCGGAAAAGGCGCCAGCGCAGTTAAGCTTGAGGGTGGCACCGTGATGGCAGAAACGGTTCGTTACCTTGTTGACCGTGGCATCCCTGTGATGGCACACGTCGGGCTAATGCCTCAATACGTGAACACCATGGGGGGTTATCTGGCACAGGGTCGCAGCCCCGAAACTGCCGCACGCATTCTTGCTGAGGCCCAAGCGCTTGAGCAGGCGGGCGCATTTGCGATTGTGCTTGAAGGGGTCGCCGAGGCCCTGGGCGAAACGATTACGGCAGCGCTTGCGATTCCGACAATCGGGATTGGGGCTTCAGTGAAATGCGATGGCCAAATACTGGTCACAGAAGATATGCTTGGCTTAAGTGGTGAGCGTGTGCCAAAATTCGTTAAGCGCTATGCCAATCTTGAAGAAATCATGCGAAGCTCGGTTCAGCGTTACGCTGACGAGGTTCGCACCAGTCAATTTCCCGAGCCACAGCATTGTTTTGGTGTGAAACGCACCTGATTTTAGACCGCATATCAATGACCACATCTGAAAAGCCCTGGCACGTTGTCCGGCAATCAAAAGTACACGGCAACGGCGTGTTTGCCGCACGTAAAATCCCCGAAGGTACGCGCATTATTGAATATGCTGGCACGACGATCAGTGCGAAAGAGGCCGACCTGCGCCACCCGACAAATCCCGATGATCCGTTTCATACCTTCTTCTTTTCGCTAAGCTCGGGTAAGGTGATCGACGGTAATGATCAGGGTAACGAAGCGCGCTGGATTAATCATGCTTGTGAGCCCAATTGCGAGAGCTCAGAAAGTAAAGGCGGCAAACGCGTTTACATCTTGGCTAAACGCGATATCAAGCGTGGCGAAGAGCTCAACTACGACTACGGCTTAATTATCGATGACGAGAAGTTAACCAAGTCGCTTAAAGCTCAGTACGAGTGTCGTTGCGGTGCGCCTAGCTGTCGTAAAACGATGTTGGGTATCCCAGAAAAGATAGCCAAGAAAAAAGCAAAGAAAGCGGCTAGCAAGGCTTAATTGAAGTCATGAGTCCACCCACCCGCACCCCCCTTGCCGCGTTGATACCAGGGTTGCTTGGCCTGATGCCTTTTTGGGGCTTTGCTCTGGCAACGGTGGTCGACACCGGAGTCGATCCAGTACTCGCACTGATGGCGTTGATCATGTATGGCGCGGTCATTTTGAGTTTTGTGGGGGCGCTATGGTGGGGGATGGCCGTGCATGCGCCCGCAAGCGCACCACGCGCTACGATGTTTGTCTGGAGTGTGGTGCCAGCACTTGTCGGCTGGGCGTCTACGCTCACGACGCCAGAAACAGGCCTGCGGATGTTGATGGCGGGCTTGGCTTTTCAATGGTTGCTTGACACCATGCTGAGGCACAAGTTGCCCGAGCTCATGCTTGATTGGGTCTTTCGTTTGCGCACGATGCTGACAGGTGGTGCCTTGAGCGCCTTGGGCTTTGCCTGGTGGCAGTTGGCTTAAGCGATGGAGCTTAGAGAGTCTGCGCTGAAGGCGTTGTGTCACGATACCTGGCAGGCGAAGGCTAAGTGCCTGGGTGCCTTGAGTCAAAGCACGCTGCTTGATACCGGGCGTACATTTGCAGCCCCCGTTGGTGTCCCTGGCCGCCCTGCAATAAAGCTCGTGCCGCCGGCGCAGCTAGGCTTACGCAGCGTGCACACGCTTGAGGGGCGCGCGGTGTTGATTCACGCGTTGGCCCACATCGAGTTCAACGCGATCAATCTTGCCTTGGATGTGATTTGGCGTTTTGCCAACATGCCTGATAAGTTTTATTACGACTGGTTGCAAGTTGCGCAAGAAGAGTGCGAGCACTTTGGCTTGCTCAATCAGCATTTACAAACCTTAGGCTTTCAGTACGGTGATTTTTCAGGTCACGATGGCTTATGGGAAATGGCTGAGCGCACGCAAGACGATGTCTTGGCAAGATTGGCGCTGGTGCCTCGTACCTTAGAGGCTAGAGGCTTAGATGCGTCGCCGGCTGTCAGGCACAAGTTGGCCAGTGGTGGCGACCCGGTCGGCGCAGCAATCATCGATATTATTCTGCGTGATGAAATCGGCCATGTGGCGATTGGTAATTATTGGTATCGCTGGCTATGTAGTGAGCGTGGGCTAGATCCTATTAAGACCTACGCCGAACTGGCGACCACTTATCGGGCGCCAAAATTGAAAGGGCCATTCAATATTGAGGCACG
>JBAWWV010000160.1:0-8458 GCA_037146575.1 Alcaligenaceae bacterium | reverse complement strand
CTTTATTTGTCTCGGGCTGTCTAATGTTTTACTAGTCACCGTTACAGGTGTCAAGCAAGGCTTTTGACGAGCACCGTGATTATGCTAACTTGTTGAATAATAAAAATCGGAGACTGTCAAACACCTCTGCTCGTATCTCGCCTGACACTCACCTTTGGGTTAATCATCAGCGCTTTGTCTTTCACGACCCACGCGCAAGAGTTTCCTTCGCGCACGATGCAAGTGATTGTGCCGTTTACCGCGGGTGGCCAAGCGAGCAACCCACACATGGCCGCAGAATTGTTTAGAGACAATACGCAAACGAACATGCTGCATATCCCCTACAAAGGGACGGCCGACTCAGTCAAAGATATCGTCAGTGGTCGTGTGCAGGTCGGTTTTTATCGCCCTCAGGTGGCAGAGCCCTTGGTTCAAGCAGGGCGGCTCAAAGCGTTGGGCGTTACCTCAACCACGCGCATCAAGGATTTAGAAAGTATCCCGACGATCGCCGAACAAGGCGTCAAAGATTTTGTATTTGAATCTTGGTACATCATCTTGGTGCCAGCCAAAACACCGGCACCGATCGTCAACAAACTCAATCAGCTTGTTAATCAAGCCTTAGACAACCCCGATACCCAAAAAGCTTTTTAGAATATCGGTCTAGACGTGATTCATGCCACACCCGCGCAGACCGAGGCAAGCATCACTGCTGAACAAAACAAATGGAGCGAGCTCGTTAAAAAAATTGGCTTGCAACTCGACTGAGCAATGACACGGGCCACCCCGCCGATACTTGGCGAAAATGCTGGTTCAACAGGCTGACTACCGTGTGAACAGAGTTTTATGATCCGCTCACACCATTGACTCTAAACACGACCCAGTGCGCTTGAGCACTGGGATCTGTCTTTACATCTTGGTCGGCAGCCACGTTGCCAGTTCAGGCCACACCATCAATAACAGCGTGAACAATATGATGAGGATGGCGTAAGGCAACGCGCCCCACATCACATCTTCGATGCCACCCTTGTCGGGGCGGATACCATGCACGACAAAGAGATTCATCCCAACCGGTGGTGTGATCAAGCCAAGCTCACACATCAGAATAATAAAAATACCAAACCAGATCGGATCAATCCCCAAGGCTGTCGCAATCGGGAAAGTGATCGGTATGGTGGCCACCATCATTGACAGCACGTCCATGAACATACCAAGAATCAGGTAAAAAACGATCAATCCAAGGATCAGACCCGTTGCACTTAACCCTAAGCCAGTTACCCATTTTGTCATGGCCTCTGCCACACCAGTCAGACTAATCGTCAAGTTCAAAATAAAGGCTGCGGTAATGATCAATAAGATCATGCCGCTCACGCGTGCCGTCGAAATAAAACAGGTGCGCAATAACACCCACTGCAACTTGTCAGCCTTCCAGACAAAAAACAGCGCCACCAGTACACCAAGCGCCGCGCTTTCAGTCGCTGTGGCGATACCAAAATACAGGCTACCCATGACGATCCCAAACACGATCATGGGCGGCACAAGATGCGTCAACAGTGCAATGCGCTCGGCCATCGGCACTTTTTCTTCGCGCATCGACGAACCGCTAGCTAGGCTTGAGCCCAGGATATACAACATAAATACCGCGGTGAGTAATAAGCCAGGGATAATGCCGGCCACAAACAATTTACCAATTGAAGTGTTCGTCAGCGAGCCGTAGATGATCATGTTGACGCTAGGCGGAATCAAAATACCCAGCGTGCCGCCCGCTGCAATGCTGCCCAGTGAGGCGCGAACGGGGTAGCCACGTTTTAACAGCGAAGGCAACGCCACCGTACCAATTGTGGCCGCAGTGGCCACTGACGAACCTGAGGTCGCTGCAAACAAAGCGCAACTGCCTATATTTGTGTGCAATAAACCGCCGGGCAAACGACCAAACCAGGCCGACAGCGAAATATACATGCGGTCGGCAATGCCCGAGCGCAACAGCAGTTCACCCAGCAAAACAAACAGCGGGATCGACGTTAAAAGATTTTCGTTATGTACGCCCCAGACGACTGGAGCGATTGAATCAATAAACGGCATACCATAAGACCAGACGCCACCAATAATACCGATCGCGGCCATCGCCACCGCAATGGGTAAACCAACGAGCATGGCAGCTACCATCGCAAAAAAGGCTAGCGAGATCAACGTCACACTCATGGTTTGACTCCCGAGTCTTGACTACGCAACGCAATATCGGCGAGCTCTTCTTGCAACTCTTCTTTCGCACTTTTAGGCTGATAGTCTTCGTTCAGTTCAGCGATCTGCCCTCTAAACAAAAGCTTGGTTGCTCGCACAGCAAAGACCAGTGCGACTAAAGCAAAAACCGTCAGACCCGCTAACCAAACCCCTTGCGGGTAGACCAACGGCGTGGCCCAAGGCGTTTGGGCTGTGCTCCCATAGGCCATCGTATCCATAATCACTTTTTCTGCCACCCAAGCCATAAAAATCGCAAAGGCCGCTAGGCTGACAATCGACAGCCAATTCATGACCGCTTGCAAACGTGGCCCAAATTTTTCGTGCAAGACATCCACACGAATGTGATTGCGACCCAACAACGCCAAACTGAAGGATAGCGTTGAGCCAATCGCCAACGCATAGCCCCCCAGTTCATCGGCCCCTTGAATCGAAAAATTAAACACCTTGCGTCCGACAGTTTCTACGCTGACCAACACCACCAGAAACAAAAACATCAGGCCAAAAATAGACCCGAGTATGTTTTCAATCTTTTCTTTCATTATTAAATATCCATTCAGTCAGCGTAGTGAGTCAAAAAATTACTTCATGCCGGCCAAAGGGCCGACTTTGGCTTTCCAGGCAGCCGAGCAGCCAGGATTGGTCTTGTCGCAGACTTCAGCCCAGGCCGGAAACGACACTTTATCGACAGCGCCACGCACCGTCTCAACATCGGCCGCCGATACGGGAACAGTTACTAGGTTGTATTTTTTGCCAGTGGTGCAAGGGTCTTTGCCTGCATTGCAATTCAGAGCGTCGTTAAACAACAGTTCTGAATAGGCCCAGATGTCATCCAACAAACCATCAATGGCTTTCTTTAACGTTGCTTGCTGATCCGGCTTGAGTTGATTCCAGGCTTTCAAAGAGATGCCATAGCCGTTGTAACCAAGCTGAAAACCAAGCGGCAATTGATGTGTAGTCACTTCACTCCAGGCGGCAGAGTTCGCCGAACTGGGGCCAGTAATGGCGCAATCCACAACCCCCAACGACAACGCCTGGTGCACTTCGCCAAACGCCATCGGTACGGGTGTGCCACCGATCAATTCAATAAATTTCGCCATGCCCTGATCAGCCACACGGACTTTCATGCCTTTGATATCGCCAATCTTTCCAATGGTCTTTTTGCAAAAGAGCATTTGTGGGCCAAAGGGCCACACGCCGAGCAGCTTCATGTTGAACTGCTTTTGCAGCCGCTCATCAACCGTGCTTAACCAGGCATCACTAATCTTGCGGCCGGTGGCGTAATCAGGCGAGGCGCCCACCAAATCCATACCCAACAGTGTGGGCTCGTCGCGCGAGTTTTGCGATACACGCAATGACACCATTTCGAACAAGCCACTCTTCATCACGCGCAGTTGTTCGGTTTCTTTAATCCCAAGCGTGTCGATCGGCTTGTATTCAAAAACAATTGGCAAGCCGGTATTTTTTGCCAAAGACTCAAAAAACGGCTGCTCTTTATTTTTTTGGATGTTTCCGGTTGCAAGCGGCTGACCGATCACCTTGAACTTAAGCTCTTGTGCCGAGACATTCGCGTTAAACAGTAAGTCGGTAGAGAGTGCCAGCAACGCACCCAAGCGAGTACAAAAAGACATGGGGATACTCCTTAATTTAGATTTCAGCTAAAAATAATGCACAAAGATTTGACGTTAATAACCAAGCGCTCGAGGCAAAGCAGTCACAATCGGCGGAAAAAACATGCACAACAACAACACGCCATACATCAGGGCGATAAAGGGCCAAAGATTGGATACCAGCTCGCGCATGCGTACTCCTGTGATGCCACACACGACAAACAACACCACGCCAACCGGCGGCGTCAACATGCCAATCACAAGGTTCAACACAAACAAGAAACCAAAGTGAAGCGGATCAATGCCGTATTGGATTGCGATTGGGTGCAGCAAAGGGACAAGCATGATGTAGGCCGAGTTTGACTCTAAGAACATACCGACCACAAACAACAGCACTGCGACGAGCAACATATAGACCAAGCCACTGGTCGTGATTGCGCGTAAAAACTCGGACAGTTTTTGCGGCAACAGATCGACTGTCATTAAATACGTCACGATCGAAGCAAAGGCGATCAACGCCCCCACGACCGCCGAGGTGATGGCCGCACGCACCACGATTCCGGGCAAGTCGGATAGCTTGAGTGTTCGTGTGACAAAGAAACCCAATATCAGGGCGTACACCACCGCAATCGCTGAACCTTCGGTCGCAGTGAAGGCACCGCCCACGATGCCGCCGATGACAAGCACGGGCATTGCCAACACCGTCACTGAACGCTTGAGTTCTTTGACGACCGCGCTGAAGCGAAACGCTTCGCCCGTATCGGCCCAACCGCGACGCTTCACAATCCAGCTACACAAAAACATAAAACCAATCGTAATGAGAATGCCGGGCACAAAGCCCGCCATAAACATACCGCCCACTGACACGGAAGGGCCCGCCATAAAGGCATAGACAATCATCGCGGCCGAAGGCGGAATGATCGGCCCAAGGTTAGCCGCCGCCGCCACGATGGCAGTCGCAAAACCCTTGTCATACGCCTTTGTCAGCGAGGGCACCAAGATTGAGGATAGCGCGCTGGCATCAGATACCGCTGTACCCGACACGGTCGCCAGACCCGCACCCGCCAACATGGTGACGTGCGCCAAGCCACCGCGCACACGACCCACTAGCGTGTTGGCCAACGCAATCAGGCGTTCAATGATGTTCGCCTTAATCATCAGCTCGCCAGCCAACATAAAAAATGGTATCGACATGAGCGGAAACGAATTGACCGAGTGCATCATGCGTTGCGGCACCATTGAAAAATCAACGCCACCAACCCACAACGCAATCATCGAGGCGACGCCCATCGCAAAGGCGATCGGTAATCCAAACAACGCCAGCAACATAAAACCGACAATCACGAATAAGCTCATTCTGCACCCCCAACAGCGGCAACAGGCGCACCTTCAATCGCGATCCGTACCAAGTGCAATGCCGAGACAAGCGCACCAATCATGATGGGCACGATAAACCACCCCACACTGACATCAAGCGTTGCCATCAACTCATCCCATTGCTCGCGAGCCACGCCCAACGCAGCCCAGGCGATCGCGCCCATCATCAGCGCAGCGATCACTGAACCACCGCGTTTCACGCCCTCGCGCACTGACGCCGGAAACTTATCGATGATGATGTCGATGCCGATATGCCCCCCTTGCCGAACTCCCAAGGGGATCGCTAAAAATATCGTCCAGACAAACATTAATCGACCCAGCTCGTCAGCCCAGTCAAGCGAAGTGTTCAACGCATACCTTAAAAAGACCTGCGAAGACACGACCCCCACCATGACGGCGAAGGTGACGAGCAAGCATGCAATCAGCGCCTCATCTAACCAGGACAACACCCTACCCAAGAGCGGGCGTGTGTTGTAGGTCACGCTAAGTGTATTTGAAAGCATATTTAAATTACCAAAAAATTTGTGTGAGCCGACCAAGTCACAAAAACTAAAAAAGATTGGCCAACTCACCAGAACAAAACAGGTCTGACGTATTGCAAGCGCCAGCGTAAAGCCTACGTATTTTTTTGCAGCGTTAGCCAAGACTTATTTCTTGGCTTCAACCACAACTTATTTCTTAACTTCAGCCACGACTTATTTTTTTGCAGCGTCAGCCAACACTTGATTCACCAGTGCTTCTCCAGCGCGTTTTTTCACGCCCTCAATCACCGGCAAGGTTGCCAAGCGCATCTCTTCAAAAGCTGCTGGCGTGATTTCGGTATAGGTCATGCCTGTCTTAAGCTTGGCCAACGCATCCTTTTCATCTTGCTCTGCCAACTTACGCTGATGCGCAACGGTCTTGGTCATCGCCTCACGCACGGCTGTTTGAAACTCAGGCTTGAGTTGATCAAACGCCTTTTTACTCGCGAGCACAACGATGAAATCAAAAAAGTGTCCAGAGTTCGACAGTTGCTTTTGCACCTCTGAAAAACGATTAGCGTTAATCACCGTGTAGGGGTTTTCTTGCCCATCAATCACTTTTTGCTCAAGGGCCGAATACAACTCTTTGACATCCATCGCCACCGGGTTAGCACCCAAGGCACGGAAGGTCGCCAGATGTGTCTCGTTAGGCTGCAAGCGAATCTTCATGCCCTTCAAGTCAGCCATCGTACGAATCGGTTGCTTGCTATTGGTGATATGGCGCATGCCAAGCTCCATCCAGCCCAGTGCGATAAAGCCTTTTTCTTGAAGTTTTTTATCGATGGCTGTGCCCACGGGGCCATCAATCACGCGCATCGCCACTTCGCGATTTGGAAACACAAACGGCAAGCTAACCGCCTCAATTTCGGGCGCAATGCGCGACAAGAACGCGGCACCCACCCAAGTCAGCGCCAGCGTGCCCGAACGGACAGCATCGACGTTCTCTTTAGCACCACCCAATTGCATCGCTGGAAACACATCGACAACCAGTTGATTATTGGTCAGACGCGCAACTTCTTTCTTAAAGACCTCATCGACCGCAACGCTGCTGGGATGCTGCGTTGCGAAGTTGCCGGCGATCTGCAACTTTTGTTGCGCCCAGGCGGCTGCGGAACCGACAGCGAGAGCTGCTGTAACTATAGTGACCGCCAACTGGCTGAGTCGTTGTTTAGAAAGTGCCATGATGACCTCTTGGGTTAGATATGAATCATGCGGAAGCGTTACCAGAAAGCATTCGAACCAACGCAGGGCTCAGGCCCTTGTTTGGCTTCTGAGGGGGTGGTGCAAAACTACCGGCGGTGGTCGCGACAGGCTGCAAGGCAAACAAGGTTTGCGCGTGCTGCACCGCGCTTGAAACACCATCGACCACAGGGACAGGCAGTTGGTCGCGCACGGTTCTTGCTAAGCCCGCCAAAGGTGCGCCGGCCAAAATAATGACATCTGCACCGTCTTCAACGACGCAACGCTTAGCCAAGGCCACCAGGCGCTGCCCTTGATCAGCCTGCACTGAGCCAATGTCGGCCAGCGGTTCATCAAGTGCGCGGATGCTGCACAGTCTGCTCGACAACCCATAGCTATCCACGGTTTCGCGATACCAGGCGCGGATACGCTGAGAGATCGCAACGATCGAAAACTTTTGGCCGAGCAACATGGCAGAAGCTAACGCCGCCTCGGTCAGGCCCGTCACCGGGCACTTCAACACTTCGCGCAGGGCAAGTAAGCCGGGGTCACCAAAGGCTGCCACCACAACGGCGTCATAGGTGCCTTCGAGCTCAGCAGCCCGTTCTGCCGCAGCGTAAGCGCCAATCATTGCCTCAAAACGGGTTTCGATATACGCCACACCAAAGGCTGCTGTCGCGACCGAGATTTGTGTTTGCGGCGCAGCGCTACGCATGGCCTCGCTGCGTATCAACTCTGACACGCTGTCTGAGATATTTGGATTAATTAAGAGAAGGCGCATAGGGACCAGTGTGTTTAAACGCGTTTAGCGGTAATCGTTGGAGCGCCACCGCGCAGAAACTGCCCACGCCCCTTTTGACCATGAAAATTCGCGCCATCCCAAACCACCTCGCCGCGCAATAGCGTCATGCCTGGCCAGGCTTTCAGTTCGATCCCCTCGTAGGGAGTGTAGTCAACCGCGTGATGCAAATTGGTATTTTGAATGGTGAGCGCGCGCTCATCCCAAATCACCAGATCCGCGTCGCTGCCGATGGCAATCGTCCCTTTGCGCGGATGCAAGCCGTAAGCCTTTGCGGCATTAGTCGAGGTCAGTTCAACAAATTTAGATAAAGTGATGCGCCCGCCCAGCACGCCCTCTGAATACAGCAAGGGCATCCGCGTTTCTAAGCCTGGGATGCCGTTTGGGATGTATTTAAAGTCAACCTCTTGGCCGTCAGGTTTTTTACCCTCGGGGCTATCGTAATTAAAGGGTGCGTGATCCGACGAAAACACGGTGAACAAACCATCGTTCAAACCATCCCAAATCACCTCTTGATTCGCCTTGTCACGTGGAGGTGGGCTACACACACACTTCGCACCCAGATAGCTGTCATCCAACCCTAAATCTGCAGCTGTTAAGAATAGATATTGCGGACAGGTCTCGGCCAAGATCTTCAGACCATGGGCACGCCCCCAGCGAATCTGTTCGACCGCTTCGCGACCTGAGACATGCACAATCAAAATCGGCACATCTACCAGCTCTGACAGGGCAATCGCACGATGCGTCGCCTCGCGTTC
>JBAWWV010000159.1:0-8483 GCA_037146575.1 Alcaligenaceae bacterium | reverse complement strand
CAGTTTCAGATGGTGGCCCGGGGCGGAATCGAACCACCGACACAAGGATTTTCAACTCTCCGATAGACCGTACTTTCGCTTTGATTTCAAGAGCTTGAGTCACCAGCCTCAACTTGTCAAAAAATTGTACGTCCTTGTGCGGGTCAAATTTAGCAATGAAATCAGAATCTTGCGAGGAGCTATTTTTCTCTGCGCAGAAATTGCGTATTGATTTTTATCAACGTAACATTCCCTTAAATTGCTTAGCCTGCCCTATCTTCTTTAGGAAAAATAATGGCTCCAATAACCGTAAGCAAGCTCAGCCCAGCAATAGCCTTTAGCATCAAATCAAAACCACCCTGGTTATAAAGAATAGAGACCAATCCCACCGATAGTCCTGCGGCAGTAAAACCTAAAAAGTATCTTGCCGCATAAGCACGACCTCTCCACTCATCAGCCGTATATTTCCCAAGCATCGTATCGTTTACCGTCACTTGCCCAAAGATAGCCACAATAATTACTATCGCCAAAACAATTAGCCAATAATCACTTATTGTTGAAGCCAAATAAAGTGTTGGCACAATCACAATTGCTAAAGGTAGGAATACATTTTTAAGAGAGTACTTATCTAGTAGGTTTCCAATGATGTATTGAGCAAGGGCGCCAGATAAGTAAACCAAAAATGTAATGATTCCCAAAGTTGCGGTATTAGTTGTTAAGTTTGAAAGTCTCTCTTGAAATAATTTTGGCAATGCGACTGTGATCGCATTAAAAGTCGTGGAGCTGGCGATGACTGTTATGACAAGTGATGCCACGACCCAGATCATTACAGACTTTGATACGCGAGCTGAACCTGCTGAAGATTTTTTAACAATCTGATCAACTGAGCTTGGAATGCTTCGTAAATATAAAGAACCAACAACCAAGCAAACTACCGCGGGCACTAGAAATGCGATACGCCATCCAAAGTATTGAGTAATAACGCCGGTAATGAGGGCTGAAGAAGCGACCCCAACATTCCCCCAGACTCCATTGATACCCATTTCTTTTCCTAATTTTTCAGCATTAGAAACAAGCATCGCAGTTCCAACTGGATGGTAGATAGAGGCTATCATGCCAATCAATAAAAGCATGATGCCTAATTGAAGCGGTGTTTGAATAAAAGAAACGCCAAGAAGTGTCAATCCCATTCCAAAAAAGAAGATGGCCATCATATTGCGACGGCTCCACTTATCGCCTAACCATCCTGTGAGTAATGACCCTGCCCCAAAAGCAATAAATCCAGGGGTAGCGTACGGAAGTAATTCGCCGTATTTCATATTAAAAGTTGGGGCAATAATAATCACTGCTGCCGCAAAGATCAGCATGGCGTAATGATCTATGAAGTGGGCTATATTGATATAGACAATGATCTTTTTAGATTGGCTCATATTTCATATATTAACTATGAATAGTCTGATAGTAGCGTATATGTCGTTTTAAACTACATCGACTGATACAGGGATGAGAAATCCTCTCGTATAAAACTGTCCTTTTAAAGGACGGTTCTTGATGGGGATACCCGAGACCGATGGTGGATAAACCTACAAAACCTTAAAAGAAAATAGCCCAATAAATGGGCTATTGAAATTCTTGGTGGCCCGGGGCGGAATCGAACCACCGACACAAGGATTTTCAATCCTTGTGTCGAATTAATCGATAGATAACAGGGCTTTGATATTTTCACGTACTTGCTTGAGTTGAGCGGCAGTGATTTTGGATTTGAATTTGGCTCTGCGTTCCCGCCAGTCTAACGACTTAACCTGATCAGATAAAACAACGCTAGTTGTCTTGCCGATTTCCACTTGAACTTCAAAAGGGTACCCTTTCGCTTTAGTTGAGAGCGGGCAACAAACAGCCAAGCTAACCTTTTCGTTGTAAGTGGCTGGGCTTAATACCAACGCTGGTCGATGCCCTGATTGTTCTCGACCGGCTTGAGGATCAAATTCAAGCCAAACAATATCTCCCGCCTCGGGAACATAAGATTTAGGCACTAAAGGCGCTCCTTGCCAGTTGGCCGACCGAAGTTTTGTTCCGCATGGATATTGTCAGGAGTAATGCCTGCTAATAAATCCTCAAGGCGATTTCGTTTAGATGCAATAGGTTCGATAATGATTTTCCCCTTAAGCACATTTATATTGACTGCCTGATCTACCGTTAGCTGAGCCAATTCCATGATTGAACTCGATATTCGCAATGCAGGGCTGTTGCCCCATTTTTTGATGGTTGCTTGCATAGCATGCTCCTAATGTTTCTACATTGTAGACACATATCAGGGCGAGGTCAATCCAATAAAAACATCTAGTTGCAAGTCCACAAAAGCAAAAACCCCAGCGCGAACGCAGGGGTTTTTCAGTTTCAGATGGTGGCCCGGGGCGGAATCGAACCACCGACACAAGGATTTTCAATCCTCTGCTCTACCGACTGAGCTACCAGGCCATCTGAAGGGCGAAATGATACTACAAAAAGGGTTTTCTCGCCTTCTTGCTAGAGGGGAAGGCAGATCCGGCTTTATAATGGTGCTGTTCGAAGGGTTATTTCGTCTGTTGTGATCAAAGTGTACGTCGGTTGCTTGTATGCTCCGCCGTGCTTGCAACGTCAGCGGCCTGACTTTTCCAACGTTAAGTTTAATAACCACTATTAGTTAATCATCGCAGTCATCTATGTCAGTCAACGTGCTCGCTTTAGGCTTAAACCACGTCTCTGCGCCCGTCGCAGTTCGCGAGCGCGTGTCGTTGCCTGAAGACTTAGTGCGGCCGGCGTTAACGGCGCTGCGTGAGGCCTTTGGTGGCGCCGTAAAAGAAGCCGCTATTCTTTCAACCTGTAATCGCACCGAACTGTATTGCGCGGCTGAGCCTCAAGTGGCAGAGCGCTTGCCAGACTGGCTGGCGGATTACAACAAGCTCGATGCGGGTGAGTTAAGGCCCCATGTTTATGTGCATGATCGTGGCGATGCCGTACGGCATGCTTTTCGCGTGGCGAGCGGACTCGATTCGATGGTGTTGGGTGAGCCTCAGATTTTGGGGCAGATGAAAGACGCTGTGCGTGCCGCCGATGAGGCTGGTGCCTTGGGCACCTTGCTGCATCAATTATTTCAACGCACGTTCTCAGTGGCCAAAGAGGTTCGCTCAACAACAGCCATCGGTGCGCAATCGGTTTCTCTCGCGGCGGCGGCTGTTCGACTCACCGAACGAGTGTTTGGCGATTTGCGCGGATCGAAAGTGTTGTTCATTGGTGCGGGCGAAATGATCGAGCTCTGCGCCACCCATTTTGCAGCGCGCGAACCGTCTTCTATCGTTGTGGCCAATCGCACGATCGAGCGCGCTGAATCTTTAGCCAAACAATTTGCTGGCACCACCATGCGCTTGGCCGACCTACCAGAGCGCTTGGCCGAGTTTGATGTGGTGGTTTCCTGTACGGCCAGTACCTTGCCAATTTTGGGCTTAGGGATGGTCGAGCGTGCCACGCGACAGCGTAAGCGCAAACCAATCGTGATGGTTGATTTGGCAGTACCGCGCGATATCGAGCCTGAAGTCGCGCATCTTGACGATGTTTATCTTTATTCGGTGGATGATTTGGGTGCTGTGGTGCAAAGCGGTACCGAAGCGCGGCTAGCTGCCGTAGTTCAGGCTGAAACCATTATTGACGAACGCGTGTTGAATTTTATGCATTGGATGCAGGTCAGGGCCAATGTACCTGTCATTCGCGATTTGCAGCAAACGGCTCAAGCCGTGCAGGCCCAAGAGCTTGAACGCGCACGCAAGATGTTAGCAAGGGGCGACTCGCCCGAAGCTGTGCTTGAACAACTCGCGCATGGTTTGACGCAAAAGTTCTTGCACGGCACGTTAGCATCGCTCAATCAAAGCGAAGACGCTGAGCGTCAGCAATTGCTGGCTTGGTTGCCGCGCATTTTCCCAAAGGGTTCTGACAGGCGTTAGCTGCGCTGCCAGCCTTCTTCAGTGAGCCTTGACCTCTGGGCTTCGTGGTTTATTTCCCCCTAAAGATACACATGAAATCTTCAATGCGCTCTCGTTTAGAGCATCTCTCTCGTCGATTAGTTGATCTTGATGCCATTCTGTCTGAACCAGATGCAGCCAATGATATGAATCAGTATCGCAAGCTATCGCGCGAACGTGCAGAGCTTGAACCGGTTGTTAATGCCTTCGCAGCGTTTGAAGCGGCCGAAGTTGATTTAGAGGGGGCACGGGCGATGCTGGATGACCCTGAAATGAAGGCGATGGCGCTTGAGGAGATTGACGATTGCAAGGGGCGGATTGAAAAGCTTGAGGCTGAGTTGCAATTGCAACTGTTGCCTCGCGATCCCGACGATGGTCGAAGTGTATTTCTCGAAATTCGTGCTGGTACTGGGGGTGATGAAAGCGCCTTGTTCTCTGGCGATCTGTTAAGAATGTATAGCCGTTATGCCGAGCAGCAAGGTTGGAAAGTCGAACTGATGTCAGAAAGCCCGTCAGAGTTGGGCGGCTATCGTGAAGTGATTGTGCGCTTGGATGGCGATGGTGTGTATGGGCGCCTTAAGTTCGAGTCAGGTGCGCATCGCGTGCAACGTGTGCCAGCTACCGAGACGCAAGGGCGTATTCATACCTCTGCCTGCACCGTCGCAGTGATGCCCGAAGCGGACGCCGCCACCGACATCGTGATCAACCCAAGTGAGTTGCGCATCGATACGTTTCGGGCGAGTGGGGCAGGTGGACAGCACATTAATAAAACCGACTCTGCCGTGCGCATTACTCACTTGCCAACAGGCTTAGTGGTTGAGTGTCAAGACGATCGTTCGCAACACCGCAACAAAGACAAAGCGATGCAGGTGTTGGCGGCCAGGCTTAAAGACAAAGTCCAGCGCGAACGCCACGATAAAGAGGCCGCTCAACGTAAAAGTCTGGTCGGTTCGGGTGATCGGTCAGAAAGGATTCGCACGTATAACTTTCCGCAGGGTCGCTTGACGGATCATCGAATTAATCTGACCTTGTATAAGCTTGGTTCAATTATGGAAGGCGATTTAAACGACGTGACAGGCGCACTCATTGCCGAGCATCAGGCAGAGTTGCTAGCGGCTCTAGGTGACGAACACTGATGCAAACGGCGCAATCGTTGACCTCAATCAGTGGCTTGCCACGGCTAGAGGCCCGGATGTTGCTTGAAATGGTGCTGCGCAAGCCCCGCGAATGGTTGCTTGCGCATGATACTGACCCCTTAGAGCCTGAAGCTGCTGCGCAGTTTTTGACCTTGGCTGCGCAACGTCGCCAAGGAACGCCGATGGCGCATTTGGTTGGCCACCGCGAGTTTATGGGACATCTCTTGAGTGTCTCGGCCGACGTTTTGATTCCAAGACCAGAGACCGAGTTGTTGGTGGAAATGGCTCTGCAAAGCTTGGAAGATTGCGCTAAGCGTTCTTTGCCTGGTCCGGCCACGGACGACGGTGCAGGCTGCTCTTTACTCGATTTGGGTACGGGCAGCGGCGCGGTGGCGATTAGCGTTGCACTTGCGTGCCCAACCGCACGAGTGGTTGCCACCGACCTAAGCGAAGCCGCACTAATCTTGGCGCAACACAATGCCCATCAACTCAGTGCGTCGGTTCAGTTTTGGCAGGGAAATTGGTATGAAGCCCTACCAGCAGAGGGGCGATTCGATGTGATCGTTTCAAACCCGCCGTATATTGCTCTTAACGACCCACACTTGGCGCAAGGTGATCTTCGGTTTGAGCCTGCGGGGGCGTTGACTGACGGTGCCGATGGCTTAACGGCATTGCGGCAAATTATCGCTGGTGCGCCGCAGCACTTAATCACCGGTGGCTGGTTATGGCTTGAGCATGGTTATGAGCAGGGTGGAGAGGTTACGCAGTTATTATTGAGTGCTGGTTTTAACGCAGTGCACACAAAACAAGATTTAGCAGGTTTGCCCCGCATAACGGGCGGATCCTTGTAGGATCCTTATAATTAACTATTACAATTTCATTGACGAGGGACAGCATGAGCGACGTTCAAACTTTTATCCGCGACACGGTCACCAATAATCCAGTGGTGCTGTTTATGAAGGGCACAGCCCAAGCCCCCCAGTGTGGTTTTTCGGGCAAGGCGATTCAAATCTTAAAAAGCAACGGCGTGACCACCTTGGTCACAGTCAACGTGCTTGAAGACGAAGCTGTTCGAAGTGGCGTCAAAGAATTTTCACAGTGGCCCACAGTTCCCCAACTGTACGTAGGGGGTGAGTTCATTGGCGGGTCAGACATCATGACTGAGATGGACCAAAGTGGTGAGCTCAAGCAGGTCTTAACCGCAGCTGGCGCAGCTGCGTAACTTTTTGCACTCGTTTTGAGCGTGACCGATCGCGTGTAGTGGCGTACTGACCCCCGAGGGGGCTCATCGCTATGCGCGCGCTGATGGTTTAATAAAGCGAATCACCTGATGGTTTGGGCCCAATGGCTGAGGGTTTGCGTCGTGCAGCTCCTCAGTACTCGCCTCGAGCGATTCAGATGCCGCTTCAAAACTCGGCGGATCAAATGCTGTGTCGCCTTCAGCATCTGACAGCCCGTTTGGTTTGAGCCCAACAAAATCGAATAGATTGCGGTCCATTAAATGCGATGGCGCAACGTTTGAAAGCGCATTGAAAATACTCCAAGCGCGCGATGGATGCTTCTTATCCCACTCTGCAAGCATGCGTCCCACCTCTTTGCGTTTGAGGTTTTCTTGCGAACCGCACAACGTGCAAGGGATAATTGGAAATTGTTTCCAATCGGCATAAGCGATCAGGTCGTTTTCTTGAATGTAGGTTAAAGGTCGAATGACCGTATGCTTGCCATCGTCTGAGACCAGTTTAGGCGGCATAGCCTTAAGTTTTCCTCCATAAAACAGGTTTAAAAAGAAGGTGCCCAAAATGTCATCGCGATGGTGACCCAGCGCAATTTTTGTAGCGCCCAACTCGCTGGCCACGCGATACAAAATCCCACGACGTAAACGCGAGCACAGCGAACAGGTTGTTTTGCCCTCTGGGATCAATCGTTTGACGATCGAGTAGGTGTCTTGATTTTCGATATGAAACGGGATGTCGCGTGCGCGCAGATAGTTGGGCAAAACATCTTCAGGAAACCCCGGCTGCTTTTGATCAAGGTTCACTGCGATGATGTCAAAGTCGATGGGCGCACGGGTGCGCAGCGTCAGTAAAATATCGAGCATGGCGTACGAATCTTTGCCGCCTGATAAACACACCATGACGCGATCGCCGGCCTCGATCATGTTGTAATCGCCGATGGCTCGGCCGGTTTCTCGCATGAGGCGTTTCGATAACTTATTTTGTTCGATGCGTTGTTTTTCGCTGATGTCAACCATCTTAAAACCCCTTGTCAAGCAAATATTCAGTGACCGCAGCGTGATCGCCCGAAAAAATGACGCGCCCTAGTTTATTTTCACGTTGATGCTCGTACATGGGATCGTAATACTCGGTTAGCAGTGGTCGAATCCACTCGCGATGCAAGTCAAGAGTCCCCTTTGACTTTTGTTCATTTAAGGCTGCTTGCATGGCTGCGGTTAGGCGCGCGTGACGCTCGCCACCCAGACGGTTTACCAAGTTTTGTAAGCTCTCGAGTAAGCGCGCCGAGAAGGCGTCAAAACCCGCCTCGACGCCATGTTTCATTGCAAATTGCGCGCCAAGATCTTCGACGTAGTCGTGCAAAATTCGCTCTACTCGAACCGACATCGATTCTTCAAGCCAAACGACCGAACTCGATTGCATTTTGTCGCGCAAGCTAATCGGCAGGGCGCAGCGGCCAATCATGCGAGATTCATCTTCAAGCGCGATTCGTGACTTACCTTGCGCGTGTAAACGTAAAAGAGCAATTGCCAAGCTATTGTCGAAGTTAATTTGTACGGGTTGATCGGTGGCGTGTTTGCCAAAGCTCGAACCACGGTGATGCGCAAGCTTTTCAAGGTCAACGGTTGAAGTCAACGCTTGTATCACTTCAGTTTTACCAGAACCAGTCAGTCCAGACACCAACACAAAGTCAGAGGCATCGATATGTTTGGCCAAGGACTCAAGCAAGTACGTACGCATGGCTTTGTAGCCACCCACGACGCGCGGGTATTCGACTCCAGCTTCAGCAAGCCAACTCTGTGAAATGCGAGAGCGCAGCCCCCCTCGAAAGCAATAGAGGTAGCCCTCGGGGTGTGCGTGTGCAAAGGCTTTCCATTGAGCGACTCGTGCTGCTTTGATGTCACCTGATACCAGTTCATGCCCAAGTTTGATGGCTGCGTCTTGGTCGACCTGTTTGTAGCGCAGGCCAACTTGATGACGCTCTTGGTCATTCATGAGAGGCAGATTGATCGCACCAGGAAATGCTCCTTGTTCAAACTCGATCGGAGCGCGCACGTCTAAAAACGCGACCTCTTGTGTGAAAAGTGAAGCAAAGTCATCGGTGTCGGGGCGTGTCATAAAAGGGAAGTCATCGGTTTGAG
>JBAWWV010000158.1:0-8487 GCA_037146575.1 Alcaligenaceae bacterium | reverse complement strand
CGGATAGACTGACCCAGGCGTACCCGCAGACCAGGCGACCTCAATGACGCGTTCGGGTTGGTGCTTGCTTAAGTCGGCGAAGGTCGAGCACGCTGAGCGGTGAATCGATACCCCACGACCCCGTGTCACAAAACCCTGAATCGTGTCAGGCGGTGCGGGGCGACAGCAGCGCGCCAACTGCGTGAGCAACGACCCCACGCCCACCACCAGAACATTGCTTTTACCAGAGGCATTAGCACTGTCTGTACGCATCGCGTGTGCCATCAAATCTTCGACGCGCAACTCAGGCTCAGGCGCTGCGGGCTGCAAGACAGCATCGATTTGACGCAAACTAAACTCTTCTTTCGCCGCGGCCACATACAAATCATCGGCGCGCGCAAAACCAAGCTGTTGGGCCAATTGCTCAAGGTTGATCGCAGTTTTACCGAGCCGCTGCAACTCTTTTTCGACCAAGGTCTGACCCTGCGTGGTGCGCTGGGCCAGCTCAATTGCATTGAACCAGGCGCGCACTTTAGCGCGGGCGCGCGGACTCGCCAAGAAACCCAATTGGGGGTTAAGCCAATCGCGCGATGGTCCGCCCGACTTTGTAGTCACGATCTCGACGGTTTGACCAGTTTGAAGCTGTGTACTTAAGGTCACCATTTGCCCGTCGACCCGCGCGCCACGGCAGCGGTGGCCAAGATCTGAGTGCAGGTGATAAGCAAAATCCACTGCCGTCGCACCAATTGGCAATTCGATCACACGTGCCTGCGGCGACAAAACATAAATGCGATCTTGCACAACACGACGCGGCTTGCTGGGCTGCGGTTCATCCGACTGAGCACCTGCCTCGGTATTCCAGGCTAACAGCTGACGCATCCAGGCTAATTGCCGATCGTATTCGGCGACTCCAGGCCCCTGCCCAGCCGCCGACTGCCCAGTGCGCGGGCCCGCCTCTTTGTAGCGCCAGTGCGCGGCCATACCAAACTCGGCAAACTCGTGCATCGCCCGCGTACGAATCTGCACCTCGAAAGGCCGACCCGCTGCATCGGCGACAACCGTATGCAACGACTTATAACCGTTGGGTTTGGGGCGCGAAATATAGTCATCAAACTCGTCAGAGACCGGAAGCCAAAGTTCATGCACCAACCCAAGCGCGGCATAACACTCGCGCTCATCTTGCACAATCACCCTCAAGGCGCGCACGTCATACAACTCGCTAAATTGAAGTTGCTTGCTCCGCATTTTGTTATGAATACTGTAGATATGCTTGGGCCGACCTGACACCTCAGAGGTGATCCCTCGTGCTGCGAGTCCCTGCGCCAATTGCTCGATGGTCTGAGTAATAAAGTCCTCACGCTCAACGCGCTTTTCTTCGAGTAATTTAGCAATGTCTTTGTAGCGCTGAGGATCGATGAAACGGAAGGCAAGGTCTTCCATCTCCCATTTAATCTGCCAAATCCCCAAACGATTGGCCAGCGGCGTATACAAATCAAGGGTCTCGCGCGCGAGCATCGGATCGCACGGCCGCTTCTCTGCAGCAAGCCAGCGAAGCGTTTGTAAGCGTGAAGCCAAGCGAATCAACACAATGCGCAAATCGGCCGCCATCGCCAACAACATTTTGCGCAACATTTCTTTTTGTTCGATCGAATCCAGTGCGCCAGACGTCGCGCCACTCGCCAACGCCCCGAGGCGCGACAACGCAAGTGTCCCCTGAACCAGTTGGGCAACCTCAGAGCCAAACTGTTTTGCTACCGGATCAGACACGTGGGCCTTCACCCCCGGCGCCTCTACGGACTCTGCGCTAAACATCAGCAAGGCCGCAGCACGCGTGGCCGCATCGGCTTGCATCGCCGCCAAAATTTTGGCTGAACCAAGAGCATGTGCCAGAAAGGTTTCGCCGCCCCCCGTCAACTGCTCAGACAGTTTGGGCGTTACCCACTCGAGCGCACGTTGCACCAGTGACTGATCAGCAGGCACTAAGCCGCTGATCAATGTATGAAGATCTGCTGTAGAGACCTTAGACAACGTAAGTCATTCAGTCGTTCACCCTCAAACTGCAGCGGTGACGACAATCTCAACTTTGTAGTCGGCGCTGGCCAGGCGAGCTTCGATGGTGGCACGCGGTGGGGCATTACCTTCGGCGACCCAGGCATCCCAGGCTTTATTCATTCCATCAAACTCTTTCATGTTGGCCACAAAAATCTGTGCCATCAAGATACGAGTTTTATCGGTGCCTGCCGTAGCCAGCAACTTATCGATCACAGCGAGGATTTGCCCAGTTTGACCAGTGATATCTTGCGTGGTGTCATCGGCGACTTGACCCGCCAGATACGCGACGCCGTTATGCACGGCCATGTCAGACAAACGCTTACCAACGTTTACTCGAGTAATGTTACTCATAAAAATCCTTGAATCAATTAGGCCGCAGGAAGTTCGAACACTTGACGCAAATACGCCAAGTACGCTTTATCATCGCACATCGTCTTTTCGGGTGCATCTGAGACTTTGGCCACGGGTTGTCCGTTACAGCGAATCATTTTCATGACAATCTGCAACGGCTCGTGACCCAAATCATTGGTCAGATTGGTGCCAATACCAAAGGCGGTGCGGCATCGCCCCGCAAAACGACGCGTCAACTCAATGGCGAGTGGAAATGTTAACGCATCCGAAAAAATCAGGGTCTTGGTGCGTGCATCAACGCGATTGGCCGTGTAATGCGCAATCATGCGCTCACCCCAATCAAAGGGGTCACCTGAGTCGTGGCGAGCCCCGTCAAATAACTTGCAAAAATACATATCAAAATCACGTAAAAAAGCGGCCAGCCCATACACATCTGACAGTGCAATCCCCAGATCACCTCGATACTCTTTAGCCCAAGTTTCAAGGGCAAACACCTGCGTTTCGCGCAGCCGCGGCCCGAGCGCCTGACAAGCCTGTAAATATTCGTGCGCCATGGTGCCTAGCGGCAACACGCCGTGCTTCATCGCAAACCAAACATTGCTGGTGCCCGCAAAGTGTTCGCCCATTTGGGCCTTCATTGTGGTCACAACCTCTTCGTGCCAGACATGCGAAAAACGCCTGCGCGTGCCGTACTCGGCCACTCGAAACTCAGCCAGATCGGTGGCGTCGAGCACCAACTTCATCTTAGTTTGCAAGCGCTCACGGCCTTCAGCCCAGTCGGGGTCTTTGCACACATTGCGGAAATAGACCTCGTTGACGATCGCCAACACAGGGATTTCAAACAGAATCGTGTGCAGCCATGACCCTTTGACTGAGATGGCAATTTCACCAGGCAGCTCACCCTCTGAGACCTCGATGCACTTCTCGGGCAGGTGAAACAACCCTAAAAAGTCAATGAAGTCGCTTTTGATAAACCGCAAACTTTTAAGGTAATCGAGTTCGTTTGGCTCAAAACGCAATTGACATAAAGCATGGATTTCTTGACGAATTTCGTCAAGGTAAGGAAGCAGGTTCACCCCTTGCGTGCGGCATTTATAGCGATATTCGACCTGCGCGGCTGGAAAATGATGCAAGACCACCTGCATCATGGTGAATTTATACAGATCCGTATCAAGCAGTGATTTGATAACCATACGTGTCCCAACCTTTGTAAAACCTTAGCACAGACAGTATCGATAAAACGGGTATCCCGACACAAGCAGGGCGGTTTAGGTAAAATACTTTTTTACTTAAACGCTTCTTGGTAAACGACATGACGCACGTAGTGACCGAAAACTGTATCAAGTGCAAATTTACTGACTGTGTTGACGTCTGTCCGGTCGACTGCTTTCGTGAAGGTCCAAATTTTTTAGTGATTGACCCCGACGAATGCATTGACTGCGCGGTTTGCATCCCCGAATGCCCAGCAAATGCCATTTTTGCTGAAGAAGACGTGCCTCAAGATCAAATGAAATTTATTGCACTCAATGCCGAGTTATCGCCGCTATTTGAAAGTATCAGCCGCAGTAAAGGCGGCCTGCCTGACGCTGACGACTGGCTTGACGTGCCTGACAAACTCAAGCACCTCGAGCGGTAATTGACTCACGCCTGGTCTGTGGCGCACGCGTTGCAATGACTCAACCACCAGCCGTCGCCACTCCTCGCTACACGAGGCAGTCTGTTATTCATAAAACGGCCTGGGCAACTGAAAAACTATTTTCTCTGACGGTGACACGCCCGCCTGGCTTCAAATTTGTGCCCGGTCAGTTTGCCAGGCTTGGCCTCGCCCTAGATCCCAGTGCAACAGATACGCCGAATGAATGGCGAGCTTATTCGATGGTGTCCGCCCCAAACGAGAACCAACTAGAGTTTTATTCAGTGGTCGTGCCCGACGGTAAGTTCAGCCCGCCTTTTGCGCAGTTGCGCGTGGGCGATGCACTCTGGATTAACAACACGGTGTTTGGCTTTCTCACCCTTGACACGTTTGCTGGTGGTGAAGACTTATGGCTACTTGCGACTGGCACTGGGCTATCTGCCTACTTATCCATGCTGCGCGACCCCACAACGTTTTCACGCTTTAAACGCATCGTTTTGGTGCACGGCGTACGCCACGCGTTTGAACTTGCTTACCGCAACGAGCTTTTATCGCTAATGCAACAGCACACTGGGCAGCTAACGTATTTACCCATCACAACGCAAGAATCCCTTACCCAAGATTTATCGCCCTCACTCAGCCCCTCGGGCCTCGCGCCAGCTCGCCTGACGACCTTGTTGAAATCTGGCGAGCTTGAGCAGCGTGCCGGCCTGTCGCTTGACCCAAATCAAGCCAAAATCATGCTGTGCGGTAATCCAGCGATGGTGACTGAGATGCGCGGCTTGCTGAGTGAACGCGGCTTTGCAGCGGGTAGACGCGGCGTAGCCGGCAATTTGGCGGTCGAAAACTACTGGTAGCATTGGTTAAACGTGTCAACACGTGGCAGCGACACGACATTTTGCTGCATTGCAATAAAAAACTCACCGAATCAACGATCTCTCTCGCAGATTGGGTGATAATCAAGGTCTTACGCTCATAACCGGATTCGCTCAATGCTCTATCAAATGCATGAAATGCAGCGCGCCCTGATGGCACCGCTCACTCACTTCAGTGAAATCAGCGCCAAGTTATTCACGCATGCAGCAAGCCCGTTTGCCTATACCCCACTCGCCAGGCAAGTGGCCGCCAGTTATGAGCTCATTTATCGTTTAGGTAAGGCTTACGAAAAGCCAGCATGGGGGCTGCCAAACACTGAAATCAACGGCAAATCAGTCGCAGTTGATCAAGAGGTGTCCTTGGCACTCCCCTTCTGCAATTTGCTGCACTTCACGCGCGATATACCGGCTAAAGCGCGCAAAGCTGATCCAACAATTTTGTTAGTGGCCCCAATGTCGGGGCATCACTCCACGCTGTTACGTGACACGGTTCGTGCTTTGTTACCGAACCACGAAATCTACCTCACTGACTGGATCGATGCGCGCATGGTGCCCGTGTCAAAAGGCGACTTCAGTCTGAACGACTATGTGCGTTACCTGCAACAATTTATGCGCCACCTTGGGCCTGACGTACACCTGATTTCAGTGTGCCAGCCCACCGTGCCAGCCCTCGCGGCCGTCGCACTGATGGCAACCAATAAAGACCCCTGTTTGCCGCGCACGATGACAATGATGGGCGGGCCAATCGATCCGCGCTGCTCACCAACACAAGTCAATCGTTTGGCAACCACCAAGCCGTTTGAGTGGTTCGAGCAGAAGTTAATCCACACCGTGCCCGCTCAGTATCCTGGCGCAGGTCGTCGCGTGTACCCCGGCTTCTTGCAGCACGCTGGCTTCATGTCGATGAATCCCGACCGTCATGTCAAATCACATTACGATTTTTATCTTGACTTACTACGCGGCGACGACGAAGACGCCGAGGCGCATCGCAGGTTTTATAACGAGTACAACGCTGTGCTCGACATGTCAGAAGAGTTTTACCTAGATACGATTCGCACCGTGTTTCAAGAGTTTGCCTTACCGAATGGCACCTGGGAGATCGATGGCCAGATGGTGACCCCAAGCGACATTAAAACGGTGGCCTTGTTCACGATTGAAGGCGAGCTTGACGACATTTCAGGAGAAGGGCAAACACGCGCTGCTCAGGATTTGTGCTCGGGTATTCCAGCCAAGCGTAAACAGCATTACACCGCGCCTGAATGTGGCCATTATGGGATTTTTGCCGGACGTCGTTGGCGTACGACCATCTGTCCTCAAATTGCCGAGTTCGTTCGCAAATACTAAGCGTTTTTCAAAGAGACCACCCCTCGGGACCCCTGATACCAGACGCGTCTTTACAGGCACTCACCTCAGGCAATCCACACGGTTGCCTGATTTCAATTGTTCAAGACCATGCTTGCTCAACGCATCAATGCTCTATTGCCCCAGACACAATGCACGAAGTGCGGCTATCAGGGTTGTGAGCCGTATGCACAAGCTATTGCCCTAGAGGGGGTTGCAATTAACCGCTGCCCCCCGGGTGGTGATGCAGGCATCGCAGCCTTAGCGCAACTGCTCATGCAACCAATCGTTGCACTCGACTCTAGCTGTGGCTTGCATCAGCCGCTTCAAGTGGCGGTGATTGACGAACAGTTTTGTATCGGTTGCACACTTTGTATTCAAGCGTGTCCGGTCGATGCCATTATCGGCGCCTCAAAGCTGATGCACACGGTGTTACCTGAGCAATGTACCGGCTGCGACTTATGTGTGGCCCCCTGCCCTGTGGATTGCATTTCAATGGTGCCAGTCACACCGCTTCGGCAATGGACACCGCTGGATGCCATGCGCTCGCGCGCGCACTTCGAGGCGCGGCAACGACGCGTGGCACAACGGCCTGAATCACTCAGACAATCGCCAGAATTTGACAAAGCTGACCCCAGCGGCCCGACTAGTGCTGCGACCAAAGCGGCCGTGACATCTGATCAGATAAACAAACAAGCGGCGATTGCACAGGCCTTGGCACGTGCACGTGCACGACGAGCAACGCGGCCAACTCCGTAGCCACTCAATACCCTTAGCCACTTCATCCAACCAGCAAGTTACTGATGCACAGCCCGAGTGTATGAACCCAGATAAACGACGCGAGATTTTTAGCCGGATGCGGGCAGCAAACCCACAGCCCACGACCGAACTCGAATACCAAAGCGATTTTCAATTGCTGATTGCGGTGTTGCTCTCGGCTCAAACAACCGATAAAGCGGTGAATCTGGCGACACGCAAGTTTTTTGCCAAGCACGGTACGCCCAAGGGACTACTTGCCCTGGGAGAGGCCAAACTCGCCGACTACATCAAAACAATCGGCCTATATAAAACCAAGGCAAAAAACGTGCTGGCCACCTGTCAGATTTTGCTTGACCAGCACAAGGGCAAGGTGCCTCAAACCCGCGAAGCACTGGAGGCCTTGCCTGGGGTGGGTCGCAAAACAGCCAACGTGGTGTTGAACACGGCGTTCGGTCAGCCCACGATTGCCGTCGACACCCACATTTTCAGGGTCTCAAACCGCACAAAAATCGCCCCAGGTAAAGACGTCGTGGCAGTTGAAAAAGGCCTTGAAAAGTTTGTACCTGACGAGTTCAAGCTAAACGTGCATCATTGGCTGATTTTGCACGGGCGCTATATCTGCGTGGCGCGCACCCCCAAATGCCCACAATGCGGGATTGCTGACTTGTGTGAATATCGATCAAAAACTAAGGCCTGAGCCCTAGCACTTAAATGCACCCTGGTCAGCACTGGTGGCGCTACGGGCGAACTGCTGAGTCCCTTAGGGTAATCGCTAAGACTTACGCCACCTATGGCAAACCCGCATTCAGCTTTTGCTGCGGTTGCGTCATAATGCGCGCTCACATCCAAAAATATTCCATCCGCAAAGATACGCATGAAAGACATCATCCTTGAGACAACCAATCTCACCAAGGAGTTCAAAGGCTTCGTGGCGGTCAACGACGTCTCGCTAAGTGTTCAGAGAGGCCAGATTCATGCCTTGATCGGCCCCAATGGTGCAGGCAAGACCACCTGTTTTAATTTATTAACTAAATTTTTGCCTCCAACGCGCGGCAAGATTTTATTTAATGGTGTCGACATCACAGGCGACCGCCCAGCCCAAATTGCACGTCGAGGCATCATTCGCTCGTTTCAAATTTCAGCCGTGTTTCCGCATTTAACCGTGCTTGAAAATGTGCGGATCGGTTTGCAGCAACAAACGGGCATGTCGTTTCATTTCTGGAAAAGTGACCGCCGTTTGAATCAACTGAATGATCGCGCGCAAGCCCTGCTTGACCAGGTCGACTTAGGGAGTTTTGCCAACGAACTCACTGCCAGTCTGCCTTATGGGCGTAAGCGCGCACTTGAAATCGCAACCACCTTGGCTATGGAACCCGAGTTGATGTTGCTCGACGAACCCACGCAAGGAATGGGCCACGAAGATGTTGATCGCGTCACCCAGTTGATCAAGCGCGTCAGTATTGGGCGCACCATCTTGATGGTTGAGCACAACATGAA
>JBAWWV010000157.1:0-8601 GCA_037146575.1 Alcaligenaceae bacterium | reverse complement strand
CCGATTCTCATCCCTCTGGTGACGGGCCGATTCAATCGATGCGTCGGGCGATTGCTGACGCAGGTGCGGGTTTTGCAGACATTGATTATCTAAACGCGCACGGCACCTCGACTCCCATGAATGATCGCAGCGAATGTGCTGCAGTCAAAGCGGTTTTTGGTGAGCGGGTGAACGCCGTTGGTGTCAGTTCAACGAAAAGCGTGACCGGCCATCTGATCGCCGCTGCTGGTGCGGTCGAGGCTGGGTTGTGCGCGTTGGCGATTCGCGATGGCTTGATGCCACCGAATGCTAATTTGCAACAACTTGATCCCGACTGCGACGTCAATATTGTGCGTGACCGGCCGCGCGAACAGCGCATCGGTATGGCACTTTCAAATTCTTTAGGGTTTGGTGGAAGTAATAGTTGTCTGGCCTTCCGGCACCCCGAAGACACCTCGGCGCTTGTCGCCTCAGGACGGTGAATGCCATGAGTCGAATCGTCATTACAGGAATTGGCGCGATCTGCGGAGCAGGTACCGACGCTGGCGGTATCGTTGAGACTCTGTTAGCCGGGCGCTCGGCGTTAGTTCCAATCACGAGCTTTAACGCCGAACAATTTCAAGGTTGCTTTGCTGCCGAAGTGCCTGATTACAACGGCGGCAAGTTGCTGGGTGACCGCAAGTTGCTCAAGCTCGTGCGGCGCTCTGATGTCTTTGGTATTTACGCAGGTAGCCAGGCGATTGAACAGGCAGGCTTGCCGGCGTGGCGCGAAGCGCTCGACGAAGTCGCCGCCGCGCACTACGCCGATCAGACTGGTTGTTATGTGGGCTCGGGCGCTGGTGCCTTTGAAGTCAATTACGACTATTTTCCACTGATGGCCGAAACTAAAAATGATTTGAATGCGTTTGGTCGTGAATTATCGAATATGGTCAACCCGATGTGGTTGCTCAAATCGTTGCCTAACAACGTGCTGTGTCATATCAGTATTCGCCATCAACTCAAAGGGCCAAACGGTTGCATCACCAATCACACCTCAAGTGGGATTTTGTCGGTGATTGAAAGCGCCTGGGCGCTGCGTGAAGGTGATGCTGAGCGCGTCGTAGCTGTGGATCTTGATCGAGTCGGGTTGATTGGTAAGGATAGTCTGCGGCCCTTCGATCAGCGACATGACGGTTGCTTGCTGGGCGAAGGGGCTGCGTCGCTGGTACTCGAAACCGAGGCGTCTGCGCAAGAGCGCGGCGCGACAATATTGGGTGAATACCTAGGAGGCGGTGATGCCTCTGAGGGCGAAGGTTTGTTTTGTATTCGGTCTGATGGGGATGGGCTAAGTCGTGCGATTGAACTAGCCCTGGCCGATGCACAGCTTACGCCTGCAGATGTTGGCATGATTGTGGCGCACGGCAACGGCACGCAAGAGTCTGATGCATCAGAAGCGGCGGCCTTCTTGCGGGTATTTGGTGCCGATATGCCACCTGTGACTGGTTTTAAATGGTCGGCCGGGCATCTTTTTGCGGCCTCAGGATTATTGGATGTTGCCGTGGGTCTTGAAGCCTGCCGACGCAAGGTGGTGCCTGGAATCGCCACGCTTGAACGGCTTGCCGAGTCTTGCGAGGGGCTCAATGTGTCTAAGCAAACGCGTGCGCCGCGCAGCGATGTTGTGTTGGTGGTATGTCGTGGCTTTGCGGGCACCAACGGCGCGTTGTTGTTACGTGCAATCGCTTAAAGTGACCCAAGCGACGGCCCATGTAGAGCCCTTGCCTGACGGCTGTGCGGTTGATACGGTCGATATCGCGCGTGTTTCCCGGTTAGTCGAGGCCATGCCCGACGAGCTTGAAAAATTGTTTTCGACGCAAGAGTTGAGCGATGCAGGTGAGGGCGCTGGTCGTATTGCCAGCCTGGCTGCTCGCTTTGCTGCCAAAGAAGCGTGTTTGAAATTGTTTCCGCGCGAGACGGCGCTCAATACGATCACTGCCATGGATTTTTCGGTTGTGCGCGACGCGTATGGGGCACCGCATGTGGTGGTGAGTGAAGCTGCTGAAATTGTCATGGGCAGGCACTTGGTCGCTGAAATCAAATTATCGTTAACGCACACGCCCCTGTCTGCCACTGCCGTGGCCTTGCGGGTAGCTAAAGTCATTGAGCCAGGTTGGGGCGGGCGGTTTTTATACCGTTGGCTACCTTATCGGCGCGAAGTCATTCTTGATAACTTAACGCGCGTCTACGCAGAGCAAGTCAGCCAACAGCAAATTATTTTGTTGGCGCAGGCACATTACGGCCACTTGCTAGCCTTGTTGAAAGAGTTATTGCAATTTCGCTTTTTATCTGTGCAGCAAAAAAAAGATATCGTGCGAGTCGAAGGGGCACCACTTTTGATGGCAGCCTGCGCTGCGGGCAAAGGGGCCTTGATTTTGACGGGTCATTTCGGTAATTTCGAAGTGTCGACGGTTGCAGGGGTCGAGCATTTTCCTGAGATAAAGGGGCATATTCACTTTTTACGACGACCAATCAAGCCGAAATGGCTGAGTGACTTACTGACTAATCGCTTTAAAAAAGCAGGTTTTGGCGTGGTGGGTCGTCGTGGTTCTCTTGAAGAAATCGTTGAAACACTTGAACGCGGCGATGCAATCGTGTTTCCGTTCGATCAATATGCCAGACGACCAGAGGGCATCGAGGTAGAGTTTTTTGGTTATGCCGCGGGCACCTATAAAAGCATGGCGCTGATCGCCTTGGCGACCGGTGCGCCGGTGTTGCCGGCGGCCTCGTGGCGTGAACCAGACGGCACGCACGTGTTACGATTTTTGCCCCCACTGACACCGGTCGTAGATGACGATGTTGGTACTGAAATCAAGCGCAACACGCGTGCGTTCAATCAGGCTCTTGAACTGGCAATTGTCAGACACCCAGAGCAGTGGTGGTGGATGCACCGCCGCTGGAAAAATCAACCCAACGCCAAACACAAGTCGGCGACTGAAGTGGTACGACCTTAGTTAGACTTTGAGCTTTCATGTTTGTCATAAACATAAGTGCCAATGGCGCCAATAGCCGCGCCACCTAAGGCGCCCCAAATGGGGTTGCCATCGGCGATCAGCGCAATGCCTGCACCTGCGGCCGCACCGATTGCACCTGCCGAGAGTGTGCGCTGTTGGGTATTGTTCATGTTAGAGCAGCCACCAAGCGTGAGTGCTGCGCAAACTGGTACAGCGAGTAAGATTTTTTTCATTGTTGATCCTTAAAACGTAACGAAGTCAGACGTCGTGCACAACACACTAAATGTCTTTAGCGTTTGCACGGAAATGTCTCGCCCAAATAGCGCAAAATCGTATCTGAGGCAGAGGCCTGCTTGAACTGAGGATGCGTGGCCGACCATGTCACAAAGTTATTAATATGCTCTTGGCGTGTCAGCGTTGAGTTTTGTGCGCAGATAAAGCTTGGGGCCGATTTAGGGTGGCGTGTCAAGAGATAGGTTTCGTAGACACCTTGGCCGTAGCCGTGACAGAAGTTTTGAGCCGCCACATCTGCAGTATTTGCACACATCGCGACAAATTTTTCGGTCGTGGTTGTTGCCGCCGGAGCTTGTTGCGCCGAGACAGTTGCACTGGCGAAGGCCATGCAAAGCAGTGCGATTTGTTTTTTCATCATACTTTTCCGTAAGGCTTCGCCGTGTTGGGCGAAGAGATAATGGGCGCATTGCGTCGCAATCGTGTTCTTTGGGCCTAACAAAATCCGAGGACGCTGCTGCTAATAAACTAAATCGAATCATAACTTGGAAGTACAATCCAATCGCTTTTGTTGTCTGTTTATCTTGTAGTTGTCGGGTTTTTTTAACAACCCTAAGGCGCTCGTTTCATCCAGATTTTGTCATTCCCCCAAGTTTTTCCCTTACTTTAGTACCGTCATTTTCCGAATTTTTCCTATTCAATCGAGACCCTCTATGTTTAAAAGAATCGTCGCAGGCACAGTCACCGTTCTCTTCACGCTAGGCTTGACCGCCTGTGCGCCAACGACGCCTAGCGCGCCGCTCGAGATTCGCTCGGGTGTGATCCAACAAATCAGCGCAACCCAAATCGCCAGTAATCACGAAACCGGTGTTGGTGCTGTGATCGGAGCCTTGGGTGGTTTGGGGGTGGGCGCGCTGATTGGTTCGGGTACCGGTAAAGCTGTGGCGATGGTTCTTGGTGCGGTAGGCGGCGCCGTTGGTGGCAATGAAATCCAAAAACACTACGATAAGCCAGTTGCCGGCCAACAAATTTTTGTTCGTACCAGCAGCGGTGTTTTAGTCACCGTGACGCAACCGACCGGTAATTTTCATGTTGGCCAAAGGGTTTATATCGAAGGTGCAGGTACCGACGCCCGGGTGGTTGCTCAATAAGAATTGTCTTGGGCTGTATGACACGAGACCCATCAAGTCTCGTTGACGTAGCTCTGTGACGAATCGGTTTGTTTAGGCCGATTCACACGATTAAAGGCGTAAAAAAAACCGCTGCAATGTGAATTACAGCGGTTTTTCATTGGTGCGCGTGTTTAAGCTTTTTTGACGTAAGCGTTACACCACGCTGCCGCAGCAACGAGTTTGCCAGG
The DNA here is from genome assembly GCA_037146575.1 of Alcaligenaceae bacterium. Taxonomy (GTDB): domain Bacteria; phylum Pseudomonadota; class Gammaproteobacteria; order Burkholderiales; family Burkholderiaceae_B; genus Zwartia. Next base: position 4,044 of record JBAWWV010000157.1, on the reverse strand, counting down.
GAAGATCGCACAGGTACCTGATTCAGGCGACTTGCTGGCATATAGTTGGCAATTACCGCAAATTTGGCCGTCGGCGTACTTGGGAAACTTGGCCTTGTCGACAGCTGTGGCTAAGGCTTTATAGCCGAGTGCAACGGCTTGAGGCTCAGTTTCACCAATCAGTGCTTGGGCCTGTGCTTGTTGCGCGAGCGGCAAGCTTGCCAGGCCGGCGGCTGAATAAATAATGAATTGACGACGTGTGGTTTTCATAGCGGTATCCTGAAAATAAAAATGCTTTGTGAGCAAAATAGCTTGTAATGAAACGGCGTATCGTTGTGACGAAACTTGGGTTAAGTTCAACAGCAAAACCAACACAGCCTGCCGATCTCGTACGCAATTGTACGGATTTCGCAGCTAAGATGTTGTGAGGGTAATGTGGTTAAATTTTTCTTGCGCTTAATCGGCGTGGCGCTTATCAAACTCCCAAACCTCTTCAAAGCCCATCAATTTGGTCAGGTCAGTAAAGTCGTACAGATCAACAGTGTTGCCCGTCGAAGAACCCGTGCTTTTGAAATGTTGATACACCTGGGTCATGGCTTGCACGCCTGCCAGCAAGGCTGTCACCGGAAATATCGCCAGTTTAAAACCCAGCGCTTCAAGATCGGCCTTGCTTAAGACGGGGGTGCGACCTTTTTCGACCATATTTGCCAACAGCGGCAAATCAAACGACGCACCAATCTTGCGCATTTCTTCTTCGGTTTCGGGTGATTCAACAAACAAAATGTCTGCGCCGGCTTTGGCATAGGCCTCGGCACGTCGCAGGGCCTCATCCAGCCCAAGCGTTGTTCGTGAATCGGTACGGGCAATAATTAAAAAATCTTTTGACTGACGGGCCTCGGCAGCGACTTTGATTTTTTTGACCATGTCCGCCATTGGGATCACACGCCGACCTGGTGTATGGTCGCACTTTTTAGGAAACTCTTGATCTTCGAGTTGAATCGCCGAGGCGCCGGCGAGTTCATAGCCCTGCACCGTATGGCGAACGTTTAATAAACCACCGTAGCCGGTGTCGCCGTCGGCAATTAAGGGCGTGCGTGCCATTTTCGCCATGGCGCCAACTCGACCTACCATGTCGCTATAGGTGGCCAAACCGGCATCAGGTAAACCCAAATGCGATGCCACAGCACCAAAGCCGGTCATGTACAAGGCATCAAAGCCAAAGCTGTCTGCCAGGCGAAGTGACACCATATCGTAGACGCCGGGGGCTGTCACGAGCCCAGGTTGTTTCAGACGTTCGTGCAGCTGCGTTGGTTTAGAGTTTGCCATGGTCAAGTCTCTCAAAAAAATAAGTGCTTATCGTAGCAGGTCGTTGCTCCTAAAACAGGCATGGCTGCCCAATTTAAGGACCTTGTGTCTTGCAGAAGCGCGGCCACAAAGGTGTCACCCCATCGGTGTCATTTGAGGGTCGCTGTTTTAACGAGGGTGTCACTAAATGCTTGACTCAGTGTCGTCAGCAAGCCAAACTCAGACTATCGAAACTGCGTATGGTCGGAGAATCCCGAGGGCGGTGTTGGGGCTAGTACTACTGAGTCTCAGTTCGTGCTGTGATTGCTTCAAATTTATGGTTCTTGATCAATGTTGCGAGTGATTCTTATTTACTAAAAGGTGCCCCGATGAACGACCTCAGTCTGCCAAAAGCTGTTAGCCAAGCGGCGCTCTCTGCAACGGCCATAAACCTCGGTCATCAAGCTCGCTTGCGTAGTCGCAGCGGCGAGGCGCGTGGGCACACTGCTGGTGTCGCCCCAGGTAACGTGCAAGGCAATTTGATGATCTTGCCCAAAGACCTAGCGAGTGAGTTTTTATTGTTTTGTCAGCGCAATCCTCGTCCCTGCCCAATCTTGGCGGTGTCCGAGCCGGGCAATCCGATGTTGCCCACACTTGGCGAAGACGTTGATATCCGTTATGACATCCCGCGCTACCGAGTCTACAAAGATGGCTTGTTGGTTGACGAACCCTACGATATTGCGAGCGAATGGCGCGACGATTTGGTGAGCTTTGTATTGGGTTGCTCTTTTTCGTTCGAGCAAGCGCTGATCGAAGCCGGCATCCCTCTACGGCATATTGAAGAGCAGCGCACTGTCCCTATGTACCGAACCAATATTGCGACGACGCCGGCGGGCGTATTTCATGGCCCGATGGTGGTGTCAATGCGCCCGATGCGCCCAGCCGATATTGTGCGTGCCGTGCAGGTCACCTCGCGCTTTCCGAGCGTGCATGGTGCACCGGTTCATATCGGCATGCCGCATTTGATTGGCATCCAAGATATCAATCAGCCTGATTTTGGTGAAGCGGTCACCATTCGCGATGACGAGATGCCGGTGTTTTGGGCTTGTGGTGTGACCCCACAATCTGTTGCGATGGCGATGAAGCCAGCATTTTGTTTGACACATGCGCCGGGGTCAATGCTCGTGACCGATCTCAGTAACAGCAGCCTGGCAAGTTTTTAATTTGATGGTGTTTCCGTCGATCGCGTTATGGTTGCCCGCGGTCTTGTCTTGACATCCTTCCCGCCTTAAACGAGGAGGATTTCCGCGCATACCGTTAAATTTTTTTACCCTCTTATTTTTCCAATTATCATGATGAAACCTCACCTGTATTTTTCGTGCGAAGCCATTGGTGCTGATGGCACGATTACCACAACACTAGCCGCTGTTGCCCCCAGGCACTATGTGATTGCTGGCTGGACAGGCCGTGATGCTGTGGCAATCGAACATCACATTCATGAACTCGGGTTGATTGGTGTGCCGGCGCCCTCTACCGTTCCGCTTTATTACCGCGTTAGTGCTTTGTTGCTCACGCAAGCCGAAGCCATCGAGGTTGTGGGGCCTGATAGTTCGGGCGAAGTTGAGCCAGTTTTGTTTTACGCCGGGGGCGAATGGTGGTTGACCGTTGGCTCTGACCATACCGACCGTCGTGTAGAAACGTACTCGATTGCTGTGTCTAAACAGTTATGCCCTAAACCGACAGGCACTGCAGCCTGGCGTTGGTCTGATGTCTCGGCGTACCAAGACGAACTCGAACTGGTGTCGCGTATTTTTGAAGACGGCAAGTGGGTTGAATATCAGAAGGGCACGTTCGCCTCGATTCGACCACTTGAATCCTTGCGTAACGGCTGTTTTGCGGGCCCACATATTGACGAAGGCAGCTTTGTGTCTTGCGGCACACTTGGTGCGATTCCAAACGCAAAGGGTGAGGGCATTCGGGCAGCGGCTCAAATGGAACTTGAAATCCGTGACCCAAGGCGCAAGCGCAGTATCAAACATCGCTACTCTGTGGACGTGCTGCCTCTGGTGGCTTGACGCTAGTATTTCGACAAACCTAGATTTTTTCTCTCACACTTTTTATTCATCATGACCCACATTACTGAAACCATCGATCAGCTCAACGCCCGCCTCGTGCGCGGTGAAACGACTCGCGAAGCGCTTGTTTCGCAGGCCTTAGACAACGCTGCTAAGGCGTCGGCTAAAAGTGTCTTCACGAAGCTTTATCCCGAGGCGGCGCTCGCGGTTGCACGTCAAGCGGATGCGGCTCAAGCTGCCGGGCTTGAGCAACCCGCCTTAGCCGGTTTACCTGTTTCGATCAAAGACCTTTACGGCGTAGCCGGCGAAACTACGATGTCAGGTTCAATCGTGTGTCAGGGTGAGCCAGCGCAAACGCATGATGCCCCTGTCATTGCGCGCTTGCGTGCTGCTGGCTCGGCCATTATCGGCAAAACAAATATGACCGAATTCGCTTTTTCAGGGATCGGCATCAACCCCCACTACGGTACGCCTGTCAATCCTACCGATACTCAGGTCGCGCGCGTGCCGGGCGGCTCATCTTCTGGCGCTGCTGTGTCGGTGGCGTTAGGTTTGGCCGTTGCCGGCTTGGGTTCGGATACCGGTGGCTCGATTCGTGTGCCCGCCGCGTTGTGCGGAATCGTCGGTTTCAAAAGTTCTCAGTTTCGAGTGCCGCTCACTGGGGCGCTGGAGCTTGCCCGGTCGCTAGATACCGTTTGTGCCATGA
>JBAWWV010000156.1:0-8660 GCA_037146575.1 Alcaligenaceae bacterium | reverse complement strand
GGATAGATTCAGTAATGGGTAGATTCGGTCACGGATAAACTAAGTGGCTTGTAATAAGTGCTGGCCGCGCAGCGCCGAGCGCAACGCCTCGGGCACCTCAATTTCAAAACCAAGAATCGCGGCCGACAGCGCCTTGCCATAATTGTCTAAGCACAGGCTCCGAGAAACGCCTCCGCCTAACGCACCTTGCGCAACAAAATTCATCGCGTGTAAGTTCTCAACTTCGTAACGTGTCACGGTGCCTTTAATCGCACCTTTGTAAAAGGCTTTGAGCTTGTCGGCAGTCAGTTGCTCTTTGAGCAAGGGATAAAACGCAGGCACATACGCGTAGACGGCGATATTTGAGGTGTCCCCCTTGTCGCCAGAGCGTGCATGCGCCACATGTTGTAGTTTTACCTTCATGGCTTAGCTCACAAAATAATTGACAAAGGCGAACACCTTTTCGCGCGCCACCAGTGACGACCACACGCCGATCACTTCACGGGTGCGATCCTGATGGGGCACCCGCTTACCAGTATGCGCGATGCCCGACACGGCCATGCCGTCGATCTCACGACCAACCTTAGCCGCCTCTTCACGAGTCTTGGTGCGAGCGGCCACACGTACGGCCACTTCATACGGCTCGGGGGCATCAGCTGGTGTTGCCGCACCGTGAATCGCATTCAAACCCAAGTAATCAATTCGAATCTCTTCGGCCTGCAACTTTACAATTTTGAAGCGCTCTTCAAGAATTTTCTTGGCTAACTCGGCACGCCGCAAAGCGCCGGGACCCGCATAAAAAAACATATCTTCGCCAATGAAACCTTCGGTGCATCCAATCGAGACTTTCAAGGTCGGTGTGCGCGGCTTGCCACCGATCTTGCTGACGCGGACCCGATCTGCACCAACCTGCTCGATGTGCACGGTGGTGAAATCAACCACAACATCGGGGGTCAGATAATTTGCTGGATCATGAACTTCGTACAACATTTGTTCTTTAATCGTTTCGAGTGTGATCGCACCGCCCGTGCCAGCGACTTTAGTGATCACAGCACTACCATCGCGACTGACTTCAGCAATTGGAAAACCGAAGTTCCAAGGCTCGGGTACATCTTTAAACCCTGGGTCTGAAAAGTACCCGCCCGTCGCTTGCGCGCCGCATTCTAGTAGGTGACCGATACCATTGCCCTGCCCGAGTTTGACGTGATCAAGCGGATCCCAACCAAACTCATACATCATCGGTGCCATAAAGATTGAAGGGTCAGCGACACGACCCGTAATCACAATTTGTGCGCCCGCCTTTAGGGCCTCAACAATGGGCTCAGCGCCTTGATAGACTTCAGCCGAAATTAAATTCGACTTCAAGCTTGAAGTCGGTTGACCATTTTCTAAAATCACATCTGTCAACTCAAGCACATGCTCGGTAATCACGCTCCCATTCACTGAGGCAACCTTGACACCTTTGAAGCCAAACTCATTCAGCCAATACACAATGCGTTTCGCTGCGGCATCTGGATTAATCCAGCCTTGATTGGTAATGATCTTGGTGCCGTTTTTCATACAAGCAGGCAGCACCGCCTTCATCCGATCATCCAGATAAGTGTCATAGCCCGGAAACGTTGGATCACGCCGCGCGCGCACTTGTGCGGCCGACACGGTTGCCTCCGCCATGGTTTCAAAGCACAAATAATCGAGCTGACCTTTTTCGGCATTCAGCGCAGCAGGTTCAACTCGGTCGCCCCACCACGCTGCACCTGAACCAATTCGGATGACGTCTTTCATTAAACGGTCGCCACCGCGGTCGAAGGTGAGCCCACAGCGCCGGGCAAGCGCAGCGGTGGTGCAGTCAGCAAGAAGCGGTTACGGCCGTTCTTGCGCAACCACTGCGCCAGCGGGGTTAGATAAAACATTTCGCCCAGATGAACGCCTAACTTAAACAAGCAGTGTTCATGAATCGGTAAGGTCGCACAGCAACCAATGTGACTAGTGGCCGGATGCGCTTCAACCGCATAGTTATCAGCCATCAACACCACTAACTGGCTGTCTGTAATCCAGTTCAACAGTTTTTTATCGCGACCATCTAACGCTGCGCAACTATTATTTAACAACTGGAGATCGGGCTTACCGTTCATATCCATCAACATCTGCGCAAAGCCCGTATGCAAGCAAACCATGTCGCCTTTTTCAACAACGACTTTGTCTTGCTCCATGATGCGCATCAAGGTGTCGTAGCTGATGTTTTCACGCTTGTTACCAAAGTGCGCATGAAAATCAATCATGACGCCACGGCCTTGTACGCAAGACTCGGCCATATTTTGTATGCCCAGGGCAATCGCGTTCGAGGTGCTGCGCTGATCACCGGGTTGGGGCACGCCCGCATCTTTTCCGTCGGTTGGGCCTTGAATATCTTTTCCGGCGCGATAGCCGTTGTAGTAGACAGCTTCAGGGATACCGTCGTTATTCGCATCAAATAGCGAACCAACGTGTGCCAAGCTATCCCATTGTGTTGAGTACTGCAGATGCATCACGACCAGATCGTCGCTGATGACATCGGTGTGCTGGTCGTTGTCGGTAAACAGGCGATAGTTCATGTTTGGACGCCCATCGCGCAAGGTCGGACGAATGACGGGCGGAAAACGGCGGGGATTCAGTAAATTGCCGCCGGGCAAATCAAGCGGCAGGCTCAAGCAAAAAGGGATCCCGTGCTCGACCTCAGCCACACCTTGTTTGATTTTTTCAGGGGTCAATAAATTAATACGACCACGTTGATCATCGGGCCCGAAATCGCCCCAGGTTGAGCCTTCTGGACGCTTTACCCATCTTGTTGAGCTACTCATGCTTGCATCTCCGTTTGTTTTATTGATGGATTGATTATCACTCGCGGCGCGGGTGCAAACTGCCGATCAGACACCTAGGGATAACCCTTGTCGACTTAAGTGAGTCATCTGATGACCCGTCAGATTGGGCGCACCAAAAATAAAAGCCCAGTCATTTTCATGACTGGACTTCTGGTTTCGCAAAAAAAACTATATAAGACTTAGGCTTTTTTGACTTTTTCAAGCATTTTGAACACGCCTTTAGGGGCGTTAACAAACAGGCGCTTGAAGGCCTTGCCTAAGCAACGGCGCTCAAGCGTGTTGCGGCGCGTACGTTTTGTTTCTGAAGCCATAGCAATTCTCCGGTAAGGAACCTGTAATAGTACTCTAAAAGCAGTCACAGCAGGATTTTGACCGGCTTTAGGGGTATTGCTCAGTTAGACAGCAATAACGTTAGCACCCGCCTTAAAATCGAACCATGAACCCAACTATTCGCATTACTGGCGCGCGCCAGAACAACCTCAAGAACCTTGACCTTACCCTGAACACTGGCGACTTGACCGTAATCACGGGTGTCAGCGGCTCGGGCAAAAGCTCGCTTGCGTTTGACACGCTCTATGCAGAAGGGCAACGGCGCTATGTCGAAACCTTCTCGCCTTACGCGCGACAGTTTTTAGATCGCATGGATAAGCCGGTTGTCGATCGCATCGAAGGCATCTTGCCAGCCATTGCGATCGATCAGACCAACCCAGTGCGCAGCTCACGCAGCACCGTGGGCACCATGACCGAGCTCAATGACCACTTGAAACTGCTCTTTGCGCGCGGCGCGCAACTGGTCTGTCGCGGCTGCGGGCAGGCGGTCTGCCGCGACAGTACCGCCTCGATTTTTTCGGCGGTGGCCGAGCGATCAGCCAAGGCCGGCAATCCTCGCTTAGTCGTGACGTTTCCGGTACAGGTGCCCGTTAACTTTACCGAAGACGAAGTGCGAGGATTTTTGGATCAGCAAGGCTACACCCGGATCCACGCCGATGAGAACCCGACGCAGCCCAACGCAGTCGCCGCCACACCTTCAGCCAAGCCTGCAAAAAAGGCTACAAAAAAATCGGCCATGCTCTCGCCTCAATTACGCACACTGCGCGTGGTGCAAGACCGGTTTCGCTTTGAGGGGGCCGAAGCCTCACGGGTTATGGAGGCCGTTGATATTGCGTTAAAGATGGGTAATGGCTTAATCGCCGTGCATGCGCTTGATCCAGACGGCGCTGACACAGACGTCTGGAAATTCAGCGACAAACTGCACTGCGCTGACTGCAATATCAGTTATAGCGACCCTTTACCAAGCACGTTTTCCTTTAACTCACCTCTTGGCGCCTGCGAGGCCTGTCGCGGTTTTGGTCGCGTCATCGGGATCGATTTTGGCTTAGTGATCCCCGACGAGAACAAAACGCTCGAGCAGGGTGCGGTTAAGCCCTGGCAAACGCCAAGCTACAAAGAGTGTCACGAAGAGATGCTCAAGTACGCCAAGCGTGCCAACGTCTCGGTCAATACGCCGTGGCGCCATTTGCCGCAAGAACATAAAGACTGGGTGCTAGACGGCGACCCACTTTGGAAAGGCGGTAGCGGCGCCTGGAAAACCCAATGGTACGGTGTACAAAAATTCTTTAACTGGCTTGAGACCAAGTCCTACAAGATGCACGTGCGTGTATTGCTTTCAAAATACCGCAGCTATACCCCCTGCCCAACCTGCCACGGGGCTCGCTTAAAGCGCGATGCGTTGCTCTGGAAAATCGAGCATCAATCGATTCAAGATTTAATGCTGACGCCGATCATTCAATTGCGGGCGTTCGCCGATACGCTGAAGTTTGACGGCGGACTAGACGCCGCGATGGATCTGGTGCTGACTGAAGTGCGTGCACGTCTGAAGTTTCTTTGTGACGTTGGCTTGGGATACCTGACGCTCGATCGACAAAGTCGTACGCTCTCGGGCGGTGAAGTGCAACGTATCAACCTGACCACGGCCCTGGGCACGTCGCTCGTCAACACGCTCTTTGTCTTGGATGAGCCCTCAATTGGCCTGCACCCGCGCGACATTCACCGCGTGGTTGAAGTGATGCATCGCTTGCGTGATGCAGGTAACACCTTAGTCGTGGTCGAACATGATCCGCAAGTCATGATTGCCGCCGATCGAGTCATTGACGTGGGCCCAGGCCCCGGCGAGCGCGGCGGTCAGATCGTGTTTGACGGCACCCCACTCGAACTGCGCGAAGCCACAACCTTAACCGGCCAGTACATGGGCGGCCGCATGAAGGTCGAGGCTCCCCGGCCTTTACCGGTTGCGCCCAACACCCCTCGCCTGCTACTTGAAGGCGTGACTGCAAATAATCTCAAAAACGTTTCCATCGAAATCCCGCTAGGTCGTTTGGTATGCGTCACGGGCGTTTCAGGCTCAGGTAAGTCGACCTTGATCCAAGATGTGCTCTACCCTGGATTACTCAAAATTATGGGTAAACCCACCGAGTCGCCTGGCGCGTTTGATCGCATTCTTGGTGCCGAGCAACTTGCCGAAGTCGTCATGGTCGATCAAGCACAGATTGGTAAAACCGCTCGCTCAAATCCAGCCAGCTACGTTGGAGCATTTGACCCAATTCGTAAACTATTTTCTCAAGCACCCGTTGCACGCGAACGGGGCTACACCGCTGGCACCTTTAGCTTTAACAGTGGCGACGGGCGCTGCCCGACCTGTGGCGGCACAGGCTTTGAACATGTCGAGATGCAGTTTTTATCAGACATCTATATTCGCTGCCCAGACTGCGATGGCAAACGTTTTCGACCTGAAGTGCGCGAAGTTGAAATCGAACATCTCGGTCGCCGCGCTTCGATCGATGTGGTGCTCGACATGACTGTCTCTGAGGCACTTGAATTTTTTAAAGGTCTGCGCGATGTGCAGCTTGGCTTGGCGCCACTTGAAGACGTGGGGCTTGAATACGTCAAACTCGGCCAGCCTGTGCCCACGCTCTCGGGCGGCGAAGCGCAACGCTTAAAGCTCGCAGGGCACTTAGCCGAGGCTGCTCGCAGTGGCATCTCAACAGCCAAGCTTGCAAAAAAAGGCAGTCTGTTTTTATTTGATGAGCCGACCACCGGTTTGCACTTTGACGATGTGGCACGTTTGATGCGCGCCTTCAGAAAGTTGTTAAGCGCGGGACACACCCTGTTAATCATTGAACACAATCTTGATGTGATTCGTGCAGCAGATTGGGTGATTGACTTAGGACCAGAAGGTGGCGACGCTGGCGGTGAACTGATTGTTTCGGGCAGCCCTGAAACGGTCATGGCACATCCAACTTCGCACACTGGTGCGGCGTTACGCGAGTACGCCGTTGCCATGACGCCTGATGCGATTGGTGCGTCGATGCTCGACGTTCCTGCAACCGACGATCCTCGACAAGCAGCCCGCGTGTTGCGCGAACCGACTGGCTCAGCGAGTCACTCACCAGGCCGTTCGCTACAAACTGTATTGAAAGAAAAACGTCGCGCTGCCACCAGCATTGATATCTTGCATGCGCGCGAGCACAACCTTAAAAATATAAGCGTCAGCATCCCGCACGATAAATTCACCGTGATTACGGGCGTGTCGGGTTCAGGTAAATCAACGCTCGCGTTCGATATCTTGTTTAACGAAGGGCAACGCCGTTACCTTGAATCACTCAACGCCTATGCCCGCGCGATTGTGCAGCCTGCAGGCAAACCTGATGTCGATGCTATTTTTGGTATTCCACCGACGGTAGCGATCGAACAACGCACCAGCCGTGGCGGTCGAAAATCGACCGTTGCCACGATGACAGAAATTCATCATTTCTTGCGTCTGTTGTACATGAAGCTGGGCACTCAAATGTGCCCGCAATGTCAGGTCAGCGTCGAACCACAAAGTGCCGATCAGATCGTCGCTCGGATCATGCGCGACCACAAGGGGCAGCGCATCGGCCTACTAGCGCCGCTAGTCACTCCGCGCAAAGGTTTTTATACGGACCTTGCAAAATGGGCAGCCGGCAAGGGCTTCACCCATCTACGGGTCGATGACGAATTTATTGGCACGGCAAAGTGGCCGCGTTTAGATCGCTTTAAAGAACACACTATTGAGCTGCCGGTGGCTGACCTAGTGATCGGCACCGACAACGAAGCGCAACTGCGTGAAGGCGTTCGCAGCGCGCTTGAGCACGGTCAAGGCGTCATGAGCGTCGTGTGTTCGCTCGACAGACTGCATGCTGACATGTCAGCCAAACTCGACCAAACGCATTTTTCGGTCAAACGTGCATGTCCAAGCTGTGGCACAAGTTTTCCAGAACCTGACCCGCGCATGTTTTCGTACAATTCGAAGCATGGGTGGTGTCACGGCTGTTTTGGCACGGGCTTAAAGCTGCAGGGCTTTGACGAAGAGCAAACCGGTGAAGAAACTGCCTGGAACGCTTGGTACGAAGGCGAAACAAGCACCTGCACGAGTTGTCATGGTGCGCGCTTGAATCCCACTTCGCGAGCGGTGTTGTGGCGCGACAAATCGATTGCCGAGCTTGCCGGCTTGGCGGTGTCAGATGCCCACACGTTCTTTACCGCCTTGGTCTTGCGTGGTCGTGACGCAGAGATTGCACGAGACATCTTGTCTGAAATTCGTGGTCGTCTGCAATTTATGCAAGAAGTGGGGTTAGGCTATCTTACCTTAGATCGTGCCGCGCCAACACTTTCCGGTGGCGAAGCACAGCGCATACGTCTGGCCGCTCAGTTAGGTTCAAACATGCAAGGCGTTTGCTACGTGCTTGACGAACCCACCATCGGGCTGCATCCGCGCGACAATCGAATCTTACTGGGTGCGTTGTCGCGCCTTGAAAAAAACGGCAACACCTTGGTCGTGGTTGAGCATGACGATGACACCATTCGCCGTGCCGAACATATCATTGACATCGGTCCCGGCGCAGGTATTCGCGGCGGGCGCGTGGTGGCGCAAGGCAGTTTGCAAGACTTGATGGATGCGCCAGAATCCACAACCGGACACTATTTAAAGCACCCCTTGGCACACCCCCTGCAGCCCCGCAGGCCGATCGCAAAAGATACGCCCATGATTAGCGTCAAGGGCGCAAAGCTTCATAACTTACGTCACCTGACGGCGCACTTTCCAATCGGACGCCTCAGTGTCGTCACAGGTGTATCAGGTTCAGGCAAATCGACATTGGCCCGTGAAGTGTTACTAGACAATCTGGGGGCTGCGGTTTCACTACGTGCAGATCCTCAATGGCATGGCTGTGAAAGCATCGAAGGCTGGACAGTCATCGACCGCGTCCTTGAGGTCGACCAAACCCCCATCGGCAAAACACCACGCTCATGCCCCGCGACCTATATCGGTTTTTGGGATGATGTACGCAAGCAATTTGCCGACACCCAAGAGGCGCGAATCCGCGGTTGGGGCGCTGGAAGATTTTCGTTTAATACTGGCGATGGTCGCTGCCCGTTGTGCGAAGGTCAAGGGATGCGCACGCTTGAGATGAGTTTTTTGCCAGACATTAAAGTCCCCTGCGATGCATGCGGCGGTGCGCGTTTTAATACCGACACCTTAGGCGTACGCATGCGCGAAAAGCATGCTGGTGCGGTGCTCTCACTCGAGGTCGATGATGCGATTGGCTACTTCGCTGCGCATCCAAAAATTCGACATCCACTGCAACTGATGCAAGATGTAGGCTTAGGTTACATCACGCTTGGCCAGCCCTCTCCCACCCTCTCAGGTGGCGAAGCGCAGCGGATCAAATTAGTCACCGAACTTGCAAAAGCCCGTATGACAGAAGGTGTCATCACCACTGGCCGTGCGTCGCGGCTGCCCCATAC
>JBAWWV010000155.1:0-8669 GCA_037146575.1 Alcaligenaceae bacterium | reverse complement strand
GAGTCGAACACGGCACCAATAGATTATGAGCACTTTCTATGAATAAAATCTATTACAAATGAATAGGTTACAAGCAATCTTCAGCATTGTGAAAGCAAACATGCAAGGACAACAATTAATGAATGTGCGTTCCACCATTGACATCAATCGTAGCGCCCGTCACAAAGCCAGAAAGTTCTGAAGCAAGAAACAAACAAGTTCCAGCCATTTCTTTGGTTGTACCCATGCGCTTTAACGGAATCGCGTCGGTGATCGACTGAAGTCGCTCAGGCGTTAGGCCGTCAACCATAGGTGTGTCAATCATTGCAGGGCATATTGAGTTAGCCCTGATGCCTAAGTGACCAAATTCACGCGCAATACTCTTTGTCAAACTTAGCATTCCGCCTTTAGAGGCCGCGTAATGCGCCCCACCCACTAAGCCACCTCCACGCTGAGCTGCAAGCGAAGATACGTTAACAATATTGCCATGTCTTTGTTTAACAAAAACTTCGAGCACACTTTGACATAAGAAGAATGCGCCCTTTAGGTTGATGTCAAACATCAAGGCCATCTCAGCCTCTTGAATCTCTAAGATGGGACCAGAACGAACAATGCCAGCGGAGTTAACAAGGCAATCTATCGACCCATGAAGTGCTATCACTTTTGAAATCAGATCATCACATTCTGCTTTGCGACTGATATCACATTGAAAGCCATGCAGATTGATAGACTTGTTCAAACGCGTTTCAATTTGTTTTTTTATAGTAGCCAAAACATCTTCGTTCATTGAAACGTCAGTGACAACAACCTTGGCGCCGTGTTCAACAAATAGCTCTGCAGTGGCATACCCAATGCTGCGTAAAGAAGCAGCCCCAGCAACGATACAAACTTGATCTTTTAACAGCATGATTCCTCTAATGTAGTGATTCGTCTTAGCCGAGCATTTCATTTGAAACTCAGCTTTGAACGTAAGCGCAGTTGTGATTGTTAAAGCATAAACGTTGACAATGCAGGAAATGCAGCAATGACAACAACGCCCACGACAAGAGCGGCGATGTAGGGCCAAATTGCAACAATGACTTCATCGGGTTTTGCGTCACCAATACGGCAAGCAATATAGAAACCAACACCTATAGGGGGCATCATCAAGCCCACGTTCATGGCACATACAATGACCATTGAGTAATGAATGTCATTGATGCCTAATTTTTTTGCAATTGGAAACATAATGGGTGCCAAGAGTAAGACCGCCGGCAACCCTTCCAACAGACAGCCCAAGACTAAAAACACCAGAACGGTAACTGCCATAAATGCCATCCAACCACCTGGTAAGGTGGTTAGAAACAAAGAGAGCTGCTGCACAACTCCACTTTGCGTAATGGCCCACGCCATTGCAGAAGCCGTTCCAAGAATGAGTAATATTGCACCGCTCAGAGCTGCTGTTTCAACGAGCATGGCATACGTTCTTTTCCAGCCAATACCGCCATACAGAATTTGACCAATCATCAAGGCATAGAGGACAGCGATTGTCGAAACCTCGGTAGCAGTTGCAACCCCTCCGCCCACCGCGCTGCGAATCAGAAATGGCAATACCAGTGCTGGTGCAGCAATCAAGGTCAACTTACCAATGACTTTGAGAGCAGGCCGTTTGTTGTTTTCGGTGACTTCATTTCGCGCTTTCCATCTGGCCAAAACAAGCAAGGCCAACAGCAACACCATGGCGACGAAAAAACCACTCTCAAACAAACCTGCAATCGACACACCGGCAACCGACCCCAGCACGATGAGCACAATACTGGGCGGTACAGTATCTGCCATCGCTGCACCAGTTGCCAACAACGCAACCATTTCGGATTGTTTATTACCGCGTCTTTTCATTTCAGGAAACAACGCTGGCGCAACCGTCGCCATGTCAGACACTTTGGAGCCTGAAATTCCAGACACAATAAAAAGCGAGGCTAACAACACATAAGACATCCCTGCCTTCACATGTCCAATGAGTGAGGACAGCAGATCAACGATTGCTTTGCCCATGCCCGTAGCATCCAAAATGCAGCCAAGCAAGACAAAAATCGGGACGGATACCAGAACGATGTTACCCATCCCCTCATCAATTCGACCCACAATGACCACAAGAGGTACATTCCCTGTGAATGCGAGGTACGACATCACGCCAATACCGAAGCAGAAGGCAATGGGTACGCCAGCAACCAGGCATAGCGCAACAAACCCACACAGAAAAATGCCAATATTGACAAGTCCTAGGCCAGCAAAATTAGCTGAAAAACTGGAACAAACTGCAATAAATAATCCCACACCCAAGGCAGCGAAAGCCAACGATTTTTTTGATACAGTCTTAAGAGCGTAAGCTGCTATAACCATCAGCATTAAGATCAGTCCGGCTGCAATTGCCGAGACTCTGACGCCACTAGGAATTTCAAGAGCAGGTGAATTGACAATCCATTCACTTTCTACATGCTCAATAGCAGGGCCAATTAGAAATATTAAAAATGTACTGATGGCGACCAACGCAAATGCATGAACTAATTCTCTGGTCGACCCCTTTAATTTATCAATGAACATCGTAAGTCTGAGATGCTCATTTCGATGCATTGCTATCACAGCACCGAGCATTGCCAGCCATATAAACGAAAGGGAAACTGCTTCATCAATCCAACCTACAGGTCTTGAAAATACGTATCTGGCTATTACGCCACCTAATAACAAGAGGATGATTGCAACCATCAACGTTGCACACACAGCTTCTAGTGGCACCATCCAACGGGCTAAAACTCGATCAAATTGAGTGATATTTTTCAAGTTGTCTGTCGTGTTTATTTCTGATGCGACGCTGTCATGGGTTGACATAGCAATCCTAAATCGGGTTTGGAATTTTTGATTGGCACAAAAGCAGATCGAAGTTATTGACCTTCGATCTGCTTCTTTCAATCACGTCTCATGTGCCAGAGACGAAAGGGCCTTACGCTAACTTGCCGCTGTACTTTTCAAGTAAAGCCCAAGGCTCTGAACCAAACTTTTTTTGCCAGTCAACGTAGTAGCCAGACTTTTGCAACAAGTCACGGAAAGGCTTTGTATCCACTTGATTAAATTGCAAACCTTGGGTTTTTAACTTTGCTTCAAGTGTTGAATTAAGCGTGTTGTGAGCCGCTCTTTGTTTAATGGCATTCGCTTCAAAGATTTTTGTAGCAATGGCACGCAAATCTTCTGGCAATGCATTCCAAACGCGCTTGTTTCCTACCAACGCAAAGTACTCCCACATATGAGATGTGTATGAGCAAAACTTTTGAACTTCATACAATTTGACTGCATCGATGGTAGGTAACGCATTTTCTTGGCCATCAACCACTTTGGTTTGCAATGCGGTGTAAAGCTCGCCAATTGGTACGGATGCTGGTGAAGCATCCAATCCTTTAAACATAGACGTCCACAACGGTGTTGCAGGTACACGAATCTTCATTCCCACTAAATCTTTTGGCGTAATAATGGGTTTTGTTGAATGCGTAATTTGGCGAAATCCATGATCAAACACTTTGCCAACCTGAACCAAATTAAACTTGTCAAACGAAGCACGCATGTAGGCGCCCAAGTCACCATCCATGGCATTCCAAACCGTTGCGTAATCCGTGAAGGCAAAGGCGATGCAATTGATTGAGGCAGCTGGTACCAAGTTGCCATAGATAGAACCGGCAGTGCAAACGAAATCAATCGCGCCCGATCGAACCTGTGAAAGCGTATCGGTATCGCTGCCCAATTGTCCGCTTGTGTAGACGTCGATATTCAAACGTCCATTCGTCTCTTTTTGGATTTCTGCGCAAGCAGCCTTTAAAGCAATCGGGGTTGGATGACTCTCTGGCAAGGTAATGGCGATTTTCATGTTGAATTTGCCAGCATTCTGGGCAAAGGCAAAGCCGGGTGCCATTGCTGTTACAGCAACGCCAGCCAAACCTTTTAATACGTTTCGGCGCTTGATGGCGTTGCTCATTGTTGATAGATCTGAAGGTCGCATTTTTGTCTCCGGGGTTAAATTGAATCGGTTTTAAAAAACATTGGGTTGATGAACTTCGATGCAATGACCATCTGGGTCATGCAAGAACACTTGATGCCAACCTGGGATAGCCCAGCACCCGTAGTCTGAATAGCGAATACCCAAGGCATCGCACTTGCGCATGAACTCTTGAATGTTGTCTGTGCGGAAGCAGAAGTGGCCGTGACCCATCGGGTTCACAAACTGCTTCATCTTGAAACCTGTTTCCAAATCGCGTTCGGACCAATGGAACTCAATGTCACCATCAGTCAAAAAATCTACCTTGCCCGTGTAAGCACGGTCAGCACGCTGACGGCTGATCACGGTGTGCTCGTTGTCTGTAATCGTTCCGAGTTGAAACAGGGTTTGATAAAACTTGGTCAATCTTGGCAAGTTGTCGGTACAAATGTTCATGTGGTGAAACTTGAATTCCATAGCGCTTTCTTCCAGTTAGGTTGGTTCTTCACCTGCAAAAAGATCCCTCAAGGGGCTGTCTGCTTAAGTGTTCTGGGAGCCATTTCTCAGCTCTTGAGATAAGATAAACCAATTTATATATGAAGTAAATAATTTACTAATGATATTTATTAGGTATTATCCCTAATATATTTTGCAAAAATGTATGATAATTTGATCATTTTTTATATCGTATGAATTATCTGATTCATTGATGGAATTAATTCTAAAATAATCAAACTTACGACTAGAATCCTCGACCAGCAGCATTTGCACAGAAATCTGCAACATTGCTTCCGTCAGAAGAGTGGCAAGTAGATTAGAAGTGGCATTTGCACGCCTTCAACAACCGATCAATTCTGAGTGCAGACAGGGAAGTAGAAACTCATGACATTTAAAGCATTGACTGGAATTCGCGTCTTAGACCTCACCAGCGTTGTTGTGGGTCCTGTTTGCACTTGGCGGTTAGGGCAGTACGGCGCAGAAATCATCAAAGTCGAAAATCCCGAAGGCGACCTCATGAGGGGGCTAGGTGGCCAATCTCCAACGGGCCAACACTCGGGGACTTATCTTCATCTAAACAGAGGTAAGCGGAACATCTGCCTCGACCTCAAAAAAGAAGGCGCCATGGAGGTCATGAATCGTTTGATTGAATCAGCCGATGTCATTGTGGCTAACATGCGACCAAAAGCGTTGAAGAAATTGGGCATTGATTCAGAAACTGTTCGAAGCAAATACCCCAACAAAATTTACTGCTTGATCACTGGCTACGGCACAGACG
The DNA here is from genome assembly GCA_037146575.1 of Alcaligenaceae bacterium. Taxonomy (GTDB): domain Bacteria; phylum Pseudomonadota; class Gammaproteobacteria; order Burkholderiales; family Burkholderiaceae_B; genus Zwartia. Next base: position 3,411 of record JBAWWV010000155.1, on the reverse strand, counting down.
GACCATATGGAGGTATGCCGACTTACGATAGCGTCGTTCAAGGTGTAACAGGCATGGCGGGCTTGTTTTTACAACGTGATGGCCAACCCAACTATGTACCCATGTTGATCTGCGATCACGTTGCTGGTGAGATTTCAGCGGGTGCCATTTTGGCTGCTATCGCAGAGCGAAATGTCAGCGGAAAAGGCTGCAGCATTGAGGTACCCATGTTTGAAACCATGGCCACTTTTGTCTTACAAGAACACTTGGCTCAACAAAGTTTTGATCCGCCTGTCGGACCCGCCGGCGATCTACGCTTATTGAGCCCACACAACAAACCCGTTCAAACAGGCGATGGTTGGATTTCATTTACGGTTAACACAGACCCGCAAGTTCGTGCATTTTTAACAGTGACGGGACGAACCGACTTACTCAATGATGAGCGCTTTAATTCAGTGGCTTCCCGCGCGACCAACGTGAAAGAGTGGTTTGCCATTCGTGGTGCACCCCTGACGAATAAATCATCGCAAGAGTGGCTTGATTTATTACAAGCAGCCGACATTGCCGCGCAAGCATGCCATACGCTTCAAACGCTGCCAAACGACACACACCTTAAAGCAGTCGGATTAATTCAATATGAAGAGCACCCCACAGAGGGTAAGACAGCCGCAATTCGGTCGTCCATCAAGGTGAACGATGCATATCTCAACCTTCGAGAAACATCGCAACCTAAAGGATGGGAGACCCAAAAGCTACTGGAAGAAATGGGATTCTCAGCAGAAGAAGTGAGCGCCCTCTTTGCAAAGGGCTCGGCAGTGGCAACGAGAGTCTAACTGTTCACATAGCCACCCTTTTTTAAACAAAGGGTGTGCCTTTAACAGTACCGCCAACTTTAGAAGAAACAGCGCGTGCTGCTAAGCTCAGCGCTGCCGTTACCTCAGGAATTGATTTACGTTGATGCTGATCAATGCGTTCTGCATAAGGCACAGTCAATGCAGCAAGCGCCCGGCCCTGTGTATCTAAAATAGGAAAGCTAACAGCATACAAGCCACGCACTTGTACACTTGGGATGGATTCAAAACCAACTTTTCGAATGGTCTCCAAAATAGTGTTGATCTGCGGATCAGGGTGCTCGGGGCGTCTTTGTACAGATTCTTCAAGCCACAGTTTGGTGGTTTCAGGGGTTTGAAATGCCAACAACACACGACCAGACGCCGAGATGAGAACTTCTAACTCAGATCCAGTTCTGACACTAAAACCCATACCACTTGGCGCATCAACCTTTGCCAATACCAATTGCTTACCTTGCGAATAAACAGTGAGGTGGCAAGACTGATCCAAGTCTTTGGCCAAGCGCTGCATGACTGGCATGGCTTCAGCTAACAAGCGGTGTGTAGGCGGATTAATGTGCGCTAATTCAAAGAGCTTGGTGGTGATGGCGTAAGAGCTCTCGTCAACTTGAGAGACAAAGTTACGGTCGACCAAGCAAGTGACCATTCGGTAAATTTCACTTACGCTTCTGCCAAGAGTTTTGGCAATCTCCTTCTGACTTAACGCACGATCACTTTTGCAAAGCATTTCAAGGATGTCGAGGCCTTTCTCCAAAGCCGGTGCTGAGTAGACCCGTCGCTCTGATTCAGCGCCGTCATCTTGAGTCTTCAATTGTTTAGCCATTCAAAATTCACCAATAAAGAAGTTCTTTCACTGGCGCAATGATAACGTTGTACGGATGAACTTCAAAGTGTTAACTATGTGACCGGTGCGATGTCAACCTTGTGGCCGGTAAGATTTTCCTTGATCAACTTGTTTACTTTGATTTTCATTTTCATTTTCAGTCTATGCCCATCTTGTTTCTACACAGAACTTAAGCTTGTTGTTTCGTTTTCAAACCATCAATGCTGAACTTACCTGGGCCTGAGGCAGCCAAGACCAGCAAACCACCAATCAAGGCAATATTTTTGAAGAACAGCAACTGCACAACAAAAGCTTGGTCGGCGGGCGTTGCCCAATAAGCATGAAAAAATATGCTTGCAAAGAGGGTAAACACAGCGAGCACTAACGCCGCTAGGCGAGTCTGATAACCGACGAGCAAAGCCAACGCGCCGGCAACCTCAATCACGACAGCCAAAGCGGCCGCTACAGTGGGTGCGGGCAAACCGACTGAGCCAATGTAGCCAACAGTACCTGCAAAGCCGCCGAGCTTTGCAATCCCCGCGGGCAAAAACAAGGCGACGATTAATAATCTGCCCAACAGATTTAAGGTGTTTTGATAAGTATGTTTCATTTAATGCTCCATGCTTGTGAAGTGAACGGAAAGCGTTCTGTCCTGACACAAACTATACTGTTTCATATTTAGCAGATAAACTAGTATTTATTGGATTAACTGTTTCATATTTAGAAACAATGAACAAATTTCAAGAAATCACCACCTTTACCGCAGTTGTGGATGCTGGCAGCTTTGTTAAAGCAGCAGAGCGCCTCAACACGTCTAAGGCAGCGGTCTCAAGGCATCTGTTTGATCTCGAAACGAGACTAGGTGTTCGCTTACTTCATCGCACCACTCGCAAGCTGTCGTTAACGGATGAGGGCGCGATCTTTTATGAACGCTGCAAAGAGATCTTAGCGGCCATAGAAAGTGCCGAGAACGAAATCACCTTTCATGCAGAAGATGTCAGCGGTCATATTCGAATTAATGCTCCCTTCAGTTTTGGGATCCGTACCTTGGCGCCGCTCTGGGGGGAGTTTCATCAAAAATATCCGAAAGTCACTTTGGATGTTGAGCTGTCTGATCGTCTAGTGGATGTCGTCGATGAGGGTTATGACCTTGCGATCCGTATTGCCGCACTGACAAGCTCGACACTGGTGAGCAAAAAACTGACTGACACACGCATTATTTTGTGTGCGTCACCAAAATATTTAAAAGAACATGGAACTCCTAAAAAGCCTGCGAACTTAATCGACCATCAAGTGATCAATTACAGCTACTGGGCTGGCAAAGACGAGTGGAGTTTTCAGGGGCCTCAAGGTAAAGAAAGCGTGCGCATCAAACCTTTTATGCAAACCAACAATGGTGATACGTGCCTAGCGGCCGCGCTCGCTCATCAGGGCATTGTTCTTCAACCAAGCTTTATTGTGGGTGAGGCGCTACGTGCAGGCGATTTGATAGAAATCATGTCTCAGTACAAATCCATTGAATTAGGCGTTTATGCTATTTTCCCGACGCGCAAGCATATTGCGCCCAAGGTCAGAGCGTTAATTGATTTTTTAGTAGAGTACTTTTCAAAAAAGAGTCCGCTCGTTTCTCACGCTACAAAGCGACAAGCGCGTGCTGAGACTTATGGGGCGATAAAAAAACGGCCCACATCGCTGTGAGCCGCCAAAATACTGGTGCCCCCCCCGTGAGTCGAACACGGCACCAACGGATTATGAGTC
>JBAWWV010000154.1:0-8699 GCA_037146575.1 Alcaligenaceae bacterium | reverse complement strand
CGCAAAAATAATTTGTCGAGATCTGACACGCTAAAGTGCACCCAGGTTGGGCGCCCGTGATTGCATTGATCCGCGCGTTCGGTTTGCTCCATCTGGCGCAAGAGTGCGTTCATTTCTTGGATTGTGAGTTGTCGATTGGCGCGCACTGCGCCGTGACACGCCATGGTGGCCAGTAAGGTATTGCGTTGTTCAGTCAGTAAGCGACTGGCGCCCACCTGTTCGATGTCGCGCAGTACACCGCGCGCCAAGGCCTCGAGATCGCCACGGGCAAGCATTGCCGGTACTGAGCGCAAGGTCATTGATTGTGGGCCTGCGGCGGCCAGTTCAAACCCGAGTGCGCTGAGTTGCTCGGCACATTCTTCGGCAAGCGCGAGTTCTTTTTCAGTGACTCGAAATACCACTGGCACCAAGAGTGTTTGTTGCGGCAGGCTTTGCGTGTCGATCGCTGTCTTGAGTTGCTCGTAGACTACGCGTTCGTGTGCTGCATGCATGTCAATCAGCGCCAGCCCAGAGGACGTTTGTGACAAGATATAAATGCCGTGCACTTGCGCTAGCGCGCGGCCTAACGGCCAAGTCTCATTGTTTGCAACCCAGTTGCTGTCAGTCTTGCCGTTCTCATCGAGCGGCTGATAAAGCGCTTTCCAGGCGCCGGGTTGCTCAAGGCCATTCGAGGCGGGTTCGCGCAGGGCGAAGGCTGCTTGCGCGCCCGGGTTCCAGCGCGGTGAAAAGGCCTGAGTACCGCCAGGTATTGCGCCGCCGTTTAAGGGCATTGCAAACGCTCCGAGTGCCGCACTATGTTCACCTTGCGAAACTTGATGGGTGCCTGCAGTGCCCGCTAAGGCCTGCGTAATGGTTTGTGCGACAAAGCGGTGCACCGCCCCTGTGTCACGAAATCTAACCTCGTGTTTGGCTGGATGTACGTTGACATCAACCGCTAGCGGATCAATTTGCAAAAACAACACAAAGGCAGGCTGGCGATCGCCATGCAAAACATCGGCGTAGGCGCTGCGAATGGCATGCGACACGGTGCGATCGCGCACGTGACGGCCATTGACGAATAGAAATTGTCGATCGGCACGTGCGCGTGCCGCTGTCGGGCGCGTCGTAACTCCCATCATAGAAATGAGCCCAGCTTGCGCGTTGACCTCGATACCGTGTTCGTTGAATTCAGAGCCGAGCACATCGCTGATACGCTGCAGAGCAGAGGCGGGCAGCCACTGCCGTACTGCACGGTCGTTGTGAAACACCCGAAAACCAATCTCAGGAAACGCCAACGCCACTCGCTCAATCGCGTCGATGCAATGGCCAAACTCAGTGGCTTCGGCGCGTAAAAATTTGCGCCGTGCGGGCACAGCATCAAATAAATATTTGACTTCGACCGTAGTGCCCAAGGCGCCCGCAGCTGCCACGGGTTCAGCCATACCGCTCTCTAAGCTGAAGGCATGCGCGGCTTCGCGGGTGCGCGACGTAATCGTTAATTGCGAGACCGCCGCAATGGATGCCAAGGCTTCGCCGCGAAAGCCCATCGAGTCCACCGATTCAAGTTCGGCAAGAGAGGTGATTTTGCTGGTGGCGTGGCGAGTTAGTGCCAGCGAGAGTTCTTCGGCGCGGATGCCGCTGCCATCATCAATGACAGCGATGCGGCGAATGCCGCCAGCCTCAAGGCGCACTTCAATCGACTGTGCGCCTGAGTCGACTGCATTTTCGACTAACTCTTTGAGTACAGAAGCTGGACGCTCAATCACCTCGCCCGCCGCGATTTGGCTGATTAATAAATCGGGCAGGGGGCAGATCGGGCGATGTGTCGACATGGCAGGCACGAGGAGAAAGAAGTCTGCATTTTAGAGCTTTGCGCGCTTGCGTGGTGCGCTAGCTCTTGCGGGCGTTTAGGGCTTACCCGATTGAGGCCAAATGAGGGTTGGCAGAAAAGTAACGCGAGATACCGCCAAGCAGGGCGACGGCAAATTTCTCTTGATCGGTGCCATTGCGCAGCATGCGCTCTTCGTCGGGGTTGCTGATAAAGGCTGTCTCAACCAAGATTGAAGGTATGTCTGGAGCTTTTAAGACGGCAAAGCCAGCGTGTTCGACCTGGGGTTTGTGCAAGCGGTAAACGTTCTTGAGTTCACCGAGCATCGTGTTGGCAACGGTTGTCGAATCTTTGATTTGTGCGGTTGTCGATAAATCTAGCAAGACTTTGGCTAATCTTGGGTCTTGAACATTTAAATTAATACCGCCGATTAAGTCTGCGGCGTTTTCTTTATCTGCTAGCCAGCGTGCCGCCGTACTTGAGGCGCCGCCATCCGATAAGACATAGACCGAACTGCCTCCCGCCGTGGGTCGCACAAAGGCGTCAGCATGAATCGAGACAAACAGGTCTGCTTTGACGCGCCGGGCTTTTTCAACGCGGACATGTAACGGTACGAAATAATCACCATCGCGCGTCAGGTAGGCACGCATTCCGGGGGTCGCATCAATTTTTGCTTTGAGTCTCTGTGCAATCGACAGCACGACGTCTTTTTCACGTGTGCCACCCTTGCCAATGGCGCCAGGGTCTTCGCCGCCATGTCCCGGATCTAAGGCAATCGTTACGACTCGACGTCCGCGTTCTTGTTTGTAGGGCGTGATGTTGCTACCGCTGGTGGGAGGGGCAATTGAGCTGGGCAGCACGGGCAAGCTTGCCATCGCCGTGCCCTTGGGGTTACGACCGATGTCAGCGAGAATTTGCGCAAGCGGATCTTCATCGATTTTTTGTGGATTATTTTTCAGTAGCGCTGCAAGGGGGTCTTGTGCGACCTTTGGATAGAAATCGAGCACCAACCTGAACTTGTAGTCACCCGCAGGCTTAAGTGTGAAGACCTGCGGGGCAATGGCTTGCTTAAGGTCAAACACAATCCGGACAACATTTGGGCGATTTTGTGCAACACGCAAACTGCTGATGTACGGGTCGTCGGTGCGCACCTTGCGAACTAACTCGTTGAGCCCAGGTGAAATATCGATGCCTTGAATATCCACCACCATACGGTGTGGAGTGTCTAACGTGAAGTGTTCGGCTTTAAGTTCGCTATCGAGTTCAAGTGTGACGCGAGTGTATTCGTCTGCTGGCCAAGTCCGCACCGCAAGCAGGCGTGCGGCCATTGCAACGCGTGGAATGATTGGAAGTAATAAAAGGGTTGACGCAGCGCCTAAGAGGCGTCGTCGGCTCAGCGCTCGAGCGGGCGAAGGTACATCGTCGCGGTCTGAGGCAAAGCGGTGAGCCATCGAATCCCTTTATCAGTGAACGCCTCGAGCGTGACTTGGCGGCCTGCACCCGCGTACGCCAACTCAATTAACAAGTCTGGCGCGCTGAGTAAGTCGCCGGCCCGCTCGGGCCATTCGATCAAAAGCAGTGCCTTGTTTTTAAAGAGATCGCGAAACCCCGCATCCAACCATTCAGCAGGATCGCTAAATCTATAAAAATCAAGATGATACAAGTATAAGTTAGAAACTTCATAAGATTCAAGTAGCGCATAACTTGGGCTCTTAATTCGGCCAGAAATATTGCAGTGCCGCAAAAATGCTCGAACCAAGGCGGTTTTGCCAGCTCCGAGTTCGCCTTGCAGATGAATTCTGCCTTGGGCATTTGGGCCCGGTGTCAAGATGCCCGAGGCATTTGGGCTCAGTTCTGCTGCAACCACAGCCAAGACCTGACCAAGTGCCTCGGTAGCAGCTTCGTCTGGTAAGTCAAGGGTCAACTGTGAGAGTGGGGTTGTCATAGTTCGAGGTAAGTGTCGTTTACTACGCGATGAGCAAAAGCCAAAGTGGAATCGTCAATGATGAAAGCGGAATGCCGATTGAAATCATTAAACTCACCAGACGACCATCGCCGCCCATGCGAACTGCCAAGACGTAAGCGCCGGTCGCAGGTGGCATCGCAGCGAATAAAATAACCATCTGTCGTTTCAGCGGATCAAGCCCTAGCCAATCTGCAATGAACCACGCACAGGCAGGTAAGAGCAGCAGCTTGATAGCCAGCATCCAGCCGATAAGCGAAAACTGTGTTTGCCCGGGCTGCCAGGTCAAACTTGCGCCAACACATAGAATGCCAAGCGCAATCGACGCGCTGCCTAGGCGAGCCAAGAGCGTATCCACAGGTTGTGGCAGCTGCAAGCCGGCGAAATTGCACACAAGCGCTAACACCGTCGACATGAGCAAAGGGTTGCGTAGTAGCGCACCGAACAAACCCGAGCCTTGTTGACGTGCCAAGGCATACACCGCAGCTAGGTTGACGAGTGGTACTGCAAAGCCAACGATCAGTGCCATGGTTGTTTGCCCGGCTGCACCTGCTAAGCTTGGCGCTAACGCTAACGCGATGTAGGTGTTGAACCGATAGCCGCATTGGGCACCCGAGGCCATGGCCAGCGCGGTAGGCCGAAAAAAAGGCAAAGCCAACCACGATAGCACGACGCCGATTGCGGCCACGCTTGCCGTCGCAAAAAACAGATCCGCTGCGCTACTGACTGTAATCGGGATGCGGACGATTGCTTGAAATAGTAAAGCCGGAAACAACACGTAATAGACGAGTTTCTCGAGGCTTGCAAAAAACTCGCGTGTGAAACTGAACTTGCGATGCAGCAGCCAGCCAAAGCCTATCAGCAAGAAATCGGGCAAGACCAACAGTGCGACATTCATTGGGCGGTTTAAAGTGTTTAATCTCGCCATTGTCCATCATTCAGGGTTTGCTGTACAAAGTGAAAGAGCGACGCGTTGTAAAGTTTAGGTCGTCGATGCTGGACGTTGCACTGATTGCGATAAAAAGGGGTCTTGGTGGATGAACGATCATGTTGATACGAAGGCGCTTGCGTCGGCTGCCCTACGTTGTGCCCCGAGCTGTGCCGCTCTGACTAGCGTGTTGTTGGCCCGTTGACATGACGTCTACAGAATCTGCCTCGGTCGGTGAATTCATTGATGCCGTCTGGCTTGAAGATGGCCTGGCAGCTAATACGCTTGCCGCCTATCGTTTAGATTTAATTGGCTTTGAAGAGTGGCTCAGAGCGCAGCGTGGTCTTGAGCTAGACTCTGCTGCGGGCGGCGATATCGAGGCCTGGTTTGCGGCTAAACATGCGCAAACTAAGCCAAGCACCGCAAACCGGCGCCTGGCGACCTTGCGGCGTTACTACCTGTGGGCCTTGCGTCATCAGCGAGTGGTGGTTGACCCCTGCTTACAATTGACCACGGCGCGTCAGCCCTTGCGCGTGCCCAAAACCTTGTCCGAAGCGCAGGTAGAGGCTTTATTACAACAGCCCCCTGTGCATACCGCGCGAGGCTTACGCGATCGCGCCATGCTAGAGGTGCTCTACGCGACCGGCCTAAGGGTGTCAGAGTTGGTCGGGGTTGGCGTGCTCGAAGTGAGTTTAAGTGATGGGGTCGTGCGAGTGGTGCAGGGCAAAGGCGGTAAAGACCGTTTGGTACCGTTAGGCGCCGAGGCGGCGCACTGGATCACCCGCTACATGACTGAGTCGCGCCCGCAGCTGCTCGGGCAGAGAACCAGCCCCGCGTTGTTTGTGACCGCGCGCGCCGCGCCCATGACGCGACAATCTTTTTGGTTGCTGATTAAGAAATACGCGGTCTTGGCGGGGGTCAATGCGCCACTCTCGCCGCACGTGTTGAGGCATGCCTTTGCTACGCATTTGCTCAACCATGGCGCAGATCTGCGCGTGGTGCAGATGCTGTTGGGTCATTCTGATATTTCAACCACGCAAATTTATACCCATGTCGCGCGTGAGCGCCTCAAAAGCCTGCACGCGCAGCATCATCCCAGGGGCTAAGCGGTACCGCGGGCATTAAAGCCTGAGCACTTGTTACACTCACGCCTGTAGTCTAAACAGCGAGGTTGTAGTCCACATAGCGATAGCGTTCGCCTTCCAGACCGCGACTCCGTTGTTTCGATCGCTTGTCAAATTCTCGCCGTAGCACAGTGGATAGTGCACATGCCTCCTAAGCGTGGGACACTGGTTCGATTCCAGTCGGCGGGACCAACTTTCTCGCAGAATTGCGGTTTTTACCTGTGGTTTTCGTTATGATCAGAGTCAAGCAATCGTGACGCAAAGTCATGGTCCAACAAACAGAATAATTCACCTCGTCACATGACCCAGTCGCCCACTTCAGCCACACCCAAACCACAATTACTTGACGATCCTCTTGCGTTACGCACGATTTTGATCGGTACTTTGATTGTGTTGCTTGCCATGGGTATTCGCGCCACCATTGGCCTATTTATCCAGCCAATGGGACTTGAACGTGGGTGGGGTCGCGAGGTGTTTTCGATGGCCTTTGCGATCCAAAATTTGGCCTGGGGTTTTGGCGCGATCGGTGCAGGCATGATGGCTGACCGCCTTGGCGCGGGTCGAACAATCGCTCTGTGCGCTGCCTTGTACGCCTTAGGGCTCTTAGGCACACGCTACTCAAGCACTGAGTTCGAGTTGTACATGACCGCAGGCCTGCTAATCGGCTTGGGTCAGGCTGGCACCACCTTTGCAGTGATCTTGCCCGTGATCGCGCGTACTGTGCCGGTGTCATCGCGCAGCACTGCGATGGGTATTGCGAGTGCTGGCGGCTCGTTGGGCCAGTTCTTGGTCGTGCCCACCGGGCAATTGTTAATCGACACGCTGAACTGGACCGGCGCTTATTGGGTGCTGTCGCTGACACTGGCGATGACCCTACCCCTGGCTTGGTTTTTGCGCGGTACACCCGGCCCGAACACTGGTCCCCAGCAATCGATGATGCAGGCGATTAGTCAGGCGCTCAGACATCCAACGTTTCATCTGATTTTTTGGGGCTACTTTGTCTGCGGATTTCACACCGCCTTCATCACCTTGCATCTGCCCGCGTTTGTCGTCGATCAAGGTTTAAATGCCAGCACGGGTGCGATTGCGATTGGTTTGATTGGCTTGTTCAATGTGTTCGGCTCTTTCACCGCTGGCAAGCTAGGTGGTACGCATAGCAAAAAGAATCTATTGGCAGGTCTTTACGCGTTGCGCTCGGTCGGCTTGCTTTGGATTTTGGTGATGCCGACTTCACCTTGGGTGGTATATGTCTTTGCTGGGTGGATGGGTATTTTTTGGCTAGGCACTGTTCCGCTGACACAAGGTTTGATCGGACATATTTACGGTCTACGTTTTGGCGCAACCTTGATGGGCATGACCTTTCTGGGGCATCAACTCGGTAGCTTCAGTGGGGTTTGGATTGGTGGGCGCGTGCAGGCCGTGACCGGTAGCTATGACTTGGTGTGGTGGCTTGGCATTGCCTTGTCTTTGATCGCAGCTGCTTTGTATTTGCCTGTACGCGAAACGCCACTTAACGTGTCAGTCGCCACTAAAGCCGCTTAGGTAAATATTGATGTCGCCAGATTCGTTCAAAACTGCATGTTTGGTGCGACCTTGATACTGCCACGTTCGCGTAAAGCTTCGTTGATGGTGCGCGTCGGCCTAGGGGCGTTGCTTTGCGGGGTGTTGGTTGTTGGTTTTTTGGCGTACCTATCCCCTGCAATGCGCTTGAACTGGGAAACCATCGCGTCTATGTGCGGCCTATAGACCGCCTTGTATGCAAAATTTGTCTGACTTACCCCTCATCGATTACGCCGAACTTCGCGAGCGAGATCCGCACGACACGACGGTGATTACTGTCAATAATCGTTTAGCGCGCCGAGTGATTCAAAGCCTGGCTCGACAGCAGGCGGCGCAAGCGCAACAGGTATCTGAAATCCCAGCAGTTGTCCCCTGGTCAGGCTGGTTAGTGCAGCAGTTGGACCGTGCTGGGTTTCAAGACGGGCTCCTTGAACACACCTTGTTGCTTGATCAATTTGCCGCACAAACCGTGTGGGCCGAAGCGATTGAAACACTTGAAAAAGAGAGAGTGTTGCTTGATGTGACCCAGGCGGCGGCGGGAGCGATGCAAGCGGCTCAGTTGATCGACGAGTGGCACATCTTGGTGGATGAGACTGTTGTCAACGACGAGCACGCAAGTTTTTTGCGTTGGCGCGATGGCTATCACAGTCGGTTGCACGCGCTTGATGCGTTGGATCCGAACTTGGCGGTGACCCGACTGATTCAACACATTGAGGCTGGTCTTGAATTGCCAGCCAATATCGTGCTGGCTGGCTTTACTGAAATTTCACCTCGCATGGGCGTATTGTGCACAGCGCTGATCGCGCGCGGTGTTGCGCTTGCGGTGCTTCGCGAGCCTGCGGCACGCGTCGCAGCCCTGAGTCGCGTGGTGTGTGGGACTGCCCAATCTGAATGGCAGACCGCTGCGCATTGGGCGCGCGCTCAGCTTCAAGCGCATCCTGAGGGTCGTTTTGCAATCGTGGCGGTCTCGCTCGACTCGCAAGTGCCGTTTACCCGTCGCGTTCTAGCGCGTGTCTTGAGCGACTCGCAGGGGTTGCCCGAGTACGCCTTTAACGTCGCAGTGGCGCGGCCTCTGGCCGATTGGGAAGTTGGTCGTGCTGCCCTCGCGTGGTTGCGCACCTTTGTTCTGATGAAAGAACAACAACAAGCGGCCCCTGCAGAGTTAAGTGCAGCGTTACTGTCTGGCCATTGCGTGGGGCACATCGCCGAAATGGGTAGGCGGGCCCAGGTAGATGCTCGCTGGCGCCAACAATACGTCAGTCAGGTGAGCCTTGCAGGGTGGATGGGCTCTATTTCTGGTCTCGAGCAGCTATCGCC
>JBAWWV010000153.1:0-8755 GCA_037146575.1 Alcaligenaceae bacterium | reverse complement strand
GGTTTGGAGTGTCTTATCAAAATGATGCATTCCACGAGGCCGCGGGTAAAGTTGCAGCCGACCGTGGTTTCAAAAAAATGGTCATCATCGCCCCTGACTACCCAGCAGGTAAAGATGCTTTAAATGGTTTTAAGCGTGGCTACAAACTAGCTCCAAACCAAGAGGTTTACACCAAGCTAGGCCAGATTGATTACGCCGCTGAATTGGCGCAGATTCGCGACATTAAGCCAGACGCCCTCTACATCTTCTTGCCAGGCGGAATGGGCATTAATTTTGTGAAACAGTTTGTCTCGGCGGGATTGAATCAAAGCGTGAAGCTTGTTGGGCCCGGATTTTCAGCGGATGAAGACGTGATTCAGGCGGTCGGTGAGCCTTTGATCGGAATGTTTAATACCGCTCAGTGGGCACACGATTTAGACAACCCGCAGAACAAAAAATTTGTCGAGGCGTTTCGTAAAGAATATAACAACCGCTACCCCGCTGTATATGCGGCACAAGCTTACGACACCATCATGGCGATCGATGCCGCAGTCAAGGCCTCGGGTGGCAAAGTGGCTGATCGTGATGCCGTGATTGCGGCACTTAAAAAAGCTGATTTTGCTTCGGTGCGCGGCGAATTTAAATATGGCGTCAATAACTTTCCGATTCAGGCCTTATATGTTCGTGTGGTCGAGAAGGGCACCGATGGCCGTATCACCAACAAGTTAGTCGGTAAAGTGTTTGATTCGTACCAAGACGTTTACGTGGGCGAATGCAAAAAGTAAGTCTCTCGGCTCGGCAACAGGCACTGCAATGAGCAGCACGCTGATTGCCGAGCAATTACTCAACGGCTTGCAGTTTGGGTTGATGCTGTTTTTGATTGCAGCAGGCCTGACGCTGGTGTTTGGGATCTTAGATATCTTGAACGTGGCACATGGCTCGCTGTATATGGCCGGTGCGTATGTTGCGGCTCAAACCATGCAAGTGACTGGTTCGTTTGTGGCGGCAGTGGTGATGGCAGCTGTCATCACCGGTTTGGTTGGGTTGGTACTTGAACTGATTTTGGTGCGCAAGCTGGTGGTGCGTGACCACCTGGCGCAAGTGCTCGGTACCTTCGCCGTGATTTTGATTGCAAATGACGTGGTCAAGATGATCTGGGGCCCCGCCCCCATGATGATGAATATGCCGGCTGGCTTGTCAGGGCCGGTGAGACTGTCTCCTGATTTCCTTTATCCCGCCTATCGCCTACTCATTATTGCCGTTGGTTTGGCTGTGGCGCTTGGGCTGTATCTTTTCGTGACTAGAACCCGCGCTGGGGTGTTGGTGCGCGCCGGTGCCTCTAATCGACAGATGGCGACCTTAATGGGTGTGCGGGTACCTCTGCTATTTCTGGGCGTATTTGTGTTGGGCGCAGTCTTGGCGGCGTTGGCAGGCGCCTTGCTTGGTCCGATTACAGCCATCCAAGCGGGTATGGGTGAGCAAATCTTGATCTTAGTTTTGGTGTGTATTGTGATCGGCGGTATTGGCTCGATGCGTGGCGCGTTTGTGGGCGCTTTGTTGGTGGGCTTTGTCGATACTGCAGGGCGCGCATTTTTACCAACGCTGCTCAAATTATTTTTCTCTCCGGCAGTGGCCTCAAGTGTGGGCCCCACGTTGGCCGCGATTGCGATTTATATCTTGATGGCGGCGGTGCTGGTGTTTAGGCCGGCAGGTTTGTTTCCGGCGCGCGGCTGATGACTAAGCACTTAAGCCCCGTTTGGTTGCCACTCGGATGCTTGCTCTTGCTTGCGCTGTTTCCGTTGATTGCGCCCGTGCTTGATCTTGGTTTTTATGTTTCGTTTGTGCGTCGCGTGTTGATCTACGCCTTGGCCGCCAGTAGTTTGAATTTTATTTTGGGGTATGGCGGGATGGTTGCGCTGGGCCACGCCGCTTTTTTTGGTGCTGGTGCTTACGTGGTGGCGATTTTATCTGCGCAGGGCTACACCCAGGCGCTTGTTGTTTGGCCCGTGGCGATGCTTGTAGCTGGTGTGTTGGCGTTGTTGATCGGTGCGATTTCACTGCGCACGCGCGGCGTGTATTTCATCATGATCACGCTTGCCTTTGCGCAGATGGTCTTTTATCTCTTTATCTCGTTGCGTGAGTATGGTGGCGAAGATGGTATCAACCTTTCGGCTCCGTCTACCTTACCTGCTTTGAATTTGAGCAACGATACTCAGTTTTATTACCTGGTCTTAGCTGTCGTCGCGATTTGCTTATGGCTGATGCACCGTATGGTGAATGCAAGGTTTGGTCGAGCATTGCAAGGCATTCGTGAGAATGAAGCCCGCATGCACGCGTTGGGTTATCCAGTACTACGGATCAAGTTGGTGGCCTTTGTGTTTGCGGGCGGGCTGGCGGGCTTAGCAGGCGCTTTGTTAGCCAACCACAATTTATTTGTTTCGCCAAGTTTGATGCACTGGACTGCCTCGGCCAATCTCATCATTATGGTGATTGTTGGCGGTATCGGATTGCGTTTTGGTGGCGTTGTGGGCGCAGCAGTGATGCTGTTGCTTGAAGAGTTTTTGCGTCTCTATACAGATTATTGGCACTTACCGCTTGGCGTTTTGCTCTTGGTCATTGTGCTGTTTGCCCCGCGCGGTTTGGCGGGTATCTTTTTGCGGCGCGCGACATGAGCACGATGTCTGCGCTTACGCCAGCGCTTGTCGCGACTCAACTCTCTAAGCGCTATGGTGCGTTGCAGGCCTGCGATCAGGTTTCGCTGACAGTATTGCCTGGAGAGATTCACGCGTTGATCGGCCCGAATGGCGCGGGTAAATCGACCTTGATCAATCTATTGTCGGGTGCTGTTGCGGCGGATAGTGGCAGCTTGTTAATCAATGGGCGCGACGTGACGCGCTCTTCGATGCAGCAACGTGTCGCGACTGGCTTAGCGCGCTCTTATCAAATCACCAATATTTTTCAAACGAGCTCGGTGATGGATAACTTGCTATTAGCCGTGCAAGCTCAGCAGGGTAGCCAGTTTAGTTTTTTGCGTTCACGCGCAAATGACACGGCTTTGCACGAAGCCGCACAGGCCTTAGCACACGAGTGTTCAATCGATAAGTCTTTGTGGGATTTGCCCGCCGGCACGTTGCCGCATGGCGAGCAACGCAAGCTCGAATTCGCGTTGGCTTGGGCGGCACGCCCTTCGGTGTTGCTCTTGGATGAGCCCATGGCGGGTATGGGACCCGATGAAACCTTGCGACTAACCGAATTGATTGACTCGCTGCGTGGCCGCGCAGCAATGCTGTTGGTAGAGCACGACATGCAAGCGGTATTTCGCTTGGCCGATCGTATTTCAGTGTTGGTATATGGTCGCGTAATCGCCACGGGTACGCCCGAAGAGATTCGTGCTAATGAGGCTGTGCGGCAAGCCTACCTGGGCGACGAGGGCGCGCAATGAGTGCGCTGCTCCGGAGTCCCGTTGACGGCTGGTTAATTGTTTATTCTCAGGAGATCTGTGTCGTACACGACGTGCAGAAAGGCTGCGAGTTGCACAATGCGCAAGAGGCCTTACGATGCTGAGCATTAAAAACATTCAAAGTGGCTATGGGTTAAGTCAGGTGTTGTTTGACGTCTCGCTAGACATTGCGGCGGGTGAAGTCGTGGCCCTGTTGGGTCGCAATGGCATGGGTAAGTCGACGCTGGTGCGTACACTTTTTGGGCAGCTTGCCCTGCAAGCAGGCTCGTTACAGGTTGACGGGCAAGAGATTAGTGGTTGGCCCACCGATCGGATCGCGCGCTTAGGCTTGGCGATTGTGCCCGAGGGGCGGCAGTGTTTTCCTAACCTCACGGTACGCGAACATTTAACGGCCTTTGCCGCGCAACGCAATGCCGCCTCAGTGCAGCAGTGGGATGCCGAGCGTGTCTTCGAGATGTTTCCGCGCTTGCGTGAACGCGCAGGCAACATGGGCAATCAGCTGTCGGGCGGCGAGCAGCAAATGCTGGCGATTGGCCGCGCGCTAGTCACCAACCCGCGTTTGCTGGTGCTCGATGAGGCCACTGAGGGCCTGGCACCGTTGGTGCGCGAAGAGATCTGGCAGTGTTTGGCGCGCTTGCGTCAAGAAGGGCAAACAATTTTGGTGATCGATAAGTACGTTGAGCGCCTGATTAAACTCGCCGATCATCACGTGATTCTTGAGCGCGGCCGCGTCGTGTGGCAGGGCACTTCAGCCGCGTTAAACGCAGACCGTGCCCTGTGGGCACGGTACCTTGGGGTTTAAGCCTTATCACGCGAGTTTCGCAAACACTCGGTCAGCGGCAGCCACTGTGGCGGTGATGACCTCGTCGTTGTGGGTGGCTGAGACAAAGCCTGCCTCGTACGCAGAGGGCGCGAAGTACACGCCTTCGTCGAGCATGGCGTGAAAAAAGACTTTGAACATGTCGACGTTGCTGGCAGAGACTTCAGCCAAGGTGGTGGGAACGGTGTTTGAAAAATACATGCCAAACATTCCGCCCACGGCATCTGCACAAAAGGCAATTCCGTGCTTGCGTGCGGCGGCGGTCAAGCCCTCTGTTAACTCCAGTGTGCGCGCGGCAAGGTCTTCGTAGAAGCCGGGTTTGCTGAGCAACTTAAGCGTTGTGATACCAGCAGCCACGGCAACAGGATTGCCCGACAGGGTGCCGGCCTGATACACGCCACCAAGCGGTGCAATGTTTTTCATAATCTCGGTGCTCGCACCGAACGCGCCAATCGGCATGCCGCCGCCAATGACCTTGGCCAAGGTCGTGATGTCAGGTTTGATGCCTGTTAAACCTTGCACACCTTGGGGGCCAACCCGAAAGCCCGTCATCACTTCATCAAAAATCAGCAAAGCACCGTGCGCGGTGCATTCGCTGCGCAGGGTTTCCAGAAAGCCTGCGATTGGTTTGATCAAATTCATGTTGCCAGCGATCGGTTCAACAATGATGCAGGCAATTTCTTTGCCATGTGTCGCGAAAGCGGCTTTGACCCCGGCGATATCGTTGTAATCCAACACGATGGTGTGGGCGACAAATTCGGGTGGCACGCCGGCCGAAGTCGGATCGCCGCCAGCGGTTAGCAAGCCAGAGCCGGCCTTGACCAGCAGGCTGTCGGCGTGGCCGTGATAACAGCCCTCAAACTTGATGATTTTGTTGCGGCGCGTTGCGCCACGCGCCAGGCGAATGGCCGTCATGGTGGCTTCTGTGCCAGAACTGACTAAACGCACCTGTTCAAGCGATGGCAGGCGTGCAATCAGCATTTCGGCGATTTCGATCTCAGCCTCAGTTGGGGCGCCATACGACAGGCCGTGAACGGCGGCGTCTTGCACCGCTTTGACGACCTCTGGATGTGCGTGGCCCAAGATGGCGGGGCCCCAAGAGCCGATGTAATCGATGTAGCGTTTGTCTTCGGCATCCCAAAAGTATGGACCTTGGGCGCGTGCAACAAAGCGTGGTGTACCTCCGACTGAGCGAAAAGCGCGCACGGGTGAGTTCACGCCGCCAGGAATACTACGGCAGGCGCGTTCAAAAAGTTCAGCGTTGCGAGACATAAGAATAGATCCGCCTAGACAAGAGAAGAAAAGGGTTGCGAGAGCGCGCGTGCCGCGGCTTCGATATCGGGCGCCATAAACAAGCTACCGATGACTGCGATTGAGTCAGCCCCAGCCAGTGCTAAGGCCTGCGCGTGTTGCGGGCCGATACCGCCAATGGCAACTACGGCAGGACGCGGTGCCGAATATCGTTCGCACAGGTCGCGCCCTTGGCGCAACACCGCTAGGGGGGCAGGCGGTGCTAGCGGTTTTGTTTGTGACGCATACATTGCACCAAAGGCGATATAGGCGACGTCAACCTGCAATAGTTGTTGCGCAAGTTGTGGGTTGGCGTAACACGACACGCCTAACAGCATGTCGGGGCCAATCTCAGCGCGTACCAGCTGTGGAGAGTCGTCGTGTTGCCCGAGGTGGATCCCATCGGCCTTCAGCTCAAGGGCTAAGCGCCAGTCATCGTTGATAAAAAATATGACCTCAAGCTCGCGGCATAACGTCTTCAAGCCTTGCGCTAATTCTTTGCGTAAACCGCGGTCGGGCGATTTATGCCGAAACTGCAGTGCTCGCATACCACCACTCGCCGCAGCGCGTACCGCGCGTTCGAGTGCTTTGGTGTCGTTCCATTCTGGCGTGACGCCATAGAGCCCCGCGGGAAAGCGCAGGGCCAGTTTTGCAGCGTTTAGTGAGGTCATGTTTAAGCCCCAAGAGCCAGGCGGCGGGCAATGCGGTTGCCCATACCTGGCTGAAACGATTGCGCGACCGCGCGTTCTGCATGGCGACACGCCTGTTGGGCGGCCTCGGGTACGTTTAGACCCTGCGCCAGCAGCGTGGCCAAAGCTGTTGCCACCAGCCCCCCTGAATCTCGTAGTCTGTCGGGTGGGGCAATCCAAGGCCAAGAAATGGTTTCGTTTTGCGGGCCGAGCAAAATATTGACCTGATGTCCTGGGCGCTGCTGATGACCAATTACCAGCACCCAGCTTGCACCAATGGCTTGCAGGGCTTGCGGCCCCGCAGTCTGATCCGAGGCCTCGAGCAAATCTTCCGTCACCCACTGAGACAAACGCTTGCCGTCTACCACCACCACTTGCGCCTGAGGGACAAGCAGCTCGATGACCGCACCGATCAAGTCTTGTACGTCGTCTTCGTCTTCAGAGACCTCTTCGGTGTCGATTTCTTGTTGCCCAAGGTGTAAGACCAAGGGAACCTGGCTGTAGTCGGCGGCAATCTGCGCTACCGCGCTTGCTGCCTCGACGGACGAGAGCTGCCCGACCTTGATTGCTTGCACGGGAATGTCTTCAAGCAGGCAGCGCGCCTGATCGTCAATTTGCTCGGCCGGACACGGCAGCACCGCCTCGGTTTCGGCGCTGTCTTGGATCGTAATGGCCGTGAGGGTGGCCAGAGCGTGCCCACCCAGCGCCGCACAGGTAATGGCGTCAGCCGGCAAGCCATCCGAGCCGGTGGGGTCAAAGGGGCCAAAAATCAGAACAATCGAAGTCGAATTTGGTGAATTCATATCAAAAAGGCGGGCAATAAGCAGACATCGAGTGGTTGGTTTCGGTAAGATTGACCCCATTGTATGAGAACAACCGTTTTTGCCCGCCTGTTGTTTAAGACAAAGTGGGCTTAATTTAAAGAGAGAGCTATGCGTACTTGGATGTGTTTAATTTGCGGTTGGATCTATGACGAAGAATCTGGCCTGCCTGAAGAAGGCATCGCTGCCGGAACAAAATGGGAAGATGTGCCACCGAATTGGGTTTGTCCCGAGTGTGGTGCGCGTAAAGAAGATTTTGAAATGATGGAAGTCTAAGTAATTTTTATATAGGTGCGTATTGATGCCGCAAGACCCAAAGATGACTCACGAGCCCCCTCCGGGCTTAGCCATTGACCTGTCAAACCAGTTTTTGATGGCAATGCCAGGTATGGTTACGGGTGAATTGGCCGGAACCGTGATTTATGTGTGTGAACACGGCCCCAAAGGCGCTTTGGGGCTTGTGATCAATCGCCCAACCGATTTGTCCTTAAGTAGTCTGCTTGAAAAAATCGATCTGAAACTTGAAATCAGTCCGTTTCAGAGCAGCGTGGTGTTTTTTGGTGGCCCTGTTCAGACTGATCGAGGGTTTGTGTTGCACACGCCCCTGGGCGAATACAGTTCAAGCATTAAACTCGGCGCGCTGACGCTCACCACGTCACGTGATGTGCTGCAAGAGGTAGCCGCCGGGAAGGGGCCAAACAAACTGTTGGTCACGCTCGGGTATGCAGGTTGGGGTGCGGGGCAACTTGAAAACGAGTTGGCACAGAACGCTTGGCTCAACGTAGCAGCCGATACTGATATTATTTTTTCGACGCCCCCTGAAAAACGCTACCCAGCGGCGTTAAAGTTGCTAGGCATTGACCCCATCATGCTCACCGGTGCGGCGGGGCATGCCTGAAGAAACGCTTCTGGCCTTTGACTACGGCGCCAAAAAACTAGGCGTCGCGCTCGGAAATACTCTACTCAGGCAGGCGCGGCCTCTGGATTTGATTCTTGAGCCGACCCGCGATGGGCGTTTTGCGCGCATTGAAGCGTTGATTCAAACCTGGCAGCCTGAACGCCTGGTGGTTGGCTTGGCGTTGGCCACCGATGGTTCTGAGCAATACGCCACGCAGCATTGTCGACGCTTCGCCCGACAGCTTGAGGGTCGTTACGGCATCCCAGTGGTGCTCGTTGATGAACGAGGCTCGAGTGTCGAAGCGCAGAAAATAACCGGCAATGCGCCCGACGATGCCGTTGCAGCGGCTATTATTCTGCAACGCTATTTTGATGCGCACCCCTAAGGCCCGCCACCCATGTCACAACAGCCGCCCGTCTATACCCCCGACACCTTGCCAGACGCCGAGACGCTCTATGCGACGTTGATTGCCCAAGTCAGGGAAATCGTGCAAACACTGCCGATTCAGCAGGTGCATTTAGTGGGGATTCATTCTGGCGGTGCCTGGCTTGCTGCCAGGTTGCATCGCGATTTAAAGCTGGTGCAGCCTTACGGCACACTAGACATTAGTTTTTATCGAGACGACTTTGACAAGATCGGCCTGCACAGCCAGGTGCTACCTTCTGAGATCTCTTTCCCGGTCGCCGACAAACATTTGATTTTGATTGACGACGTGCTTCATACCGGGCGCACCATTCGAGCGGCCATGCACCAACTGTTTGACTATGGCCGACCAACCTCGATTCGCCTCGCCGTGTT
>JBAWWV010000152.1:0-8770 GCA_037146575.1 Alcaligenaceae bacterium | reverse complement strand
AGGCGGAGCAGGTCAAGCCATCTGTTAATGTGTGGTCTTGGACTGGTTCTTGGGGTCAAATCACTAACCTAGTCTTCGTTTATATAATAGATTCTGGGTCAATGGCGGTCACTTTACTTTGATTCGGTCATTATTAAAAAGTAATAATACAGAGGCGAGTATGTTTAAACGAATCGGTAACGGGTTAGGCGTGTGTTTGTTGGCTTGGCTTTGTGCATCCACGGCTTTGGCACAGACTGAGTCGGCAGACCGTTTTCCTACCAAGCCTATCCGCCTCGTCGTAGGTTTTGCGCCAGGTGGTGGTACCGACTCGGCGGCACGTACGATCGCCGTTAAACTTTCTGCACTGTTGGGTCAAACCGTTGTGGTTGAAAATCGCGCGGGGGCAGGGGGCAATATTGCGTGTGAAGCCATTGCGAAGGCGGCACCTGATGGCTACACAATAGGGCTAGCCAACGTCGGTTCAATGGCTGTCAATCCGCACATGCCTGGTGGCACAAGCTATCAGCCCCTGAAAGATTTTGAGATGATTTCGGGTGGCGTCACCTTCGGTAATGTTTTGGTTGTGCGTTCAGATTCGTCGATTAAAACGTTGGCTGACTTTATTGCTGCCGCAAAAGATAAAGACAAGCCTTTGTTTTATGGCTCTGCGGGTTTAGGTAGTGCTGGTCATCTGGCCGGAGAGTTGCTGCAGTCTCGGGCCGGAACCGTAGCCGAGCACATTAATTACAAAGGCGGCGGCCCCGTGATGACTGACCTGCTGGCCGGTAACATTCAGGCGGTCTTTGCTAGCGCGCCAACTGCGGTGCCTCAAATCAAAGGCGGTAAGTTACGCGGTTTGGCTGTTACTGGTGCTAAGCGTGAGGCCTCTTTGCCCGACGTGCCAACAATGGCCGAACAAGGGTTTGAAAAATACCAAGCGACCAATTGGTATGGTTTTATTGCCCCAGCCCACACGCCTGTCGGTATTGTGAATAAGCTCAATCAAGCGATTGTGGCCTCGTTGCACGACGCGGCAACGCTTGAACGCCTAAATGGTGCGGCGATGGCTGCTGATCCCACCACACCCCAAGAGATGCGCGAGTTTGTTGCTCAAGAATACGAGACTTGGGGCAAGGTGGTGCGCACCATTAAGTTTTGATTGCTCGGTCTGTTGGGCTACGACCACGCATAAACAAAGCGCCGCGACAAATTAGTCGTGGCGCTTTGTTTTGATAAATAACATCCTGCGGTCGCGCTAACCTCAGCGACCCCCAAAGACGCTATGCGGATTTTTCATGATGCCTGTTTGAGAGTACTTTACCTGCAATCAATACGAGCGCTGTGCAGATGATTGGGCCGACATACATGTGATGCATGTAAGGCGCATTGGCTTCAAGCCAGCCGCTGATCGCGGGGTCGGTTACCGCCATTTCGCCAGCTACCCAGCCTAACAAGCCACCACCAATCGTAATGATGATTGGAAAACGCTCCATAACTTTCAGTAACAGCGAGGCGCCAAAAATCACCAGGGGGATGCTGACTGCTAAGCCGATAATCAGCAAAGGCATACTGCCTTTTGCCGCAGCTGCAACACCCAGTACGTTATCCAGGCTCATCACCAAATCCGCAAGCAGAATCGTCTTGATCGCGGCCATCAGGTTTGTGCTTGAAGACACGTTCTCTTCGCCTTCGTCGGCGCTTAGTAACTGGATACCAATCCAAACCAACAGCACCGCGCCAATGAGCTTCAAATAGGGCAAAGTCAGTAACTTAACGGCAAAAATGGTTAGCACAATTCGCATCAAAATCGCTGCGCCAGAACCCCAAAAAATTGCAAGCTTTTGTTGTTTAGGTGGCAAAGACCGCGCAGCCAAAGCAATGACCACAGCGTTATCGCCTGACAACACAATATTGACTAAAAGAATCTGACCCAAAGGGATCCAGAATTCATGTAACGAGAGGGAGAAGTCCATAGTATTTTTTATGATGTGGATGAAGTTGAAAAAGTCGTACTTGAAGCCGCCACGCGAAAGTTATTCAAACAGAGCGTCGATCAAGTGCGGTGAAGTTTACACTGCCGCAAACCTTTGTAACGACTTTTTTGGTGGATCGCCGTATGTGGATGCGCGAACGTTTGAGCGCCTCGATCGCATGGTCGCTTCGGGAGTGAGCGAATTAGTACTAACCCTGATTTAGTCCAAAAATTTAGCGAAGCCATCTAGTGGTTCGCGCTCGCTGATCAGTGAATTCTCGATCTGACTCATGTCTGCGACTCCCAAGGCCAGGCCGCACATCACGACTTCTTGCTCAGGGATGCCCGTGACGCGTCTGATCACTGAATGAAAACGATTAAAGGCGGCTTGGGCGCAAGTGTCTAAGCCGCGGCCGCGTGCAGCAATCATCAGGCTTTGCAAGAAGCAGCCAAAGTCCAGCCACGAGCCGGTGTTCATTTTGCGCTCGACTGTAAAAATCATACCAACGGGTGCGCCAAAAAAAGCGTAGTTGCGCCCATGCTGAGCGTGCATGCCGGCTTTGTCGTCACGGCCTAAGCCTAATAATTTATAAAGATCTAGGCCGACTTTGCGCCGGCGCTCTAGGTAAGGCGAGCTCCAATCGGTTGGGTAGTAGCGGTAGTCTTCAGTGAGCGCCGCGAATTGAGCTTTGTCATGATAAACCGCTAAAATTTCAGCGGTCAGGCGCTCTTTCATTTCACCCATCAATACGTAGGCCTTCCAGGGCTGGGTATTAGAGCCTGAGGGCGCGCGCGCTGCCACTTCAAGCAGGCGAGTGATGTCTTCGCGCGATACAGGTGTGGGTAAATAAGCTCGCATCGAGTGACGCGAGGTGATCGCCTCATCGACAATTTGTTGTTGGCTTGTTTGAATCACGGCAGGCGTCTCAAGATAATAACTAGATAATCGATGAGTGATAGTAACCTCGCTCATTGATCGTGCTCAAGCACGCGCCTTAATCCAATCGAATATCATAGGATTCAAATATGAGCAGAGCTACGAGAGACATGCGCAAAGTACAAGATTGAGCTCGAATTCAATCGAATATCATAGGGTTCAGGCACGCGCTGAGATCCGAGAGAAAAGAGCAAAGCACAAAAGCTAGCTTTTAGAGACAAAACACGACAAGACAAAAGGACGAGACATGGGCGGACCCTTACAAGGCTTTAAAGTGATCGAGTTTGCCGGGCTGGGCCCCGGACCGTTTGCGGCGATGTTACTGGCAGATCTGGGCGCAGAAGTAGTCTGTGTTGACCGCATTGTGCCTGCAGAGACCGACTTGCATTCGGTGCATAGCAAGGTGTTGCGACGCAACAAACAATCGATCTCACTGAATTTGAAACAACCCGCGGCAATTGAGGCTGTGTTGCGCTTAATTGAATCTGCAGACGTCTTGATTGAAGGTTTTCGCCCCGGTGTGATGGAAAAACTCGGTTTAAGCCCCGAAGTCTGCCTGGCACGAAATCCTAAACTTGTTTTTGGTCGGATGACGGGCTGGGGACAAACAGGTCCTTTGGCTCAGACCGCTGGCCACGATATCAATTACATCGCCTTATCCAGCGCCCTGCACGCGATCGGGACACCGGAGCAACCGCTACCGCCTTTGAATTTGGTCGGGGATTTTGGCGGTGGCGGGATGTTGCTGGTGGCGGGTGTATTAGCCGCAGCCATGCACGCGAGGGTATCGGGTAAAGGGCAGGTCGTCGATGCTGCCATGACCGATGGTTCGGCGTTGTTGATGGGCTTGATGTACGGGCGGATGGCAGAGGGGCAATGGCGCGATGAGCGTGGCCAAAATATGCTGGATGGCGCTGCGCACTTTTATGGCACCTACCGCTGTGCAGATGGAAAATGGATTGCGCTCGGATCAATTGAGCCCCAGTTCTACGCACTGTTGATCAAAAAGTCTGGTTTAAGGGATATTGACCAAACCCAGCAACGTGATCCCGCGAGTTGGCCCGCGATGCGTCAAACATTTGAGCGAGTTTTTGCCACGCGTACTCGCCAAGAGTGGTGCGACTTAATGGAGGGCACTGACGTTTGCTTTGCCCCTGTGCTCAGCATGACCGAAGCGCCTTTGCATCCGCATAATGTCGCCCGTCAGACCTTTTGCGAGGTTCAAGGGGTGTTGCAGCCGTCGGTGGCACCAAGGTTTAGTCAAACCCCAACGGCTGCCATACGCGCACCCGCTGCGACCGGCGCCCACACGGTCGACATCTTGCACAAGCTTGGTTACAGTGCATCTGAGATAGCAGCGCTGCAGCGATCGTAAGCGTTGGCCGATAAGACCCAAGCGGCAAGGCGCTAAGGTGGCCAGCTAAGCGGTAGGTCTAAATACAAGCACTGCGGCAATGCACCGGGCTGGGTATGGCAGCAATATCCGCAGTATCGAGGCGAGTTCAGGTAAGCAAAATGGTAAGGTATTCACAATTACGATAAAAGTTTTAGAGGCAATCAACATGAATGACGTCACACTGAACGAATCTGCAATCGAGGCCTTTCGCGACAGCGCACGTGACTTATTGTCACGCGGTAACACGACCGCTCGCTTGCGCCAACTTAGAAGCTCGGACTCCGGCTTTGACCGCTCGGCTTGGCAAGAAATTGCTAACGCAGGCTGGCTGGGTGTGCTGATCGCTGAACAAGATGGCGGCCTAGGCTTGGGGTTGCGCGAGATGGCAGCGATTGCCGAAGAGATTGGTCAACGGCTCTTACCCGAACCCTTAATTGCTTCGGGAGTTCAGTTCGCAGCCGTGGTGTCGGGTGCCCCCACAAGCGCCTTACGCTCAGTGTTGCTTGAGCAATTGGTGGGCGGTGAACTGGTGGCGGGTGTAGCCTGGCAAGAGACGCTCGGTCAAATGCAGGCTCAGCAAACGCTAGCAACAACGGTGTTGGCTCAAGGTGACACGTTACAGCTGAACGGTGTCAAAAAGTTTGTGACGCCGGCCCAGGGGGCTGATGGTTGGGTGGTGTTGGCCAAGCTCGCTGAGCAACCGGCTTTGGTCTGGGTGCCCTCTCATACTGACGGCGTGACGCACACTGACCAACGCGCGGTAGATGGCGCCATGCTTTGCACTTTATCGTTGGACAATGTGCAAGTTCCTCAGGCACACCTGTTGATGCATGGGGCAGGGGTGTTGACGGTGTTGGATCAAGCCAATGATGCGGCGCGTGTCATTCAGGCCGCTGAAATGCTTGGTGTGATGCGACGCGCCTTGGCTGTCACGCTCGATTACCTGGGCACGCGTAAACAATTTGGCAAGCTCATTGGTAGCTTTCAGGCGCTTAAACACCGCATCGTCGATGGCTATATTCAGGTTGAGTTGTCGTCGGCCTGTTTGGCCGATGTGCTCACGCAGCTTGAGCAAGGGGGCCCAGCAAGTGCTTTGGCCAGTCGGGTCAAGGCGCGCTGTTCGTATGCGGCGTTGTTGATGACGCGCATGGCGATCCAAATGCACGGTGCGATGGGCTACACCGACGAGTGTGACGTTGGACTCTACTTTAAGCGTGCGTTAGCCCTGACGGCCTGGCTGGGTAATGTCGACGCTCACCGTCAGCGTTATTTTGCGCAACGTTCGGTGGCAGGCGCTGAAGACAGTGCGACGCCCACGCCAAAAATCAACAACTTTGCCAAAGATGCCGATTGGGAAAATATGCCCGAGCCCGAGTTTCGGCAAATGCTACAAAACTTTTATGCAAAACACTACCCCGAGAACCTTCGTCATGTTCCCCATCGTTTACGGTTCAACGAAATTAAAGGCTGGACCAAAGTCCTCTCAGAACAAGGTTGGATCGCGCCCTCGTGGCCAAAGAAATTTGGTGGAATGGGCCTGCCCCCAGGCAAAATGATTGCTTACGTCGAAGAGCAAGAGCAGTATGGCGTGGCGCGTGCGCCTGACATGGGCGTGGTCATGATCGGGCCACTGTTGATTCAACGGGGCAGTCCTGAACAACAGCAAAAGTTTTTACCCAAAATCATCGCCAACGAACACGTTTGGTGTCAGGGGTATTCTGAGCCTGGCGCGGGTTCCGACTTAGCGGCGTTGCGCACCGAAGCGGTTCTTGATGGTGACGTGTTTGTGGTCAATGGTCAAAAAATTTGGACCACACTTGCACAAGATGCGACACACATGTTCGCGCTAGTGCGCACAGATAAAGACGCCAAAAAACAGTCTGGCATTAGTTTTTTGTTAATCGATTTAAGCATCCCCGGTATCACGATCCGTCCAATTCAAAACATCAGCGGTCAAAAAGAATTTTGTGAAGTCTTTTTTGACAACGTACGCGTGCCGGCAGAGAACCTGGTGGGGCAAATCAACGAAGGTTGGACAATCGCCAAGGCCTTGTTAGGTTTTGAACGAATCTTCTTAGGTAGTCCCAAGCAGTCGCGTTATGCGTTGAGCCAACTGACAAGCCTGGCTGAAAGCCTCGATTTGTTTGCTAATCCGGTTTTTGCCGCACGTTACGGTGAGTTGATGCTGGACGTGGCCGATCAAGTGTCGGCGTACACCCACTATGCCGAAATGGTTAAGCGCGGCGAGACTTTGCCGCCTAGCGTCTCGTTGTTAAAAATCTGGGGCACTGACACCTATCAGCGCATTTGCACGCTGTTAGTCGAGTCGGCGCAAGAACATGGCGCGACTGGCGAGACCACCGACTTTGGTCCTGAGGGGTTCGATGCCCCGGCGATTCTATTCCATTCTATTCCTTCAACGATTTATGGCGGCAGCACTGAAATTCAAAAAGAAATCATCGCCAAGCACGTGCTCAAGTTACCCGATTAAAGGTTTGACGTTCAACAATAACGTATCGCTAAACGTGAGTTCGCGCGACTTGAGTCAAGTGTCTTGGTGCAAAATAGCGAATCGCCAGTTAGAAATATTTTACAAAGGTGTAAAAGTTGGAAACGATTGAATATGCAGTGAGTCAGGGCGTTGGCACGCTCACCTTAAACCGCCCAACGCGCAAAAACGCGATTGATGCTGTGATGCGCAAAGAGCTCGGGGATTTGATTGCAACGATGCCTAATCAGCGTGACTTGCGGTCCCTTGTGATTACGGGTGCTGGGGCGACTTTCTGCGCTGGGGGCGACATCAGTGCGATGGGTGAGGCGACCTTGAGCCCGCAAGAGGGGCGCGAGCGCATGCGGTTTGATTATCTTGCTTGGATTGAAACCTTGTTGCGACTCGAGGTGCCTGTCATCGCAGCCGTCGAGGGCGCAGCCTACGGTGCGGGCTTCAGTTTGGCTTTAACGGCCGACATTGTGTTGGCAGCACCTGATAGTCGTTTTTGTTTATCTTTTATGCGTTTGGGTTTAGTCCCCGATTGCGCTGTTTTATATACATTGCCTCGGATTGTTGGTGTACAGCGCGCCAAAGAGCTCGCTTTTTCGGCGCGTGAATTGAGCGCGCAACAGGCGCACGACTTGGGTATTGTGCTCGAGGTAACCCCTCAAGGACGTACGCTTGAGCGTGCACAGCAAATGGCGCCTTGCCTGGCTCAAGCTGCGCCCGCTGCGCTTGCCATGACTAAGCGCGCGTTTAATGTCTCGTTAAACAGCAGCTTAGATGCCATGATGGACATTGAGTCTTCCGCTCAGGCTGTCGCGCGGACAACGCAGTGGCATACCGATGCCGTAAAACGCTTTTTAACGAAACAGCCCGCAGCGTTTCAGTGGCCTAAGGCACTGGATTAAGCGTGTTCGAGACCTCACGGCAACTTGGTCGGATCCCGGTTGTCGCGGTGCGTGGTGAGCAGGCTTTCGAACAGACTGCCTGGTTTAAACAGTTGTTGGCCCATCCCGCCATGCAAGACTCTGTGGTGTTAAGCGCTGGGGTTGGGCGTGACGTTGAGCTTGGGTATAGCAGGGTCGAGCCCTTTGTGTTGGCCCGTCCGATAAACGCCGGAGACTGTTTGTGCTGTGGCTTGAACAGTGGCCTCGGAGACGCCTTGCGTTCGCTTTTTTTGCGCGTATTGACCAAACGGGCTCAGCGGGTCGATCGTGTGGTGATCGACGCAGTTGGCTTAGACGTCGAGCAGATTGCGTTCACGTTAAAGCACGCGCCTTTTTTGGGCCAGCGCTATTTGTATCAAGGCACCCTGGCAGTCAAGGGGCAGCGTGCCGTCTTATACGGTTTGGCGAGCGCTGAACCCGGAGTGCTCTTGGATTTCGACGAAAAAAGCATTTTGAAGCCGGTTTAGCGGCTTTCTGTTGTTCTGTTGCGGATATTTGTTGGCTTAAACTTGAAGGGCGAGCCCAAGTTACGGTACACTCAGGGCATTGATCTAGATGTGCTTAGTCTCTGGGTCACAGTATTCAGCTTAGCTCGACTCGCCAAGATCTAGACCTTAATGAGCGCGATTCAGGGTATGCAGCCAAACACGCTGGGCGTGTGGCAGTGGTTTCGATCACACCGTTTCATTTTCACAGATTTATCTATTGGTCGCCTAGCGCATTGTTGCGTGTGTCGTATTAGATGATCCTCATGGTCTTCATTGGCACATGGGCGCCTCTACTAAAGATTTAAAAATCTGGGTAAAGGGCGCACGAGAATTTTGGCTGTTGAGCGAGAGCTCTGATCATGGATGAGGTGTCTTTGAATTGCTGAGTTGATGACGAGTCTTTGAACGACTCTACCTTTGTCTTACTGGAAAGAAATGAATTTAAATCACAACGTACAAAATAAAACTGGTCGAGCGCAAAATGCGATCGACCAGTTGTATTTGGTTGCGGGGGCAGGATTTGAACCTACGACCTTCGGGTTATGAGCCCGACG
>JBAWWV010000151.1:0-9031 GCA_037146575.1 Alcaligenaceae bacterium | reverse complement strand
GCCGACCGGCGTACGGGTTGCGGCAACGATGTAGGCATCTTGAAGAGCTTTCATAAATAATTTCCTTTCGCGATTATTTCTGACTTTGGCCGAGCATCTACTTTTGCAACTGCTACGGCACCTGAATCAATGACTATTTTTTACTAATTACGCACAGGCTTACCGTCTTGCAGCAGGCCCATCACGCGCTCGATTGATTTTGGATGTGCAATCAGCTCGATAAACGCTTTGCGTTCAAGCTTGAGCAACCACTCTTCAGACACCAGCGTACCCGCCTCGACATCACCACCTGTGATGACATCGATGATTTTTTTAGCAATGAAGCAATCGTGTTCTGAAATAAACCCACCATCGCGCATATTGACAAGTTGCCCCATCACGGTTGCGGCCACTGATCGGCCCGCTACTGCGAACGGCGCCTTAACGGGGGGGCGGTAACCTGCATAGTGCATCGCCCTCACCTGTGCCTGAGCCTGCGCCAACAACTCATACACATTGGCTACGATGATATCGTCTGACTTCAGGTAATCCATCTTCATTGCCTCGTGCGCTGAGGCCGACACTTTTGCCATCGCAGCGTTTTCAAACGAAGCTGTGATGAAATTCAAAAAATTTGCTGCGGCGGGCGCTTGGCCAATTGTTGCGACACCACGCGCAGCCCTGAGCGCGGCTTCTTTGAGGCCACCACCGGCCGGCAACAAGCCTACGCCGATTTCTACCAGCCCGATATAACTCTCGAGCGTAGCCACACGTTTTGCTGCTTGCAAGACCAACTCGCAACCGCCACCCAGTGCAATCCCGGATACCGCGCAAACCACCGGCACTTGCGCGTACTTCACACGCATCATCGTGTCTTGAAACAATTGAACAAACGGCTCAACACCTTGCGGACCACCTTTCATCACCAAAGGCATGGCTGCCTCTAGATTGGCTCCCGCAGAAAATGGGCCACCTGGCACGCCCGACTGTAATGAACTCGTCTGCCAGATGACCACGCCAGCGTATTGCTGTTCAGCTAAATCAATCGCTTGCTGAATGCCGTTCAAAACGTCTGAGCTGAAGGTGTTCATTTTTGAGCGAAACGACACCACCAAGACCTCGGGTTGCGCGGCATCTACCCAAGCACGCAAATCGGTGTTCTCAAATATGGTTTGACCTGCTTTGCGCGGATCAGGTGAGCCGTCTCCCAGCAACGCAGCTCGGAACACTTGCTTTTGGTACACAGGCAAACTTGAGCGCGGCAAATACATTTTTTGCTGGGCAGACCAAGAGCCCTCTGGAGTATGAACGGCTTGACGCTCAGCTACGGGACCTGCAAAGACCCACTCTGGCAAAGGCGCTGTACTTAAAGCCTTGCCCTGTTCGATATCCTCTTTGACCCACTGTGCCACTTGCGCCCAGCCGGCATCTTGCCAATCTTCAAACGGGCCGCGCTCCCAGCCATAGCCCCAGCGCATCGCAAAATCAATCTCTCGCGCTGAATCGGCAATCGACTCTAAGTGCACTGCAATGTAATGAAAGATATCCCGAAAGATTGCCCATAAAAACTGCGCCTGCGGATCATCGGTTTCACGCAACAGCGCGAAACGCTCGGCCACTGGTTTTTTGAGGATACGGTCGACGATTGGTGCAATGGTTGCGGTGGAGGGCTCGTACTCTTTGGTTGTTGGGTTCAACACCAAGACGGCTTTGCCCTCTTTTTTAAAGAAACCCGCTTTGGTCTTTTGGCCTAAACGCCCGAGCGAGATTAAAGATGCCAGTACGTCGGGCACTTTAAATAAGGCTGCAAAAGGGTCTTCTTTCAGACCGTTTTCCATCGTGCGAATGACATTGGCCAAGGTGTCGAGCCCAACCACATCGCTGGTGCGAAACGTTGCTGATTTTGCACGGCCAAGCTTGCTACCCGTCAGGGCGTCCACCACATCAAAGCCCAGCTTGTATTTTTCAGCCTCGGCAAACACCGCCAAGATCGCAAACACACCGACGCGATTACCGACGAAATTGGGCGTATCTTTGGCGCGCACAACGCCCTTGCCCATGGTCGAAGTCATGAAGGTTTCAAGCTGATCCAAAATTAAAGGATCAGTCGCCGGTAATGGTATTAATTCAAGCAGGTGCATGTAGCGTGGTGGGTTAAAAAAATGCACGCCGCAAAAGCGTTTTTTCAGATCCCCAGAGAAACCGGACGACAACTCTGTGATGGATAAACCAGAGGTATTGGTCGCAAAAATCGTGTGCGCGGCGATGTGTGACGCCACTTTTTCATAGAGCGCGTGCTTCCAGTCTAAGCGTTCGGCGATGGCCTCAATGACCAAGTCGCAATCGGCCAAACGTGCCAAGTCATCGTCGTAATTAGCAGCCTGAATCAAATCAGCGTTGGCATTCACGGACAAGGGCGCAGGGCTTAATTTTTTTAAATTATCGATCGCCTTCAGCGCAATCGTGTTGTTATGTTGCGGCTTTCCGTCTTTTGTTAACGGGGCTGCCAAGTCAAACAAAATCACGGGTACGCCTACGTTGACGCAATGAGCAGCAATTTGCGCCCCCATCACACCGGCACCTAAAACTGCCACTTTACGTATTGGTCGATTCTTTTGCATGGATCAAATCCTCTTTGCTGCAAACATTTATTAAGTACACAGGCCCACCGTCACTTTACCGATTGGGCACCATCTTTGGGGTCAATCATAAGCACTCATACGTATTTTCGCGAAGTCGGTTAAAACAACGCAGCATCTAAGCTCATCAGGCTGGCCTCACCCGCACGCACCAACTGCATTTGATAGGCCGCTTCAGGCAACATTCGCGCAAAGTAAAAGCGCGCTGTCGCCAGCTTAGCTTGGTAAAACGTATCGCTACTTTTTTTATTTGCCAGTGCCACTTTCGCCATACGTGCAAACAAGTAGGCATACACAAGGTGGCCCATGACTCGCAAATACGGTACGGCAGCAGCCCCCACCTCGTTGTGATTAAACATCGCTTTGAGGCCGATTTCTTTTGTCAGCTTCTCGGCCTGCTTAGCCAGTGCTGCAAGCGGGTCAATGAACTCTGCCATCTCTTTGCGTACACCCTCGGCTTCAATAAAAGCCTCGATGATTTTGCCAAACTTTTTTAGCTTGGCGCCCATATCCGATAAGACCTTGCGACCGAGCAGATCAAGCGACTGGATGGTGTTGGTCCCCTCGTAAATCATATTGATCCGCGAATCGCGCACAAACTGCTCCATGCCCCAGTCGGCGATATAACCGTGCCCACCAAACACTTGCAAGCCCTCATTCGTCGCTTCAAACGCATTGTCGGTAATAAACGCTTTGACGATTGGGGTCAATAAAGTCACCAAGTCTGCGTGAGCCTCACGCTCCTCTTTATCGGGGTGGTTTTGCTCGATATCAATCATCAACGCAATCCAATAGGCGAAGGCTCGCGCGCCCTCTGCATAGGCGCGCTGCGTCAAGAGCATTCGACGTACATCTGGGTGAACGATGATGGGGTCTGCCACCTTATCTGGGGCCTGGGGGCCTTTTAGGCTACGCATTTGCAAGCGATCTTTCGCATAGGCGGCTGAATTTTGATAAGCCACTTCAGTCAAGCCGACGCTTTGCATGCCAACGCCTAAACGCGCAGCGTTCATCATGATGAACATCGCACGTAGGCCTTTGTGTGGCTCGCCCACCAAGGTGCCGCGTGCGCCATCAAAGTTCATGACGCAAGTGGCGTTGCCGTGGATGCCCATTTTGTCTTCGAGCGAGCCACAACTCAAAGCGTTTTTTTGTTGCTCGGTGATGTCACCGGCAGCATTAGGCAGGTACTTTGGCACCACAAATAAAGAAATCCCTTTTGTACCAGCGGGTGAGTTGGGCAAACGCGCTAAAACAAGGTGGATAATGTTTTTGCCTAGGTCATGCTCACCGCTCGAGATAAATATTTTTGTGCCTGTGATGGCGTAGCTGCCGTCGGCTTGCGGTTCGGCTTTGGTTTTTAGTATGCCCAGATCGGTGCCGCATTGCGGCTCGGTCAGGCACATTGTGCCCAGCCATTCGCCCGACACCAGTTTTTGCAAATAAAGTGCTTTTTGCTCGGGTGTGCCGTGCGCTTGCAAACACTCGTATGCACCATGCGAAAGTCCCGGGTACATGGTCCAAGCCTGGTTAGCCGAATTCAGCATCTCGTAGAGCGAAGTATTCAATAAAACCGGCAGCCCTTGGCCCCCGTGTTCAGGGTTACACGCCAGCGCGGGCCATCCTGCCTCGACATACTGCTCGTAGGCCTGTTTAAAGCCTTCAGGTGTGGTGACAGCGCCATCAGGGTGGCGAGTGCAGCCTTGCCTGTCGCCCGTTTGATTTAGCGGCTGCACGACCTCTTGCGCAAACTTAGCGGCCTGCTCAAGGATTTGATTGACGGTGTCTTGGTCAATGTCTTTGTGCACGGGTAAAGTTTTGAAAACGTCTGTGACGCCTAAAACTTCATGCATCACAAACTGCATGTCTCGTAGGGGTGCGGTGTAACTAGGCACGGGGGCTCCTGTTTTGGTCGATGGTCTGTTGAATCGATTGCGTTGCGATATCTACGCTTCGAGAAATTTGTAGAAAGCGTGCGTCATGGTGCAAGCCCTGCACATAACTGTAAATTTGAAACAGCATAGCTTCAGGCGCACAATCTTTTTTGAGATCGCCCACTTCGACGGCCTGCTCAATTGCACGCTTAAGTGCAGCACGCCAGATTTGAACGCTACGAACCAGCTCGTCTCGCACCGGACCTGGTCGATCGTCAAACTCAACAGCGCCCGAGATAAAAATACAACCGGCGCTCAGCTCTTGGATGCTGGTCTGCATCCAAAGGTTAATCATCTTTTGCAGGCGCGCCAGCCCTTTAGGCTCGTTGAGGGCTGGTTGAAATACCCGAGCCTCAAACCGTTGGTAATACTCTCTTACCACCGCGAGCTGTAACTCTTCTCTTGAACCAAAATGGGCGAACACGCCACTTTTGCTCATTGCAAGCGCTTCGGCCAAGAGACCCACCGTTAAGCCCTCAAGGCCTTGATGACTGGCGATTTTCAAGGCCTGGTCGACAATGATGGCTTTGGTTAATGCGCCCTTGGATTGCGCCATCGCGACCGGCGCAGACGCGGTCGTAGGTGCGATGTCGTTCATGGCGGAGTGAGTCAAAGTGGTTACCAGTGCTATTGCGCAAGAGTTGGAAGATTTTAAACTTCATTTAATAATAGCACGATCGTTCGTATTTTTTTCGATAATTTAGTTTCGTCTACTAGTTAAAACGCCTATGGTGCTTACCGAATACTCAAGGCTATATTGGTTAAGCAATGCACTTTTAAAAAGCCGGCCAAGGCTAAAGGACCAACATGACCGACGCGACTCAGAGCAGCAAGCCTTGGCTCAAAAATTACCCAAAAGGCGTACCTGAAAATATTGATATTTCAGCGTACTCCTCTTTGGTCGCCTTGTTTGAAGATTCGTTTCAACGCTTTGCACAACGCAACGCCTACCTCTACATGGGGCGGGCACTCACCTTTGCCCAGTTAGATGCTCAATCTCGCAGCTTTGCGAATTACTTGCAAACGCTGGGGCTAGAGCCAGGCGCAAGAGTTGCCATCATGTTGCCAAACGTCTTGCAGTTTCCAATTGCCATGCTTGGAGCACTGCGAGCAGGCTGCGTCGTCGTCAACACCAATCCTCTTTACACAGCCCGCGAACTTGAACATCAACTGAACGACAGTGGTGCCAGCGTTTTAGTTGTTTTAGAAAACTTTGCGCATATCTTTCAAAGCCTGCAAGGCAAAACCCAAGTCAAGCATGTCGTGGTCACAAGTTTGGGTGAGCATATTGGGCTCAAAGGAAAAATCGTTGATTTTGTGGTGCGCCATGTCAAGAAACTCGTGCCGCAGTGGGAGATTCCTGGTCACGTCAGCTTCACACAAAGTCTCGTCCTTGGCAGATTGCAAGAAGCGCGAGCTGTCACTCTGACCCATGACAGCATTGCGTTCTTGCAATACACCGGAGGCACCACAGGCGTATCAAAAGGCGCTGTGCTGTTACACCGAAACATTCTGGCAAACCTTGAACAGGTTGACGTTTGGCTAGCACCTGCCCTAAGTCGTCGCCCTGTCGACCAGCTGGTTTTTCTGTGCGCGCTGCCGCTTTATCATATCTTCGCACTCACCTCATGCGCCATGGTCGGCCTGCGCGAGGGCGGCATGAATATTTTGGTGCCCAATCCGAAAGACATCGCGGGCTTTATCAAGCTGCTAGCGCAGCACCCAGAGATCCATATTTTCCCTGGGGTCAACACCCTATTCAACGCATTGATCCACCGCCCCGATTTTGCCAAGGTCAAACTGCCCAACTTGGTTGTGACAATTGGTGGTGGCATGGCGGTTCAAAAAATCGTGGCAGACCGCTGGCAAGAGTTAACCGGCACACCGATTGTCGAGGGCTATGGTTTGTCAGAAACGTCGCCGGTGGCTTGCGTAAACACAACCATCATCGAGCACTACACGGGCAACATCGGCTTACCGGTTTCAAGCACAGAGGTGCGAATCCTAGCCGACGACGGCAGCGAAGTGGCGCTTGGTTCGCCCGGAGAAATTGCAATTCGTGGCCCGCAAGTGATGGCGGGTTATTGGAACAAACCGCAAGACACTGCAGCGGTGATGACACCCGACGGATTCTTTAAAAGTGGCGACATCGGTTTTATGGATCAGGGAGGCTACGTCAAAATCATCGATCGCAAAAAAGACATGATCGTGATCTCGGGCTTCAAGGTGTTTCCAAATGAACTTGAAGAGGTGATCGCGCGCTTACCCGGTGTTTTAGAATGCGCCGTGATCGGTGTGCCCGATGAACATACTGGCGAGGCCGTCAAACTGTTTGTGGTTAAAAAAGATGCCTCGTTAACCGAAGAACAGATTATGGCCTACTGCAAAGAGCAGTTAACGAATTACAAACGCCCTAAGCAGATCGTCTTCAAAACAGAATTGCCCAAATCAAATGTTGGCAAAATTTTGAGGCGTGAACTGAGAGACCTGGCGTAAGGTTTGGCCTCAGCAAGCACTGAGAAACCTTGTGTACGCGTTACGCGGGTTCTAACTCAGAAATTTGGAGTGAGGCTTAGCGTGCGCGAAAAACGAGAGTCATCGTGCGGCTTAGCGCGCGCGTGAAATGCGTACTTCGGCGCCGCGACGCTTAACTTCAAGCCCTTCGCTTGGCGAAATCCGCAAACCCTCAAGCCCTTTGATGTAGCTTGAACCCTGCATTTGCATCACGCGAATTTTATTGCGCATCACCACCGGGTTATGCACGGGCATCCCGAACATCCAGACCTCGTCCAGAATACGCGCAGAGTTAAATTCGCCAGTGTGTTTGGCCGTTGGGCCTAAGCACAGCATGTGCCCTTCGCGACCAAAGGCTGGAATCGTGCCCAGGTCACAGGAAATTGTCCAAACCGTGCCGCCCTCGTAGCGCCAACCGGTGTTGAGATCCCACCAGGCTTCGCCCTTTGGCAAATAAACTTTAAGCTCGGTGCCTGACTGCATGGCTGGTGCCACCAACACGGCTGGGCCCAACATATATTGCGTATCCCAGCGCTGTGCCTCGGCGTCTGCAGGAAACGACAGCGCCATTGACCGTTGCACCGGCAAGCCCGTACGCGCGGCATCTTCGATCGCACCTAAGACATACGGAATTAAACGATAGCGCCACTGCAACCATGTCTGAACATGTGCGCGAGTGACGTCATCAAAATTTGTCGGGATGAGTTGCGGATTAGACTGAAACGCAAAGTTGGCTGAGAAAACCGCCATCGCAAGCCAGCGCAGGTACAGCTCGGGCGTCATCTCGCCGGTAGGCGCCTGTGCGTTGCCCAAGGCGTGCATTTGTACAGGAACACCGCTCGCGCCGATGGATAACGCGGTGCGCAAGGTGTGCTGTAGCCCTGCCCAAGTATTTGGTACACGCGGCGCGCTTTGCCAAAGCAGTCGTTGCGCACCTGCAAATAAGTCTGAACTAAAGACAACACCCTCGGGGGGCACGCGATGGCCAGCGGCGGCTTCAAACAAGGCGCGGCGCGCTAAGGCGGGATAAATCGAGCGCAATACCGCACCCGTTTCACCACCCCGGGCAACCACTGTGTCAGGTATATCAAATTGCACATCACAGGCTGTCGCCCCAACACCGTCTTCAGCTAAATGACGATGACGCTCTGACCACATATTCAAGACATCGCGATGGGTAAGGTCTAACAGACCAAAGGGCTTTCCACCGGTTGCGACAACGCCGTCAAACACATGAGCGTCGCCACTTTCGTTGGCCAATAGCCAACCACGGTCTTCAAGCTCAGTAAAGTTAGTGGTGCCAGCGAGCGAAGCTGGGATCGTGTGCAAACACAGATGCACCGCATGCTTACCAAAAACCCCCATCATTTGCTTTGGGTCAGGAAAGCGCTCGCTGTCCCAATCAGGGAGGAGCTTCGAATCTTGATATGTCCAGGCTGCAGGGGGCAACATCAACACCCCGTCAACCGCCACCTGCTGCGCACGAAAATCAGCGATCATTTCGGCGGTTTGCGTTGCGCTATGGTCCAACGGCTGCTCAACCCACACACCCATTGACCACAACGTTGGCTGCCCAGCGCGCCCAGTCAGTTGGGTATATTGGTTGAGGATTTCAGCAGGCTCGCCGGCGAACAGAAAAAAATCTAACGTGGCGTCTTCAAGAGCAATCGCGTACTCGTCGGCGTTTTCACAACCGAGGTCGTGCTCAACACGACCGAGTGTATTGATGTACACGCCCCATCCATTCGGGCTCCAGGCCAAAGGCAACGCGCGATGTTCGGGGTCGTCAGACAAGATCGTTTCGCCGCGGCGATCAAGATCGCCATGCGTCTCGCCCAAGCCAAAGATTTTCTCTTGCGGCTGGAGCTCAAAGCCGAGCGTCCAAAAATTTTCTGCGCCCTGTATGCCCGCAGCAGACAACACCAACAAGGATTTACCGTGACGTTTTAAGATCAATTGAAAGGG
>JBAWWV010000150.1:0-9135 GCA_037146575.1 Alcaligenaceae bacterium | reverse complement strand
CCTTGAAACTCGAGCAGGCGTTTGCCTGACTGACGACGATCATTCATGTAAGCGATCGCGTCGTTGAACGCGGCGCGGGCAATGCCTAGCGCATGCGCAGCAACGCTTGGCCGTGATTTATTCAACGAGGCCAGTAAGATTTTTAAACCATCGCCGGGCTCGCACAACAGATTTGCACGAGGGATGCGTACCTGATCAAACGACAGCGAGGCCGTGCCCGAGGCACGGGTTCCCATTTTGTCTTCTGTGCCGGTGACGCTAAAGCCCGGGGTGCCTTTTTCAAGTACGACCGCGGAAATGGATTCTTTATCGCCAGCGATTTCGCTCCATTTTCCAAACACGATATAAAGATCTGACACATCGCCATTCGAAATAAAGATTTTGCTGCCATTCATGATGATCGAATCACCGTCGGGCGTGAGGGTAGTCTTCATCCCTGTGGCATCTGAACCAGCAGTGGGTTCAGTAATGACTAAGGCCGCTAAACCGCCTTCAGCCATTCGAGGCAGCAATCGCTGCTTTTGCTCTTCGTTGCCAAAGTCCATTAAGGGTTTGATGGCGTGAAAGTTAGTGGCCCAAATGATTCCTGTTGAGGCACAAGCTTCGCTGATTTCGCGCACGCAAGCCAGATAGCAGGCGTACGATAGCGGCGCCCCGCCATAGGCTTCAGGGATGAACATGGCGTTCAAGCCCAAGTTGTTAATCTCTTTGACGTTATCCCACGGAAACTCGGCGGTCTTGTCGTAATGGGCAGCGCGTGGTGCAATTTTTTCGGCGGCAAGTTGTTTGACTGAATCGAGCAGCATGGTTTCTTCTTGTGTCCAAGGCTGCGCAGCATCTAATCGTTCTAATACGTTCATCTTTTACCTCGTGAAGCTTTGCCGGTCTGGATGAGACCGGCATCAGAGTCTATTGTGTGACTTGTGTCGGCGTACGATTTGCGTACCGTCAAGTGTTCGAGTATTTCGCAGCCCAACCTAACTATTATTGCAGCATGCCGTGTGCGCCATCAATGTAGATCGTTTCGCCTGTCATATAAGGGGAATTTAAGACAAAAAGGGATGTCACGAGATTGCCAATATCTTGCGCTTCGCCGGCGACTCCTGAAGGAATACGCTTTGCCAGGTAATCAGCGAGGGGGCCCTTTTGAATCATCTCGCGGTTGAAATCTGTCATCACGTAGCCAGGCGCAACGTTCAGTACCCGAATGCCCTTGGGTGCCCATTCGACAGCCATGCAGCGTGTCATTGCGCCCACCGCGGCTTTTGTTGCGCAGTAGGTTAGGTGTTGCTTGACGCCAAGTTTGTCATAAAACGAACCAATGTTAACGATCAGGCCGCCCTTGTTTTCGAGCAGGTGAGGGTAAATGGTTTGGCTCGCCGCCAAGACAGAGTAGGCGTTGACATCCATCACGTTTTTGAACTCTTGCTCAGCAATGTCTTGCACACGATCTTGTGAGTGAATGCCTGCGTTATTGACTAAGCCCACTAGTGGTTGGCCTGAACGCTGTGCAATGTCAGAAAATGCTGTTGCTAATTGTTCAGGGCGGCTGACATCACATTTGGCGCTGAACCAGTGCTTTGCCAGTTCTGGTGTGGTGCCTGTAATTTGGGGCGTTTCGCCCGAACGCGACAAACAGCCGACCGCGTAGCCCGCTTGCGCAAGCCCGAGTGCGATGGCAGCGCCAATACCGCGACTTGCGCCTGTGACGATAATGCAGCCTTTTTTTGTTGAAGTGCTCATGTTTTGCCTGAAGTGATCGTAAATAGGAAGGGGGCCGGGGTTAAAAAGTCGGTCGCGGGTACCATTTAGTTCTCAGTCAACGACTTAATGATCCTTAAAGATGGCGGGGCGCTTTTCAGTAAAGGCGGTCATGCCTTCGTTGGCGTCGGCTGTCTGAAAAACTAAGGTTGATAAATCACGTTCAATTTTTAGCCCTTGTTCGAGTGTTGTTTGCACACCGCGTGAGATCGCTTGGCGTGCCATGTCAAGAGCCAAGAGGCCGTGTTTTAAATAGGGCGCTAAAAAATCTGTGCCAAGCGTGTAGGGATTGCCCTCTTCGACCAAGCGCGTGACTAAGCCGATGCGCTCGGCCTCGATTGCGTCAACAGTGCGGCCTGACAAGATGATGTCAAGTGCGCGACCTTCGCCAATCAAACGAGGCAGGCGTTGTGTGCCGCCGTAGCCAGGGATCAGGCCGAGTTTGATTTCTGGCAAACCCATTTTGGCGCGCGCAGTCGCGAGGCGAAAGGTGCATGACAGCGCAAGCTCAAGGCCGCCACCAAACGCGTAGCCGTGAATCACCGCCACAGACGGGACACGCAAGGCCGCGAGTCGATTAAAGACCTCTTGTCCGAGTCGTGCGCCTTCGTGTTGTTGCACAAGGGTTCGTCCAAGCAGCTCAGGGATATCCGCCCCGGCACAGAAAGATTTTTCGCCTTCGCCCGTAATCACTAAGCCGCGTACTTGCTGCTGCTCGATGGCTTGTTCAGTTTGAGCAAGGGTGTTGTTGAGGTCTTGCAAGATCCCAAAGCTTAAGGCGTTGAGCGCCTTAGGACGATTGAGATGCAGATGGGCTAAGCCCTGATCAATTGAAAGTTCTACCGCCATGTTCGACTGCCTTTTGTTTAGATCAATGTGGTGATCGTTTAGGTCGGTGCCTTCCAACGAACCGGTGTGGGCTTGATGTCTCCGCGCTTGGTCATCTCGATAAGTTCGCGCTTCAAAATTTTGCCGCTGGCCGTCAGTGGGAAGGCGGGCATCACAATAAAGTATTCGGGCATGTCGTATTTTGATAAACCGACCTCGTGCAAGTGTTGTAAAACCTGTTGAGGGTCAATGGTGGCGCCTGCCCGCTGCAAAATCGAGAGGCAGACGCGCTCGCCTAAGCGATCATCGGCAATCGGAAATACCGCAGCCTTTACGACATCAGGATGTCTGTGCGTCAAGTCTTCGATTCGTGCTGGGTGGATATTGTGTCCACCACGAATAATCAAATCTTTTTTACGCCCGACGATTTGCAGGCATCCCTGTTCATCAAACACACCGAGATCGCCACTCATAAACCAGCCTGAGCGGTTAAAAGAGTTTTCAGTGGCAGTTTGATCGTCAAAATAGCCAAGCATCAGCAGACCACCGCGCCCGCCAATTTCACCGACCTGACCTTGCGCGACCTCGTGATCGGGATGCTCAGCATCAAAGATCCGCACTTCATAGCCTTGCGCGGCGCGGCCGCAGGTGGCTACGATCGTACTGGTAGGATCAGTGGGTAAGGTGTATTGATGCGAGCCGTTTTCGGTCATGCCGTAGACGTTTTGTGGCGTGACACCAATACGCAAAAATTGTTCAGCCACTTCGCGCGGGATCGGCGATCCAGCCATATAAAACGACGTCACGCTGCCCATCGCGGTCAGACCACGGCGGCGAACATCTTCAAGAATATCCATTGCGTGTGTCGGCACACCCATCACATAGGTACCTTGGCTTTCAATGATCCAGTCAAGTGCCGGTTTACCCGCTGCAAAGTTATGGATCACGAGTTGTAAGCCTGCAGCAAGCCATTGCTCGATGGCGACTGTGCCGATGTGATGGCTTAAAGGGCTGAGTGCGACAAGAATAGAGTGTTGATCGTGATGCCAGTCACGTACCATCATGCGGCCGTTCGCCAACAAGGTGTTGTCGCTGTGCATCACACCTTTGGGTAACCCAGTTGTACCTGAGGTGAAGGCTAAGTAAACGATCTTGTCGGGGTTGGTGGCTGCAGGGGGTAAGCCAAGTGCGGGGATTGATTCGGCAACCGTTTGTTGTTTAGTCGTTTGCTGTTCAATCGTCTGAAGCTCAGTCGTTTGATGTTCGATCGTCTGATGTTCAAGCGATTGTGTGGGGTCAGCAAAGGTTGCGCCATACAAACAGGTTCGAATTAAAGTGGGCACTTCGCCAAGCAACGCCTGGATCGGTTGAGTCGCTGCGTCAGAGCCATAACCGGGTGTCGTAAAAAATGCTTTGCAACGAATGCGTTTGAGAAGGGTAATGATTTCGCCAGAGGTGTAGCTTTGGTGAAGTGAGGGGCAGCACACATAGCCGTTGCGTGAACAGGCCATAAACACAATGACGCTTTCAACACGGCTAGGCAACCAGATCGCGACTCGGTCACCAGCGCTTAAGCCCGCTTGATGCAGTGTTAATGCAAGCTGCTCAACCGCTTGTAAGACTTGCGACCAGGTCAGTGTGGTGAACAAATCGCGCAGAGCAATACTGTTTGGGCGCGCGTGCGCGTGCTGTTGCAACAGGCCGAACATGGTGTCGGCATGCCAAGCCCCCGACGCATAGTTTTCGCGGGTTTTTTGTGGATCGTGCAGAGTCAACATCATGTTCGAAAACCTAAACGCGGTATATAGAAAGCTTGTTGGCCAAAGTAAAGAGCCTTTTGACTGAAGTCAAGAGCCTGGTGGTTAAAGCAGGAGACCCTTCGCCTGAAATAGAGAGACTAGTGACCAAAGGTAGACGGATCAGGTTTGCGACGTTCGGCAAACGACGCTGAAAGCTCATCGTGTTCTTTGGTGTCGAGATAGCCACGCAGTAGCAGATCATGCGCCATACGCGACAGGCCACTGACACCACCGTGGCGTGCGTTGAACGCGGCCTTGACCGACGCTAAGGCAAACGCGCCGCGATCGGCAATCTCGAGTGCCCACTTTCGGGTTTCGGCACGCAACTCGGCGGCTGGCACAACGCGATTGATCAGGCCCATTTCAAGCGCCTGCTTGGCGGGGATCTTGGGATTGGAAAACCACATTTCTTTTGCGCGTTTTTTACCAACTAAGTCTTCAAGATACCAGGTCCCATAGCCGGCGTCGAAACTGCCCATCATTGGGCCGACTTGCCGGAAGGTGGCTGTGTCTGAGGCAATGGTCACGTCGCAGACCATTTGCAAGACGTTACCGCCGCCCACAGCAAAGCCGTTGACTGAAGCGATGACGGGTTTTTGCAGACGGTCGATGCTTTCGTACATTTCAAGGGTTGGCAAGACGCCCGCATAAAGCTGAGTGTCTTCCATGCCTTCTTTGCGGCCACCAATGC
Organism: Alcaligenaceae bacterium; assembly: GCA_037146575.1. GTDB lineage: Bacteria > Pseudomonadota > Gammaproteobacteria > Burkholderiales > Burkholderiaceae_B > Zwartia. The sequence continues at coordinate 4,056 of JBAWWV010000150.1, read as the reverse complement.
AAAAGAAACGATCACCAGCGCCAGTTAAAACGATGACACGAGTGCGTGTTTCGCGACGGATCTCGTTGATACAGTCACGAATCTCGTGGCACATTTTTGGTGTGAACATGTTGCCGTCTTCGGGGCGATTGATCGTAATCGTGCCCACTGGGCCGTCTTCTTCGTAAAGGATTTCGTCGAATGTCATAAAAGTCTCGTTGTCTGTCAGTAATTTTTTTAGTTAACTGCACCGGCAATTTTCGTGGGGCAGCTGTCCGAGTTAATGTTTGGTTCTGCGTAGTCTTGTGCCACAAATTTTACTCAATCCGCAGTCTTGACCAAGCAAGTGCCGCCCAATATGTCTACGATTCACTTAGCAAGGCCGCGTTATCCATTCACGATTTTGGTCCGTTGCAGCTGCTCGATTTGCCCGGTGCTTAGCTTGAGGCGTTCGCGCAAAATGGCCTCGGTGTCTTCTCCTAGGGTGGGCGGTGCTTTGCGGTGCACGTGATGCTTGCCATCTATAGTAATGCCTAGCCCCACCTGGGGTACCTCGCCATAGCCAGAATCACTCCTATAAAAAAATTCTTTATTTAAGAGGTCTTGATCTTTGGTGACCTCGTCTACCCGATTGATGGGGCCTGCGGGGATTCGATTCTTGGCAAAAAGTGCAAGCCATTCATCGCGCGGTTTGGTTGCCAGTACCTCTGCGATCCGCGCCACAATGGCAGGGCGGTGGGTGCGACGCCCCGCATTGCCGGCGTACTCGGGCGTTTCAGCAAAAGCGGGGTCGCCGACTGCCTGCCAAAAGCGTTTCCAGATCGCATCGTTACCTAGGCCGAGTGAGAGCTGTGCGTCGGCAGTATTGAACACTTGATAGATTGCGATCACCGAGTCCTTGCCCCCTGAGCGGCGCGGAACCTCGTCAGACCCTAGATAGGCGACCACGCGCGGGGCGGTAAAGCGGGTCATGGTGGAGAGCATTGAGATATCGATGCTAGAACCCTTGCCCGAGCGAGCGCGGCCATGAATGGCGGCCATGACGGCCATGGCGAGGTCTTGCCCGGCCAGCATGTCAGCAGCAGGAGTACCGACTTTTTGAGGATCGCTTTCGCTTTCGCCGGTCAGATCCATGATCCCAGAGTAGCCTTCGGCAATCAAGTCGTAGCAGGGGTGATCGCTGCGGCTGCCGGTTAAACCAAAACCTGTCAGGCTGGCATGAATCAAGCGCGGAAACCGTTCTTGGAGCTTGGCAAAGTTCAAGCCTAACTTGTCTTGAACGCGCGGCGTCATGTTGAGCACCAAGACGTCAGTGGTTTCGAGCAACGACAGCAATATCTCAAGGCCTTCAGGCTGACTGATATCAAGCGCCATGCTGTGTTTATTGCGATTAACGCTTAAAAACCAGAGTGAGGCGCCGTTCAAAAACGGTGGGCCCCACTGGCGGGCATCGTCGCCTGTGCCGGGTTTTTCGATTTTGAGCACGGTGGCACCAAAATCGGCCAGTAGTTGGGTGGCGTAGGGGCCAGCAACCGAAGTGCTGAGATCCAGTACTTGGATCCCCTCAAAGTGCGAAAACCCCTGAGCGGCCTGCACGTGTGGCAAGTGTTGATAAGGCAGAGTCATTGCGGACGGTATCCTAAGGTGAAGCTCGGTTTGCGCTTCTTGTTAATATTGAACGTAATCATAACGAATCGACTCCCGCTGAGCCTTCTAGCCGACGATTCGCAATTATCGGAGACCCGCATGGCCAAACCTGTTAAATCCCGCCTGCAGGGCGTCTTTGCCCTCTTGTTGCTGGCGACGCTTGGCGCTTTACCCACGGCCTATGCTCAGTCGACCAACGATAGGCCGCTTAACGTCGTGATCCCCTTTGCCCCGGGTGGAGGCACAGACGTGCTGACTCGCATGGTGATGCCGAAAGTGGCCGATAAGCTCGGTGTGACCGCTGTGATCGAAAACCGCCCAGGTGCTGCAGGTGCGATTGGCGCCCAGTTTGTTGCCCGGGCGAACCCCGATGGGAAGACCTTATTGGTGGGTTCAGTCTCTGAAATTGGTGTCAATCCAAGTATTTATCCAAAGCTTGCCTATAACGTTGAACGTGATTTTGTGGCGGTCACGGCACTGGCGGCTGCGCCCATGGTCTTGGTTGTGCATCCCTCGTCACAGGTCAAAGTTGCCGGAGATCTGGTGAAGCTGGCAATGGCGAACCCAGGCAAAATCAATTTTGGTTCTGCAGGTACCGGTTCTGGTGCTCATATGGCTGCTGAGCTGTTTATTTTTGAGACCAAGATCAAACTGACGCATGTGCCTTACAAGGGTACAGGCGCGGTGGCTGCCGACATGCTGGGCCAGCAGCGTGACATGGTCATGTTTGCCCCCTTACCTGCAGTGGCCGGGATCGTGCGTTCGGGTCAACTCAAAGCCATAGCCCTGACGGGTAAAGTGCGTTCGGCTGCGATGCCTGAGGTGCCGACGTTTATCGAGGCGGGCATTCCTGGATTTGATATGGACTATTGGTACGGGCTGATGGCGCCAGCGGGTACCCCAGCAGCTGCGCGCAATGCCCTGCATCTGGCGGCGCTAGAGGTGTTGAGCAAACCCGAGATGGTGGCTGACTTGCTCAAGCAAGGCCTAGTCCCGACCATCACGACTGAGAAAGAATTTGCCGCCTTTGTGCAGGCCGATATGGCCAAGTGGGCGCAGGTGGTGAAGGCTGCTGATATTAAGGCTGATCAGTAATTAAGACTGGCCAGTCGTTGAGCGAGGCGAATCGCTGCTGAGGCGGTTTGGTGGCGTCTAACAGGCGATCTGGTTGGGGGGCTTAAGTTCGCACAGGCTAGGTGAACTCGGGTGACTAGGTTAGCGATGTGCGTTCACCCCTCTGACTTAGCCTCGAAAATGCGCAGCGGCTCGGCCCGCGATGCGGCCTGAAATAAATGCCCAACCTAAGTGATGCCCGTGACCTTCAAGTAGCAGGCCGCCTTGACCTGCCGAACCGGCAGCATAGAGGCCAGGGATCACTTGGCCGTCGGTGCGCAAGACTTCAAGCTTGTCAGTGACCTTCAACCCTCCGTCGGTAAAGACAACGTAGCTTTTGATGGGGCCGAGCGCATAGAACGAGCCTTGCGAGATTGTAGGGCGCGTGCCGCGGTCGTTTTGGTTGTAATGCGCGATTGTTTCAGCGAGCGTGTATCCAACGACCCCCATGCTCGCGGCCAAGTCTTCAAGCGTTTGCGCACAATGAAAAATATCTGGTCGGTTGCGCCGGTAATCATCAAGATAGGCGTACGCCACGCCAGGTGCGGTCGAGATGTAATAAGGCCAAGCCGAAAACTTTTTGGCAACCGTGCTGTCCATCACGATCCAGCCGATCCGCTCGGGTTGCTTGGCCATGTCTTTATTTGGCTTATCGAGTTCGTTGGTAAAGCGCTTACCGTCTTTGTTGATCAGCACCCCACCTTCGCGATATAAGTCTGTCGAAGGGCTGACTGCGGTGGTTAAAAAACTCATCAAGAAGGGGCGCAAAATCCACTGAGGCAACCACGTTGCTGACCAGGCAATCAACTGCGCAATGATTTTGGTTGGTGGTAAACGTTGTAAAAGATTGGCACGTGTCGGCGCTAAAAATCGCATGATCGGGCCACGCACAATATCGCCATTGACAACAGACGCACCGAGCGCCATCGCCATGCGATGACCATCGCCGGTCGCCGTGGTGTTAATGGCGTCGACCAAGGCCACCTCTGGGTTCGCCAGTTGAGCTTTTAAGTCTGCGGCCGCACTGTAGTCACCGCTGGCGAGCACTACGCCGTGACGCGCGATAAAGGTATGCAAAGTGCCATCGGGCAACGTGGCTTCAACTCCCACTGCGCGCGCGCCATCCAGCACAATACGTTGCGTGGCGGTGTTTAAGCGCAGATCGACCCCAAGGTTGCGACAACGACGCGTCAAATGATAGGCAAATGAGCGCGAGTTAGGGACCACATTGTGCATCCGTGCGACGCGATGAGGCGGCTCTTCTTCGGGGCCCACGAAGACGACGCCAAGCTTCATCAGCCAGTCGATCATGTCAGT
>JBAWWV010000149.1:0-9302 GCA_037146575.1 Alcaligenaceae bacterium | reverse complement strand
GCTTAACTCACCGAACTCAGCCCACTGCACACCATCAAACGTCAGCGGGACGAGCGCTGGCCGGGGCTCAACAACTTTTAAGCCAAACTGCCGTGCAACTTTTAAACCGTAATCGGTGGCCCCGAGCTGCGGGATCGCCAAACCACCCGTCGCGATCACGACTTTATCGACCTGTAATACCCCTTCTGAGGTTGCAAGTTCATAGCCCCCCTCGGCGCCCGTCTCGACCCGTGTGATCTTTTGAACCGTGCAAGGCATGCGCCACTGCACATTGCCCAGCTCGCACTCGGCACGCAGCATCTCGATAATATCTTCGCTGCTGCGATCGCAAAACAATTGCCCGCGATGCTTTTCGTGCCAGGCAATCTGATAGCGACCCATCAGAGCAATAAAATCTTGCGGTGAATAACCGGCTAACGCCGATTTGCAGAAATGCGGGTTATTTGAAATAAAGTTTTCGGGCGTGACGGTGCGATTCGTGAAGTTACAGCGCCCCCCGCCCGAGATACGGATTTTTTCGGCCAGTTTTTCTGCGTGATCAATCAACACCACTCGACGCCCACGCTGCGCGGCAACCGCCGCGCACATCATGCCGGCCGCCCCCGCGCCAATTACCGCGACGTCAAAGTTCTGCATCTAACCAGCCTGCTCGCAAAGCACTGCGTCGAACCCGCCTACTAACAACGTGTCGTATTGAGCTTGCCTGCCGCCAAAGTGCCGCACTCAACTCGCGGGCTGCTCAAGCAAACAATCAACGTAATAGCGCTTGTCGCCATTGGGCAAAATCTCTTCAGCTAAGCCATGAATATAGGTTTCAAAGCCTGGAAATTTTTCATTGAACGAGCGGGCGAACTGCAAATATTGCACGATCGTTTTGTTAAAGCGCTCGCCGGGGATCAACAACGGAATGCCCGGGGGATAAGGCGTGAGCAGCACACCCGTCACGCGACCCTCAAGTTGATCGATTGACACGCGCTCAACCTCTCGGTGTGCCATTTGGGCAAACGCATCTGAGGGCTTGAGCGCTGGGACCATATCGCTCAGATACATCTCGGTCGTTAACCGTGCCACATCATGCTTACGGTATTCGGCGTGAATCTGCTGGCACAAGTCGCGCAAACCAAGTCGTTCGTATTGGCGGTGCCCCTTGCAATAGTCGGGCAAAATTCGCCACATCGGCTGATTGCGATCGTAGTCATCTTTGAACTGCTGCAAAGCAGTCAGTAACGTGTTCCAACGACCCTTAGTGATACCAATCGTGAACAAGATGAAAAACGAATAGAGGCCGGTTTTTTCGACCACCACGCCATGCTCTGTCAAGTACTTCGAGACCAAGGCCGCGGGGATACCCGTTTCACCAAAGCTACCGGACATATCCAACCCAGGCGTCACAATCGTCGCCTTGATCGGATCCAGCATGTTGAAGCCTTCGGCTAAATCACCAAACCCATGCCAATGATCATTTGACTTGAGCACCCAGTCGGCCTGCTCGCCAACGCCGCGCGGGGCAAGATAATCTGGGCCCCACACGGTAAACCACCAGTCGTCATCGCCGTATTCAAGATCGACCTTACGCATCGCGCGCCTAAAATCTAAGGCTTCGCGAATACTCTCTTCAACCAGCGCCGAGCCGCCTGGGGCTTCCATCATCGCAGCGGCCACATCGCACGAGGCGATGATGGCGTACTGCGGCGAGGTTGAAGTGTGCATCAAATACGCTTCGTTAAAAATATTGCGATCAAGCTTACGGGTTTCGGGCTCTTGGACAATAATCTGCGACGCTTGCGAAATGCCAGCTAATAATTTATGCGTTGAATGGGTCGCAAATACCATCGCTTTACGACTACGAGGCCGATTAGGCCCAATCGCGTGCATATCTTTATAAAACTCATGAAATGCTGCATGCGGCAGCCAAGCCTCATCAAAATGCAAGGTGTCGATGGTATCGCCAAGCTTGTCTTTAATCATTTCGACGTTGTAAATCACACCGTCGTAGGTGCTTTGTGTCAACGTCAAAATACGCGGCTTTTTGTTTTTGACCTTACGGGCAAAGGGATTGGCATCGATTTTTTTCTGGATACTTTCAAGCTCAAATTCAGCCAGAGGAATCGGCCCAATAATGCCCATGTGATTGCGAGTGGGACGCAAAAATACTGGGATCGCACCCGTCATAGTGATGGCATGCAAAATTGATTTGTGACAGTTGCGATCCACCACGACGATGTCATCGGCAGCGACGTTGGCGTGCCAGACGACTTTGTTTGAGGTCGATGTACCGTTGGTGACAAAGTAGCAATGGTCAGCATGAAAAATACGCGCGGCATTTAATTCAGATTCGGCAATTGGACCCGTATGATCCAGCAGCTGGCCAAGTTCATCGACCGCATTACAGACGTCAGCACGCAACATGTTTTCACCAAAAAACTGGTGAAACATTTGACCGACTGGGCTTTTTAAAAAGGCGACACCGCCCGAGTGCCCAGGGCAATGCCACGAATACGAGCCGTCTTGGGCGTACTTGACTAGCTCACGAAAAAACGGCGGCGCCAAGCTATCGACATAACTGCGGGCTTCACGAATGATGTGGCGCGCCACAAATTCAGGCGTGTCTTCAAACATATGAATAAAGCCGTGCAGCTCACGCAAGATATCGTTAGGGATGTGCTCGGAGGTGCGGGTCTCGCCGTACAAATAGATCGGGATATCAGCGTTACGAAAACGCAATTCACCAATAAACGTACGTAAATTTTTAATCGCGCCAGCCACATCTTCAGGCGAATCGATATCAAATTCTTCATCGTCAATCGATAAGATAAAGGCGCTTGCGCGACTTTGCTGCTGCGCAAACGAGCTTAAATCGCCGTAGCTTGTGACGCCAATGACTTCCATCCCTTCAGCTTCAATCGCAGAGGCCAACGCGCGCACGCCTAAGCCCGAGGCATTTTCAGAACGATAGTCTTCATCGATGATGAAAATAGGAAAGCGAAATTTCATGCGAACCGCCTCGCGAGCGAATGAGAGATAAAAGAAGGGCGAATATAGCGCCCGAACATGTTAACGGAATGACAGCCTTGTAAACATTCAACTGATCGGCTTGGCTTAAGACTGGCAGCGCGCCATCAAGTTTTAGGCAAGGTCACGCCGCGCTGGCCCTGATACTTGCCGCCGCGATCTTTATACGACGTTGAGCAGACCTCATCGCTTTCAAAAAACAACATCTGCGCGCAGCCTTCGCCCGCATAAATTTTGGCGGGAAGCGGTGTAGTGTTTGAAAACTCGAGTGTGACGTGGCCCTCCCACTCGGGCTCGAGTGGAGTCACATTGACGATGATGCCGCAACGGGCATATGTACTTTTGCCTAAACAAATCGTTAAGACGCTACGCGGAATCCGAAAATATTCAACCGTGCGTGCGAGCGCAAACGAGTTGGGCGGAATAATGCAGATCTCGCCCTTGAAATCGACAAACGATTTTTCGTCGAAGTTTTTAGGATCAACGATTGTCGAATTGATATTTGTAAAGATTTTGAATTCATTGGCACAACGCACGTCATAGCCGTAGCTGCTGGTGCCGTAACTGACGATTCGGCCTGACTCGTTTGAGCGAACCTGCCCCGGTTCAAATGGCTCGATCATGCCTTCTGACTGCGCCACACGGCGAATCCAGTTGTCACTTTTAATACTCATGACTAAGCGCCCCAATAATTATGTATGCCAAGAGGGCGGATTTTACCCCCAGACTGCAGACTCGCGTTGCCAGAGACCCTCTGAGCAGATTCGCTTGACCGCGATCGCCCCTCGCCACTTTCATCCGCTTAATCGCGACCGTTGGCGACTCAGACCCGTTTGATCGCGATAGACCCAAATTTCTCACTCAGATCCCTTGGCAAGGTAGCCACCTTGGCGGCCAGCCGCAAGGCGATCTCTCGGTACAGACCGGCGGCCTCGCTCTCAGGGTGCGACACCACAATCGGTTGTCCTGCGTCAGCCTGTTCGCGTATCGCCATCGCCAAAGGCAAGCTGCCTAGCCAAGGGGCTTTGTAGTCGGTGGCCATGCGCTGTGCACCACCCTGCCCAAAAATCGGCTCTGCGTGCCCACATTGGCTGCAAATGTGAAGCGCCATATTTTCAACAATTCCCAGAATCGGGACATTCACTTGTTCAAACATCTTTAAGCCCTTGCGGGCGTCGAGCAGGGCGAGGTCTTGGGGAGTCGTCACAATCACCGCCCCCACCACAGGAACGCTTTGAGCCAGGGTCAATGCGATATCCCCCGTGCCAGGCGGCATATCGATAATCAAGTAATCAAGATCATCCCAGGCGGTTTGCCGCAACAACTGCTCAAGCGCCTGAACCACCATGGGGCCGCGCCAAATCGCCGGTGTGTCGTCATTCATCAGAAACCCGATTGAGTTCGCCTGCAAACCATGGCCCAGGATCGGAATCATTTTTTTACCGTCGATACTGGCAGGCTTAACCGACACCCCAAGCAACAACGGCACACTCGGCCCATAAATGTCGGCATCCAATAGGCCAACGCGGGCACCCTCAGCCTGCAACGCCAAGGCCAGGTTGACGGCCGTTGTACTTTTGCCGACCCCGCCCTTGCCCGAGGCGATCGCAATAATATTACGCACGCCCCCAACCCGTCCGACGCCCGCCTGTACTGCGTGCGCAGCGATCTTGACACTGATCTGAACGTCGGGGCTAGGCACCCCACGCGCCTTGAGCGCGGCGTAAATTTGACCACGCAACCCATCAAGTTGGCTTGCCGCCGGATACCCTAGTTCGACTCGTACGCTGACATACTCGCCAACTAGCTGGATTTGGCTATCTTTGACCGCTGACGCCATCGAACAGCCAGTGTTGGGGTCAATAACCGTTTCAAGCCCCTCACGCACCTCTGCCAGCGTTACACTCATGGGTATTCCTCTGTCATGTTTTCCCTATTTTAGGCTTGCAATATGTTATTCATGCTCCAACGACTGCTTAGGCTTGTAGCGTTTGTCTTCATTGCGCTAATCGGTATGGTGATGGCCGCGGTGTTTGTCGCGTCTACTATTGTGGCAGTGGCGATTTTAGTGGTGGTGGCGCGCTTGCGAGGCAAAACGTTCTCAGCCAAAGACTATTGGATGGCCCGGAGCGCGCGACGCAAACCAATTGCAAAGAGTGGGTCTTTTTCAACGAAAAATGGCACCGACGTCACTGACGTCAAGGCTCGTGATATTTCCTGAGCCATGAACTCCCCTCAACGCTCGATTAGCCTGTTTGAACTATTTAAGGGTTTCGCCACCGTTGGCTTGTTAGGCTTTGGCGGAGTCGCCGTCATGGCGCGACACGTGATCGTTGAAAAATATCAATGGCTCACTGAAAAAGAGTACGCGACTATTTTGGGAATGGGGCAAGTCTTGCCCGGCGCCAATGTTGTCAACGCCTCTGTCATTATTGGCGACCGTTTTCAAGGGCCCAAGGGGTCCATTGTTTGCGTGCTCGGCATCATGGTGTTGCCAATCATGATTCTGCTGGCGTTTGCCATGCTTTACGACAAGTTTGCACAGCTGCCCGCCGTCAGTGTGGCACTCACCGGGGCGGGTGCCGCGGCCGCTGGTATGGTGCTGGCCACCGGCCTCAAAATGGCGATCAAGGTCAAGCTCGACCTGGCTGGCTGGCTGATTGTGGGCTTCGCACTATTGGGGATTTTGATCCTACGCTTGCCCATGGTGTACGTGGTTCTGGCACTGATCCCAACGGCACTCATCGTCACGGCGTGGTTGGGCAAAAGATGAACGAGCCTAGCGTCTTAGGCCAATTGGCCCGCAGCTTCGCGATGATTTCGCTGATTGCCATTGGCGGCATCAATGCCGTGCTTCCCGCGCTGCGTCACGTCGTGGTCGACTCGATGCGCTGGATGGACGACGCGACCTTTATGCAGTTGTTTGCCGTCACGCAAATCACGCCGGGGCCGAATGTCGTAATCGTGAGCTTAGTCGGCTGGCAAGTTGCTGGGTTTGCTGGCTTGCTGGTGGCCACGCTTGCTATGCTCGTGCCAGCCTGCCTACTGGCTTTTTTAATCGGGCGCGTAGCGACCAGGCTCGAGGGCAGCAAGGGTCTGCGTTTGGCACAAAATGCTCTGGTTCCGGTGGCGATCGGCCTGATTCTGGCAGGGGGCTTAGATTTAAGCCACGCCGCTTATCGTGGCTGGCTGACGCCCCTAATCGTGGCGGCAAATGTCGCTGGCATCCTTTTCACCAAGCTCAATCCCGTGTGGGGCTTAATCGCCAGCGCCTTAGTCGCGCTGGGGGCCCACTATTCTGGTCTGTTTGTTTTAGGCTAACCGGCGGCAGCGCTAGGCCAAGTCTCTTAGATGACCTAAACGTCTCTGCCGTCTGACCGATGCTGCCAGACTGAGCGCGACCAAGGGTTCAGCAGCCAGACCGCGGTTGACCTTGTTAAACTCGTATGTTGACTCTCTTACCAGCGCCCGCCATGTCCCGCACTCTGTTTGTTACCACTGCCCTGCCTTACGCCAATGGCTCTTTTCATATCGGCCACATCATGGAATACATCCAGGCCGACATCTGGGTGCGTGCCATGCGCATGGCTGGTCATACGGTGCACTTTGTAGGGGCTGACGACACGCACGGCGCACCCATCATGCTCAAGGCCGAAGCCGAAGGCATTACGCCCAAACAATTAGTCGAACGCATCGGCGCCGAGCGCCCTCAGTACTTGCAAGGTTTTCAAATCGAATTTGATCACTGGCACTCGACTGACTCAACTGAAAATGTTGAGTTGTCGCAAGATATCTATCGTCAGTTGCGCGCGGCAGGCCTGATCAACACCCGCGAAATCGAACAGTTTTACGACCCCGTCAAGGGGATGTTTTTAGCGGATCGTTACATTAAGGGCGAATGTCCCAAGTGCCATGCCAAAGATCAATATGGCGACTCTTGCGAAGTCTGTGGCGCAGTCTATGCCCCGACTGACTTAATTGAGCCTTATTCAACGCTCACCATGGCTCGACCCATTCTCAAAACCTCTGAACATTATTTCTTTCAGTTGTCTGATCCTCGTTGCATTGAGTTTTTACAGAAATGGACAACCGGTAGCAACGCTCAGGGCAATAAACATTTACAAGCAGAAGTCTTAGCAAAAACGCGCGAGTGGCTCGGCAGCGGCGACCAGAAAGCGAACCTTGGCGATTGGGATATCTCACGCGATGCGCCTTATTTTGGAATCGAAATCCCTGACGCCCCGGGTAAGTACTTTTATGTTTGGCTGGATGCCCCGGTCGGTTACCTTGCCTCACTGAAGTCGTATTGCGCCAAAATTGGCATCGACTTTGAAACACTGCTTGACCCGAACGGCACGACCGAACAGGTGCACTTTATCGGCAAAGATATTGTGTACTTTCATGCCTTGTTTTGGCCCGCCACCCTACAGTTTTCGGGTCGTAAAACGCCTGATCAGCTCAACGTGCATGGGTTTATTACAGTGAGCGGCGAAAAAATGTCAAAAAGCCGCGGCACTGGGATCTCTCCCCTGCGCTACCTTGAACTTGGCATGAACGCCGAGTGGATGCGTTATTACATCGCGGCCAAGCTCAATGCACGCGTTGAAGATATTGACTTTAACCCTGACGACTTTATTGCCAGGGTCAATAGTGATTTGGTAGGCAAATACATCAACATTGCGAGCCGAGCAGCCAATTTCATCAGTAAATATTTTGATGGTCAGCTTGCCTACCCTGACAATGCAGCCCTGCTGGGCGCTAACTGGGGGCAGGCTGCAGACCGTATTCGCATCGATCTTGAGGCGCGCGAATATGGTCGCGCGATTCGCGAAATCATGGCGCATGCCGATCAGATCAACCAAGCCTTTGATGCGGCCCAGCCTTGGCTGATCGCAAAAACCTTGGCGTCTGCCGAGCCCTCGCAACGCGCCGTCCTGCAGCATATCTGCTCGTCGGCGTTGGCGGGTTTCAAGGCCCTATCAGTCATGCTGGCACCGATCCTGCCAACCTTGTCGCAACGTGTCGCAACTGAATTGTTTGGCCAGACCAGCAACTTTGTGTGGGCCGATGCGGGCGTATTACCAAGCCAGATCAATCCTTTCAAACATCTGATGCAACGGGTTGAGCCGACGATGCTCGATGCGTTGTTTGAGATCCCCGCACCGGTAGCTTCTGCTAAGCAGTCTGACTCTGAGAAGCGAGGTACTGCAGCGGCCCAGCCCCAAGACCAACAGCCTGCGGGCGCACAAACCGCTGCTAGCAATCTTGCTGAGGTGACTGTCGTCGCCCCCGGCGGCGAACCACTCGCCCCCATCATTACGATTGATGACTTTGTCAAAATCGATTTGCGCGTGGCACGTATCGTCAACTGTGAACAAGTTGAGGGTTCGACCAAACTGCTGAGGCTGACACTTGATGTAGGTGAAGGCCGACTGCGCAACGTCTTTTCTGGCATCAAGTCTGCGTACACACCCGAGCAACTGATCGGGCGCCTGACCGTCGTCGTCGCAAACTTAGCGCCTCGCAAGATGAAATTCGGCATCTCTGAAGGCATGGTGCTGGCGGCCAGCCATTTTGATCCAACAATCGATACCGGCATCTATGTGCTCGACCCCTCGTCTGGGGCAAAGCCCGGTATGCGAATTCATTGATATCATCTTAAGTCACAACCTCATTTTTATCCGAAATTTACCCTTTTAATTTACGTCTATCCGCCGGAGGAACTCATGAAATTCGTCAAGCTGCTGTCTGTGGCACTCGTCCTTTTATTTTCGACCTTCGCTCAAGCGCAGGCGTGGGAATACCGTAATAAGACTGATCAAATGCGAGGTACTAGCACTCGCTTTGCCGAGTCGACCAGCACCAACAAAGTTAACTTTGCAGCACCCCATGCGGGCGGCTCTTCCCTCGAACTCACGTTACGCGAGCGCTCAAAAGATGGGCTGAATATTTTATTCACAATCAGCAAAGGCCAGTTTCAGTGCAGCGGCGGCTGTAAATTTTTTGCTAAGTTTGATGAGGGAAAAATTTATGAAATTGAAGCAACGGGCTCGTCAAGCGGCAGCGTTGACACCATATTTGTACAAGACGAGCCTCCGTTTCTTGAGGCCTTACGCAGCTCAAGAAAGCTGATTGTAGAAATGGAGTTTTTTCAAGAAGGCTCGAGCCAGTTTGTGTTCAACACAGTTGGGCTGAAGTGGTAAGAGGCTAACGTCTGACTATGCCAGAAAATATCTAGGACTGGAGCGGGTGATGGGAATCGAACCCACGCCTGAGGCTTGGGAAGCCGC
>JBAWWV010000148.1:0-9352 GCA_037146575.1 Alcaligenaceae bacterium | reverse complement strand
ATACCCGCCGCATAGCTGCCGGGTGAAAAACGCAACTGCAGATCAGGCTCGGTCAACTCGGGGCGCGACCCAGCAAAGCCAAAGGCCACCGAGGGGCTGATTGACAAGACGCTCGGCCTGCCCAACGCCCACTTCACAATCTCACCCAATAACCTCACACCGCGCGCCGTGCTGTTAATCGTCTGCACGCCTTGCACACGCACCACTGAGCGCACCATAAAATGATCATGAAAATTTTCACCAACGCCTTCAAGCGCATGAAACACTGGGATACCAAGCTCGCCTAGTACCGCAGCAGGGCCAATGCCTGAAAGCTGTAATAACTTTGGCGTATTGGCTGCCCCAGCACTCAGGATCACCTCGCGCTTTGCCCGCACGGTCTGCACAGGCGCGTCTGGCGCGACTTGATACTGCACACCCACGGCGCGCTTACCCTCAAACAAGATGCGAGTCACTTGCGCGTGCGTGCGAACCTCAAGCCGAGCTTGCGCGCGCGCCCGTGCCGGCTTTAAAAACGCTTTGGCAGCACTGACACGCCGTCCGTTCTGAATCCAGCGCTGGTAATAGCCCGCACCCTTTTGACTTGCCGCGTTGTAATCAATATGCGAGGGCAAGCCAAAGCCGGCTGCAGCTTCAATGAAGGCATCACACAGTGGATGGCGCCAATCACAATTGGTAATGGGCAAGAGACCTTCAGATCCTCTGAAGTGTGCGTCATGCGGTGCCATGCGTTTTTCGGTGCGCTTGAAATAGGGCAACACTTCAGCGTACGACCACCCCGCGTTACCGAGCGCGGCCCAATTGTCATAATCACTTGCGGCACCCCGCGTGTAATTAAAGCCATTAATTGAGCTCGAACCACCCAAGGTACGGCCCATGCGAGTGATCACCTGCCGTCCATCAATGCCCGGGCCCGGTTCTGTCAAAAAATCCCAAGTGTAGGCAGGATCATGGCCCACCTTGATAAAACCCGCTGGGATATGGATGTAAGGATTGCGGTCGGGCTTTCCTGCCTCAAGCAGGCAGACTGAAACAGCGGGATCTTCAGTCAAACGGTTGGCAAGCAGGCATCCCGCTGCACCAGCACCCACAACCACATAATCGTACGTTTGCATGTTCATTCACTTTGCTTGTTTCGTCGTGTCCGAATTGCGAAAATGCCATCCAACCGCAATCGTCACGCATGTAGAAATCGTTATGGATTTGCGTCTACGCTCACTTTAGCTTGGCGGGTAAGGTTAACGACAACGCTGCCGCCAGAATCAACAAGACGCCCGCCGAGCCGAAGGCAACCCAATGTGTGCCATAAGCCTCATAGGCCCAACCACCCAGCCATGAACTAATCATCGCGCCCACTTGATGCGACAGGTAGGTCCATCCATACAACATACCAACTAGCCTGACCCCGTACAAATCGGCCAAGATCGCTGAAGACATTGCAATACTGCCGGCCCAAACAATTCCGCCAACCGCTGCGGTAACGTAAAGCTCGTAATGAGTGCCCACAATCAAAAGCGCAAAAAAACCTAGACCACGAATCAGGTAAATCGTTGAGAGAATGTAACGGCGCGGGAGTTTATCGGCTAGACGACCAAGTACCAACGTGCTAAAGATCGCCACCAAACCAATCAAACCAATTCCAAACGAGCTGGTGGTTGAATCAAACCCATGATCCATCAGCATCGGCATGCCGTGGGTGCCAAGCAAATTCATGCTGAACCCACAGGTAAATAAACCGAGACAGATTTTCCAGAATGGCACGGTACGCACCGCTTGAGCCATGGTCATCGCCGCCGTCGTAGCAGCCGCTGCGTGGATCGCACCGCTTGCCCCAGCCTGGTTAGGCAAAGTATCTGTCTGCGCAGGCGCATTCTCACGCATGACAAACAGCGCAATCGGTACCGCAAGCAACGCAAAGATCACCGAGTAGCCGACTAGCGTGGTCTGCCAGCCAACCGCTTCAATGGCCACCGTAAGCACTGGCGTCATGACCGCAATACCCGCCATCGACCCAGTGGACAGGAAAAACAAGGCCATTCCGCGCTGACGGGTAAACCAGCGACTAATTATTGGTGTCACTGATACCGGGCTCGTAAAAGCCAACCCGACTGACAGCAGCACACCAAAAGCAAAAAAGAAAGACCAGGGCGTGCGCGCATAGACTGACCAGATCGAAGACAGCACCACAATCGTCATGCCAAGCAACAACACAAATCTAGTGCCAAATCTAGCGACTAAATATCCAGCGAACGGCATAGCTAGGCCATAGCACAGCATACCAATCGCAACGATGCCTGCAAGCAAGCTGCGACTAAAGCCAAGGTCTTCGGCGATCGGTAAAAAAAATGGCCCGATCCCCATGCGCAGGCCGACGGTCAATAGCGTAAGCAGCGAGCCCCCTGCAACAATGTTCCAGCCAAAGTACCAGCTACCAACTTTTGACTGCGTCAAGGTATGTCTCCGTTTTTTTATTTTTTGCAATTGGCAGTTTGTTTGTGCAATGTGACGAGCAGCGCGCACTTGCTGATGTTAAGGTTCTTTTGCTCGATCTTAAAAGCCAAAATTTTTTAGCTCATTTACTCAATTGTGCAGCGCGCCACCCCATCAAATTATGATCACATCTCTTCGCCAAACTACCGCGCGGTCAATCTTATCACTCGCGACCCTGCTATTGAGCTCGTATGCTTTTGCGCAGACGCCTGCGGTGAACTACCTAGATCAGGCCTGGAGCGCACAAGATCGCGCTGATTATTATTGGACGTCTCAAGGGTCGGCGCTTTTATCCTATGACATCTATCTTGCGCTTGAAGCTGCAGGCACCACAGACCTGTTTAACTCTCCGGCGCACAGCGACCGCATGGGTCTGCTCACAGAGCCGCTCAACCTCGCGCAAAATCCCGACAATTTGCCCGTCGGCGTCGCAAAAGCCTCGATTACCGTGGGCCAGTACAAGGGCACCTACGCGGGCCTGACCTGTGCCGCCTGTCATACCGGACAAGTTCAGTATCAAGGTAAACAAATACGTATCGACGGTGGCGCCTCAAATCGCATTGCACTTTGGGATTGGCTACGTTCGCTCTCGGCCTCGCTTGATAGCGCCTCAACGGACCCTGCAAAATATCAAGCACTCACCGAACGGATTCGTACTAAGGGTTCTGTGGACGAAGCGGATCTTCGTAAACGTTTGATGGCCGACACTGCGTTGCTCAAAGAGCGTGTCGACATAATTTTGCTCATACCGTTTAATTCGGGCCCGGGCCGCATGGATGCACTCGGGCTGATTCACAATGCGTTTACGGGTGGCGCCACGGGCACGCTTGAAAACCTGCGCCTGGCCGCAGCCCCTGTCAAACCGCCTTTTCTCTGGAACGCCCCGCAGTCGGCCTGGATCCAATGGAGCGGTATCAGTAACAACCCGTTGACTAGAAACTTTGGCGAAACTCTAGGCGTTTTCGCGCGCTACGACTTGACGTCTGCCAACCCCGAGTCTGGTTTATTTGAAACGACCACCGACCTCAAAGGAATGATCAAACTTGAACATCTGCTCAGGCGCCTTGCCCCTCCTAAGTGGCCTGAAGAGCTGCTTGGTAAGCTTGATGAAGGACGCGTCAAAGACGGTGAAAAACTCTTTGCCAAGCATTGCATCGAGTGCCATACCACCTACCCTTATCGCTGGAGTGAACCACGCAAAGGCGGCATGCGAGGGATCGAAAATGCGCTTGTGCCACAAAAGATTGTTGGAACAGATGCCACTCAACTTAATGGTGTGACGTTTGACCCCAACCCGCTCATTGCAACCAAAAATCTGGCTTCTTATTTTGAGGGCAAGCAAGCGGTCTCTAGAGGCGATTTCACCACCCAGATCGTAGGACAAATGCTTGATCGTGCGCTCAAGCAAACAGGTCCTTTTACCCAGGTTGAACTGGATGACATGAACGGCTATACGCCCTCGGGCACGAGTGCCCCGGTTCAGAGTTACAAAGCAGGCCCAAGAGATGGCGTATGGGCGACCGGGCCCTTCTTGCACAACGGCTCAGTGCCCAATATCTATGAGCTCTTGTCGCCAGCGGCTGAACGATCAAAAACGTTTTACGTAGGTCGTGACTTTGACCCCATTAAGCTTGGGCTTGATATCAGTGGCAAACAAGAGGGGTATTTCTTTGATGCTACGCGCCTGGGTAATTCAAATGCCGGTCACTCGTTTGAACAGACAAAAGGCCCGGGGGTGATTGGCCCAGCATTCAGCGAAAGCGAGCGTTTCGCACTGATTGAGTATCTCAAGTCGATTCCTAATCAAGCCGCGCGTGTCACGCCCTACGGCAATCCAAAAGACCCTTTAATTGCCGCTGAAGACCCACTTTGGTTTAACAAGAAGCATCCCTACTCTTCAGCAACCACTCGCCCAGCGGGCGCTAAATAATGTCAGATCACATCGACGGCCCGCGCCAAACTGCTGACCCCGTCGGTGATCTCACCGACCTATTTGCGTTTACCAGCCCAACCGATCCAAAGCGCACGGTGCTCATTGCTTGCGTACTGCCTTTTGCAGGCGAATCGGCACTGTTTTCAAATACCATCAACTATGCGCTTGTGCTGCGCCGCCTGCGCCAGACGGGTTTAGGTCTGCAGGCTGGCTTTGAACCCTTGTCAGACGAATGGCGCTTTACTTTTCAATTCGAGGTGCTGGGCCCCGAAACTCAAACTGGCCGAGCCAAGCAGACTGGACATTGCCTGCTGCCAGGTGGTGTCACGCTTGCCTTAACGGTAGATGCTGAGCAAGGCTTTGCCACAAGTGATGGGCGCACACGCGTGTTCGCCGGCCTGCGCTCGGATCCATTTTTTCCGGGTTGGATGCCTGGGCAAATGAAATCTGTACCTAACTATCTTGAAAATGACAATGTCTTAAGTGTTGTCATCGAGTTCGATACTGACTCAACCCTCGCGCCTCAACAGGGCAGCCTGTATGGGGTGATCGCCGAAACAACCCCCCGTCACCCCAAGCCAAAAAGCACTGTCATTCCACGGTTTGATTGGGTGGGCCGACCTGAGCAGACGAACTTCATTATGGATCAGGTGCCTGGCGGTCTGGATATTCGCGACCTCTGGAACCAAGAAACCCCCTTCGCTCTCAATGCAGACCGTTTGCCACTGTATCGCCAACGACTCATCGAAAGCTTTCAGCTTTGGGACAGAAAAGATCAGAACGTCGAATGGGACGCTGCCTCACTTGAAGCGCATGCACGTGTTCGACTCGCTGATTTTTTGACGATTGATGTCGCCAAGCCAATGAGCGACAAGAGTCATCTTGAAATTGAAAAAAGTACGCTCGAAGGGCGCCCTTACACGACGGGAGGCGGACGCACGGTCAATGCGAATGTCATCGACATTTTGGTCACCTGGCTGATTAACAGGGACAGAGGTGCATTTTTACAAGGCGGCGCTTTGCAGGCCACGCAACCTGGCAGCACCACGTTTCCGTATGTGCGACCCGCCAACAAGAACATGTTAAGCGTCACGCGCAGCGTCGATCTGAAGGCCTCGGCTCAAGAGGTCTGGCAAACGATTGGTGGCTTTGGTAGCCTGTGGCATCCGCTCGTCGCACAACTCACACTCACGGGCGAAGGCCCGGGTCAGTTGCGCCGCATTGAAACGATTGACGGCAAAATCATGCTTGAGCGCTTGAGCGAACGCGATGAGGGCCAAAAAATTTACCGCTATGCACTTGTTAGTGGGATCCCTGCGAATCCGTATAACGGCACACTCTCAGTGCAAACCACGGCAACAGGCTCAAGCGTGACGTGGAAGGTGTCGTATCGACCTGAAGGCCAGGGTGATCTCATCGTGCGCTTGATTATTTCGAGCCTACTGAACACCGGGATGGCAGCGCTCAAGAAGCGTTTTGGCGCAGCAACGTGAATGTGCTGCGCGCTTCAGTTACCTTACCTGCCGCCACTGATGGCGCGTTAGCGCTGATTAACCACGAAAGTATTTTGGATCGCTGCTGGCAAACGATCGACCGCCACCCCGAGCGTTTGGGAATCGCTGCGCAGCTCATTGACGAAGAGTATCGTCGTTCGCATTTTTTAGGGGACACGAGCGCGTTGGACCGCTTACTGGCGCTCTCTGAGACCTTATTGCAACAGTGTGCAAAGTCTGGCGAGGCCTACGTGCTGGCAGCGCAAATTGCGTCATTGGTACACAAGTTCGATCAGGCAACGCAATATTTAGTACAGGCAAAAGATCTTGGCGCTCCTGCTCACACCCTTTTGCGCCAACAACTATCAATCGATCATGCCATCGGTCACAACTGGAAAGATGTCTTCGACACGAGGCTGCATCTAAGCGAGCAAAGCCCAAACCTGCAAAACCTTGTGGCGTTGGGTGCCCTGTATGCTGAAATGGGTCTTTACCCAGAGGCAGAACGTTCGTACATGCGCGCGATTGCAGAAGATCGTGAACATTCGCCGTTCAGTCTGGCGTGGGCTTGTTTTCAGTTGGGCGTTTTGTTCGGCGAAACGCTTGAGCCAGCCCAGCCCGCAACTGCACAGTATTGGTATGAACAAGCGCTGTCGTATATGCCACCCTATACGCACGCACGTGTACATTTGGCCGAGCTGCATCTTGACGCAGGGCGACTCGACACCGCACTCAACGTGTTACTGCCGATTCAAGACAGCGAAGATCCAGAGGTGTCTTGGCGCCTGGCACAACTTTACGAGCAAAAAGGTGAGGCACGCGAAGCGAGTCATCACCTTGCGCGTACGCAGCAGAGTTTTGAGCGCGTACTTGGTCGCCACGAGCTCGCGTTTGCCGATCACGCTGTCGATTTTTATCTCGAAGAGGGGGACAATCCAGAAAAAGCCCTGCAACTTGCTACGCTGAATTTAAACAACCGCGCAACCCTGAGGGCCTTTGAGCTTAGCCATGAGGCAGCACTGGCTTGTGGGCAACAGCTGTTAGCTCAATCGTTGGCAGACCGTGCCGCGTTGCAGTGGGGGCATTTGCCAGCGTTCGAACACTCGAATCTAAGCTTAGTCGCGATTCCGTCGCCAAACTCGGCGCTCAGCGCGGCACTAAACTCCGAACTGAGCTCAGCTGCTAACGCATCTGCGACGCCCACATCACAAAACTCTATATCTTCTTTTTCTACGATCTGAGCAAAGGCCTGGCGATGAACCGTCGAAGTTTTTTAGTCTGTAGTGCCGCTAGTGCAATGTCTTGTGCGCTCCCGCTTGGGTTAACAGTTGGGCAAGCTGTCGGCGCTGTGGCCACGCAAGACGCGAGTGCACTCTTGTCGTCTCAGCAACCGATCGGTGATGCTTTATTTAGGCTACACAATTGGGAAACCGATCTTGAACACACTGCGCTAGACGAAACCTCTGCCCCGTTTATTAGCCTGTCGGCAAACTGGAAAGCCTCTTGGCTGTGACCTGCCTTACCACCACAGCTCACCCAACCCCCGTCTAGCGTGCGTGACCGCCCTTTCCACCGCAGCGCCCTCGCCTTTGTCTAGGGTCGAGAACGGCCATTACTCTACGGCCTTGCCGCTCGACGCTCAACAAACTCAAGCATCACCTGCGCGCATTCTTTAGCATGCGAAAACGGTAACCCATGCCGTGCATGGTTAAACACGTGAAATTCAGAATTTGGTAACTTGCTGTGCATTTCAGCCATTTGATCGACAGCGATGAACGGGCTGCCATCGGCGTGCAGCAGCAACACCGGCATCATCACTTCACCCAACTTAGGGCCAAGATCTGCACCCACCAAAATATCGCGCGCCACGATAATTGACTCGATCGGATGATTGCCCTGCTGCTTTTCGTACCAGGCACGCTTGGCAGGCGACATCTTGGCATCGTCATGAAACCGTCTAGGCATCAAACGTTTTGACCAGGCCGCAGGGCCCTGCTCTTTGAGCAAAGTATCCCACTCAACGACATTTTGAATCACGCCGCCACGAAAGGCAGTGTTGGTCAGCGTTAGGGAGTGCAACCGCTCAGGATGCTGCAGCGAGTATGCCAGGGCAGCAGTCCCCCCAATTGACTCGCCCACCACATGAAAACGCTGACTACCAACGGTATCTGCGATTAATGAGATGTCTTTTATTAATTGAGCAAAGGTTAGATCACCGGCAGGCTTGGCGGTTGATTGGCCAAAGCCCCGCATATCAAAGCGGGCGATACGATAATTCAAACCTAGCACCGGCAGCCACTCGGCCCAAATTTCAGTGTTAGCACCGACGCCGTGGTGAAAAAGAATTGTTTGAGGGTGCTCGACCCACTCAGGGGTCATATCCAAGACGTTGTAATACAACGAATCAATAAAGCCTTCTTTAAATTGCATCAGAGGTATCTCAAAAATTAAATTGGCCCAGCACCACGATTGGTATGTCGCAACCCTTTACGCACGTACTGCTCACGTGTGCGAAAACATCGTACGCCCTTGCACTGGCATATCTGCCACTAAGATCGTGCCAGTTTTTGACTCAGTGATAAACAGTTGCTTGTTGTCTTTGCCGCCATACGCGCAGTTCGTCACCAGCTTACCCGTCGGCGAATTAATACGCAGCATGGGTTCACCCAAGGCACTAAAGAGCCACACCACACCTAAGCCGACGTGACACACTGCCAGATTGTTGTCCGCATCAATCGCCATGCCATCTGGGCCAAAGCCACCGGTCATTTGAATCGCCATGCCCACCTTGCTCGTAGTGCCGTCTTTCATGAGTGGCACGCGCCAAACGCAGTTAGCGCGGGTAACAGCAAGCATCACAACGTTTTCCTCAGCATTGAGCACTAAGCCATTTGGGCTGGGGATGTTAGCCAAGATGCAATCCAGTTGCCCGTTTGTGCGTAAGCGATAGAGTCGCCCACTGGGATCATGCAAACCAGTTTGACCTTGATCGGTAAAATAAAGGTCGCCTTGCGCACCAAAGAATAAATCGTTGACACCGCGAAAACGCGTTAACAGTGGACGATCATAAAACGGCTCAATCTTGCCGGTGTTGACATCCAACACCATCAAGCCGTTTTTATGATCTGTAATAAACGCGCGACCATCTCGGTGAAACTTCAACCCGTTTGGCTCGCCGTCGTACTCAACGACTACGCTAAGATCGCCACTTGGCGTGATTTTAAAAACTCGGCCATACGGGATATCGGTGACAAACAGGTTGCCCTGACGATCAAACGAGGGCCCCTCAATAAAGTGAGGCGTTTCAGCGCCATGAAATTGCACCTCGGCAAAGGCCGAGCGCTGCCCCACTTTTGAAAATTTTTCAGGAATTTTCGCAAAGACACGTGCCTCGACTGCGGGTGGGGCTGCAAACATCTCACGACTCCTATTTAAC
>JBAWWV010000147.1:0-9461 GCA_037146575.1 Alcaligenaceae bacterium | reverse complement strand
GTCATGTCTTGCTCGTAGCGATAGCCATCGCGCAAGCTCATGTCTTCGATTGCGTTGAGTGTTTGTTTGGCTAAGCCGACGGATAGCGGGCTTTTGTTGGCAATGGTGTTGGCCAGTTCAAGCGCTGCGGGCATTAAGCCCTCAGGGGTCGTGACTTGTAAAACGACACCAAGACGATAGAGTTCGTCGGCCTGTACTCGATAGCCTGTAAACATCATGCGGCGCAGCGTGCTGTGTGGAAACAAACGCGCAGCGTGGCTGCCTCCACCTAATAAGCCTACGTCAATTTCTGGCAAGGCAATACAGCCTTTGTCAGAGGTAATCAACATGTCAGCTGACGCGGCAATGGCTAAGCCCGCACCGAGCGCTGGGCCATTGATCGCGACAATGACGGGCTTGGCGCATTCGCGAATCGCATGAAAACATTCGCGCGTACGACGCGAGTGTGCGGGTAAGTCGCCTGGCCCTTTGATCACTGAGGCGCGACCTTTTAGATCAGCGCCGGCACAGAATATTTTGCCAATGCCGGTCAAGACCACCGCACGTACCTCGGGGATTTCAGAAATGTAGTCAAGCGCTGCGGTAAGCTCGTCGCTGAGCGTGCGTGACAGCGCGTTGACGGGCGCATTGTTCATACTGAGTACGGCCACATGGCCGATCAGCTCGTATTGGAGTTGAGTAAAGTCTTGCATATAGGTGATGTCCCTGAGTTTGATTATTCTGTACCTAAAGACCATTAGAATACAGAAAATACAACGACATTGACGCGCGTGAACCCTCGGACGAGGCTTGCGACGCAACTATTAAAAAATTTAGGGACAAAAAACATGCTGAAGGCTTTGAGTTTGGTCGTGCTGGCGACCGTGATGACCCCCGTCGTGCAAGCACAGACTGCAGCGTACCCAACAAAGCCGATCCGCTTGATCGTCCCGTTTGCCCCCGGCGGGGCTGCAGACCAAACGGCGCGTTTGATCAGTGAACCGATGAGTAAAGAACTGGGTCAGCCGATCATTGTTGAAAACAAACCCGGAGGTGGGGCGACGGTGGGCGCCGCGCTCGTAGTCAGTGCCGCACCCGATGGTTATACCGTGTTGTACACCACGCCAGGCCCGCAGATTATCAACCCCTATCTGATGGCGAAGCTACCCTACAACCCGGATAAAGATTTGATCCCTGTGTCGCGAGTGGCCTGGTTTCCGAACGTGTTGGTGGTGGCGCCCAAGCTACCTGTCAACACCGTGCAAGAACTGATTGAGTATGCGCGCAAGAACCCCGGTAAAACCAACTTCGGCAGCTCGGGCATTGGCGCCAGTACCCACTTGTCGGGTGAACTGTTCAAGTCGATGGCAGGCGTCGACATCACCCACGTGCCCTACAAAGGTTCGGGTCAAGTGATTCAAGATCTGTTGGGTGGCAACGTGCAGATGGCGATTGATAGTTTGTCGGTATACATCGCGCAGATCAGGTCCGGTAACTTGCGCGCCTTGGGCGTCGCAAGCCCAGAGCGCTCGCCGTTGCTGCCAAATGTGCCGGCGATTGCCGAGCAACTGAAAGGTTATGAGGCCGTTGCCGTGAATTATCTGTCAGTACCCGCGGGCACCCCACGCGTGGTGATCGATCGGTTGAATGCCGCGTTGCGCGTGGTGATTAACGAGCCCGTCATGAACGAACGCATGATCAACGGCGGGATGATTCCCAAAACAAGCACGCCAGAAGAGATGGCAGCTGAAATCGAAGTTGAACGCACCAAATGGCGAAAGGTGATCGCTGAATCGGGTGCAAAAGCTGAATAGGTGCCAAAAAGACGAGAATTAGGGCTGTTTTGGCCCTAAAACCACAAATCCAAGAGTTTTCATTTTCTTGTAAGATGTCCAACATCGAAAATAAAAACACTTGGATTCTGAATCGCCCTGCGCACCAGTCTCTGAGTCAAGCTTAGTTCGGAGACCTTGCATGCCTAAGTTACCCCTCAGCCGGTTCACAGTGCTGGACTTGACGCGCGTACGTTCTGGGCCAGCCGCCGTCAGACAATTTGCAGATTGGGGCGCAAATGTGATCAAAATTGAAGAACCAGGTGATCAGCCCGATGATCGTCCGGGTGGCTCGTCACAATTTGCTGATTATCAAAACACCCACCGCAACAAACGCAGCGTTACGCTGAACTTGAAGCACCCAAAAGGCAAGGCGCTGTTTTTGAAAATGGTTGAACAGGCCGATGTGGTGATTGAAAACTATCGCCCGAACGTGAAGTTCAAGCTTGGCATTGATTATGAATCGCTACGCAAGATCAACAAGCGCATCATTTTGGCGAGTGTATCGGGCTTTGGGCAAGATGGCCCTTATGTCGACCGGCCCGGCTTAGATCAAATCGCACAAGGCTTGGGCGGAATCATGTCGGTGACAGGTGAGCCTGGACGCGGCCCGATGCGCGCAGGCATACCGGTGGCAGACCTAAGCTCTGGCCTATTTTGTGCGATTGGCACCTTGGTGGCGTTACTAGAACGAGAAGAGTCGGGCGAAGGGCAGTGGGTGCAGTCCTCGCTGCTGCAGTCGCAAGTTTGGATGATGGATTTTCAGATCATGCGCTGGCTGATGAATAAAGAAATTCCGGGGCAAACCGGCAACGATCATCCAACGACAGCGGCCACCGGCGTGTACCCGACGGCAGACGGCTATATCAACCTGGCAGCGATGGGCACCGAGATGTTTATCAAGCTTGTGACGGCCATTGGTTTGCCAGAGCTCGCTGAAGACCCGCGTTTTAAGTTACTGAAAACGCGTGGTCAAAACCGGCCTGCGCTGAACGCGGCGATTGCTGCTCGCACCAAACAAGAACCGACAGCAGACTGGATTGAGTTACTAAATAAAGCAGGCGTGCCGTGCGGGTCAATCAAGAACGTGAAAGAAACGATGGAAGACCCTCAAGTTGTGCACTTGGGTATGGCTAAGACCATACAGCATCCAAACTTGGGCGAGATCAGCGTGGTCAATCACCCCGTGATCATGAGCCGCTCAAAGCGCGAGGTGTTTACCGCGGCCCCCGATCGTGGAGAGCACAACAAAGAAGTCTATGCAGAGTTTGGCGTGAGTGCGGCTGAGGTTGAGGCCCTACTTCAAGACGGCGCAGTTTAAGTGTGAATCCTTTGATGGAGAGTCATGGTGAGTAAACCCTCAGTGACAGCAACTGTATACACCGCGCGCAGACAGGCGTTTGTTGGACGTGGCGCGGCAGCCACCAAACCGCTAATTTCAAGCGGCCCGCCAAAGGCGATGACGGCGTTTGATAACTTGGGTCGCCCCGAAAATCTACCCGATGAAATTGCGCAGCAATTGCGTACACGGATTTTGAATGAAAGCCTCGCGCCCGGGCAACGCTTGCCCACTGAGCAAGAGCTTGGCGCGCAGTTTGGGGTCAGTCGAAATGTTGTGCGTGAGGCGATCGCCCGGCTTAAGTTAACCGGGCTGGTTGAAACTCGCCATGGTGTGGGCACGTTTGTCTGTGCTGATTTGGCGATGCGACCGTTTGAAGTGTCGCATGATGATTTGATGGACTTGGCGCAATTGATTCATGTGCATCAGCTGCGTGTCGAAATCGAATCGGGCGCTGCAGCGCTAGCCGCGACCCATCGCACCAAGGCGCAGCTCGAAACTTTGCAACAGACCTTAAGGCGCGTAGAGCTTGCGTCGGCCGACTGGCAGGTGGCTGCACACACAGCAGTCGATTTTCATTTGGCTGTCGCGCACGCGGCCAATAACCCTTACTTTGTTCGAATCATGGGGCACTTAAGCCACGTGATCCATAATGCTGTACGTACGTTTCGTTTTAGAAATACCGGCACACCACGGATCGATGAAATCGGTAACGAGCATGTGCTCATTGTCGATGCGATCGCCCGTCAGGACTCAGCCGCAGCGCGTCACGCCATGAGAACCCATTTAGATAACGCAATGGCACGTTATCGCAAATTACTAGGAGACCTTTGACATGAGCATCACAAGATTATTGCAAGGCGAAATTACCGACAGCATCATCGTTGAAAAACGCGGCGCAGCAGGTTGGATTACGTTCAATGACCCAGGCCGTCACAATGCGATGTCGTACGACATGTGGGTTGCCGTGCCTAAAGCGATTAAATTATTTGAGGCTGACGACGAGATTCGCGTCATTGTGTTGACCGGTGCAGGCGGAAAATCGTTTGTGAGCGGTGCCAATATTTCTCAGTTTGAAAAATTGCGTACTGGTGCAGACGCTGTGGCTGAATATGAGCGCGTCGGCGAAGAAGCTCAGGGCGCGTTGTACAACACCTTTAAACCAGTGATCGCACGTATTGATGGCTATTGCATTGGCGGCGGTTTGAATATTTCGTTGTGTTGCGATATTCGCATTGCTTCTGACGCGAGTTCGTTTGCGATTCCGGCTGGTCGTCTGGGGCTTGGCTATCGCTTGACCGCAATTCGCAATCTCGTGTCAACGATTGGTGCGCCCGAGGCCTTGAACGTGATGTTGTCTGCCTCGCGCTTTACCGCACAAGAAGCGTTGACGAAAGGTTTGGTGCAGTTCGTTGTGCCTGTCGATCAGCTCGATGCAACTGTCAATGCGTATTTGGATAAAGTCACGGCGAATGCACCTTTGACCTTGCGCGCAGCTAAAAAAGCTGTACGCGAGTTTCAACGTGTGGCACCCCACATTGATGCAGAGGGCATTCAAAAAATGGTGTTGACTTGCTTTGCAAGCGAAGATTATCAAGAAGGTAAGCGCGCGTTTGCTGAAAAACGTTCGCCAGTTTTTAAAGGCAAGTAAGTCATGATGATAGTGGTGTCGACGCGCGGTTTCGCGCGTCTGTGGTTTGCGTTAGTGTCTGTCTTGTTTGTTGCTATACAGGCAAGTTCTCAGGTACACGCGCAGACGTATCCCACGCAGCCCCTTCGCGTTGTGATCGGGTACGCAGCGGGGGGCACCACGGATATTCTGGCACGATCGCTGGCTGAGCAACTATCAAAAATCCTTGGCCAGTCGGTGATCGTTGAAAATAAAGCGGGCGCTGCAGGTAACCTCGCAGCGGCCTACGTGGCGCAGGCCAAGCCCGATGGCTACGTTTTGTTTATGGCGACCTTGGCCAGTCACGGGATCAATCCAGCGCTATACAAAACGGGCTTGGGCTACGATCCGGTCAAGAGTTTCGAGCCAATTTCGATGGTGGCTGCGATCCCGATGTTGTTGGTCGTGAATCCAAAGTTACCAATTCGTTCTGTGCCAGAGTTGGTGGCGTACGCTAAAAAAAATCCGGGTCAACTGAATTATGCGTCAAGTGGTAATGGCTCGCCGGTTCACCTTGCTGGGGCGATTTTTGCTGATGCGGCCAAGATCGATGTCGCGCATATTCCGTACCGAGGCGGTGCGATTGCTAATACCTCTGTGATGGCTGGCGACACGCAATATACCTTTGCCAGCATGCCCGCAGCGTTGCCGCAGGTTCAAGCCGGTAAGCTGCGCGCCTTGGCTGTTACGACGAAAGCGCGTTCACCCCAGTTGCCAGACATTCCGTCTGTGGAAGAGGCTGGTAGCTTGCCGGGTTATGACATTAATACTTGGGATGCTTTGCTGGCTCCCAAGGGAACTCCAACCGCAGTCATTACAAAATTAAATGCGGCTGTCAGGCAGGCGTTGCAGTCGCCTGAACTGGCAAAGCGTTTTGAGGGCGAAGGTGCTGTACCGGACTCGAGTACGCCACAAGAGTTAGCCACTTATATCGAGGCCGAGTTGTTGAAGTGGGCGGCGGTCGTTGCCCGCACGCCGATCAAGGTTGATTGATGAGCGTTGAACTGTGGCATCAGTTGTTTCCGTCAGTCGCGGTCTTTATCTGGTTAAGCTTAGCGGTGTTAATCGCAGGTACGATGCGTACGTTTACAGGCTTTGGTGGCGGCTTGGCATTGGCGCCGCTGTTTAGTTTGTTCATGGCTCCAGCGGATATGGTGGTCGTGGTCTTGCTGCTGAATTTTGTGATTTCGCTGCAGACCTTGCCACAAACGTGGCACACCACAAATTGGAAAATGGTGTGGTCGGTGTCGGTACCCGCATTAATTGGTGTGCCGATTGGGGTGTGGTTAATCGAGTGGTTAGATCCGGTGATCACGCGACGCTTTATTGGGGTGGTCGTGGCAGGGTTGGCGGCCATCATGCTGATTGGGTGGCAATACAAGGGCGCGCGCGGTAGATTGCAAGATTGGTTTGTTGGCTTGACGAGCGGTGCGCTGACCGCGATGGCTGGCGTGGGTGGCCCACCACTCGTATTGTATTTTTTATCAGACAAGACGATTACCCCCGTGGTGCTGAGATCGTTTTTTATGATGTTTTTTGCCTTTATTCAGATCAGCACAATGATGGTCTTTTTGTATAAAGATCTCATCAACACAAAGCAAATTCTGTATTCAGTATCGTTTATGCCGGTGTATTTTTTGTCGGCTGTGCTTGGAAGCTACCTATTCCGGCGGGCGCTTCATCGTGCGACCTTGATTAAGCGCTTGTCATTATGGTTTTTGTTGATTGTGGGGTCGGTTACGATTGTGATTTGATGGGGCGAAGCTTGCACTAACGAGTCTTGCTTCTGACCAACGGAGAGAATTTGAAGCACTCAATTTTGCTGTTTGGCGCTAATGGTCAGGTTGGCCACGCGCTGCAGACCTCGCTGAGCCGCTTGGGTGAAGTAATGGCCTGTACTCGCGACCAGATAGACTTTAGCCAGTCGCCCGAGGCAATCGTAGCAGCCCTTAAGTTGTTGACGCAGCAATACCAGCCCACGATGGTAGTCAATGCGACCGCGTATACGGCAGTCGATCGTGCCCAAGCTGAACCTGACATTGCACAGCGCATTAATGCGACGGCGCCGGGCTTGATCGCCAAGGCTGCTCAAGACGCGGGTGCTTGTGTGGTGCACTTCTCAACCGACTATGTATTTAAGGGCGATAAGCCCGAACCATATGTCGAAACCGACCCCACTGACCCGCAATCGGTTTATGGCCATAGTAAATTAGCCGGTGAACGTGCGGTCGCGAGTGCCTGCGCCCGCCATCTGATTTTTCGAACCTCGTGGGTGTTAAGTGCCCATGGCGGAAACTTTCTAAAAACAATGCTTAAACTGGCGCAAGAGCGTGATGCATTGAATGTTGTGTCCGATCAAGTGGGTGCGCCGACCTCGGCAAATTTGCTGGCGACGGTCACAACACAGATATTGCACTCGCTCGTCGAGCAACCAAGCACCGATCCGAGATGGGGTCTGTATCATTTGGTGGCCAGTGGGCAGACGAATTGGCATGCCTATGCCTGCTATGTGATCGCGCAGGCGCGGGCCGCTGGCTGGCCGATTAAGATTCAAGATCAAGCGATCCACCCCATCGCGACAAAGGATTATCCGGTCGCCGCGCCTCGTCCACTCAATTCACGCCTCGATACCCTTAAGCTGTGCCAGGCGTTTAACTTGACGCTGCCTGAATGGCGTGTCGGGGTCGACGAGGTGTTGCAGGCGCTAAAATCGCCGGCATGACGACCAAAATTCTTATCGTGCGTACCTCTTCGCTAGGCGACTTGGTGCATATGTTGCCCGCGATCTCTGATATCGCCAAGCACGTACCGGGTGCGCAGATTGATTGGTTGGCTGAGGATGCGTTTGCGTCAATTCCCAAGTGGCATCCTGCGGTAAATCAAGTGCTTCAAGTGGCGCATCGTCGCTGGCGTCGAGCGTGGTGGGCGAGCCAAGTCAGACGTGAACGTCACGCGTTCGAAGCTGATTTGCGTAGTCGTCAATACGATATCGTGCTTGATATGCAGGCTTTGCTCAAGTCGGTGTGGTGGGTAAGGATGGCAACCGGCGTGAAGCATGGGCTGGACTGGCGCTCTGCGCGCGAACCCCTCGCAACTTTGTTTTATGACGTGCGTCATCGTGTTCAATTTTGGCAGCCGGCCGTGACGCGACAGCGCTTATTAGCGGCCAGTGCCTTTGGTTATGCCGTGCAAGGCGAGCCTGATTTTGGGTTGCAAGAGTTTGAGTTGCAGGCGCAAGCTGCGCGCAGGCTAGCTTCACCCTATGCAATGATCATGCCTTCGGCAAGTCGCGACGATAAACTCTGGCCAGTGGCAGACTGGCAGGCGGTGTTTGAGCTGCTCACTGCGCGTGGCCTGCAGTTAAAACTCTTAGCGGGCAATCAGGCCGAGACTGACCGCGCACAAGCGTTGATTCAAGGCCGTTTAAACGCTGAAGTTTTACCGCGTGGCAGCTTGACCGAAACCGCTCATCACTTGGCCGCGGCGACCCTAATGGTTGGCTTAGATAGTGGCCTGACTCATTTATCGGCAGCGCTTGGTCGTCCGACCGTTGGGATCTACAAGGCGTCAACGCCGGTACGAACACCCTTGGTGAGTGCTGCCTTTACGGCAAGCCTGGGCGATCGGGGGCAACCGCCGTCAAGGCAGGCCGTACTTGCTGCAATTGAGCGAGCTCTGCGCTAGTATTACGCGATGCCATTAAAAATTTACACCTGTCTTTTAAGATTAGTCGCCCCAGTGCTTTGGGCCTATATGTTCGTGCGTGCGCGCCGTGCGGGTGGCCTTTGGCAAATCTTTAGTGCAGAGCGGTTTGGCTCGTATGCGCTACCTTGGGATGGCGAGGCCCCGATTTGGGTGCATGCTGTGAGTTTGGGCGAGACCCGCGCCGCACAAACCTTAATTACGAAGTGTCTTGCCCAGGGTGACAGGGTGTTACTTACGCATATGACCGCAACCGGTCGGGCTGAGGGCGCGCGTT
This sequence comes from Alcaligenaceae bacterium, assembly GCA_037146575.1. GTDB lineage: Bacteria > Pseudomonadota > Gammaproteobacteria > Burkholderiales > Burkholderiaceae_B > Zwartia. The sequence continues at coordinate 663 of JBAWWV010000147.1, read as the reverse complement.
TGTTTGCGGCCGAGATTGCGGCGGGCCAACTGCGCCAACAATGGGTGCCCTATGATTTTTCGGGCGCAACGAAAAAATTTATGCAGCACTATCAGCCGCGCCTTGGTATTTTGATTGAGCGCGAAGTGTGGCCTAATTTGATTGAATCCGCACAATTGGCCGCCGTGCCAATTGTTTTGGCCAGCGCGCGGTTTTCAGAAAAGTCGCAAAGGCAGGTCAAGCAGATTGATAAGGTGTTTTTAAGTTTAATGCGCGATACCTACGCGGGCATTGACCTGACCTTGGCGCAAACAGACGACGACGCCACACGCTTGTATGACGTGGGGGCGCGGAACATTCATGTGGTGGGTAATCTTAAGTTTGATGTTGTCTTGCCTACGGTGGCTGTTGATGCCGGCCGCGCTTGGCGCGAGCGCATCAACCGCCCGGTGATTGCGATTGCGAGTACGCGCGAGGGTGAAGATGCCCCGTTCGTTCAGGCGCTTGCACGGCAAGAGTCAACAGCATTATTTTTATTAATACCGAGACATCCACAGCGGTTTGATGAAGCTGCTGCGTTGCTTGAACGGGCAGGTATCGCAACGATACGTTGGTCGGCACTGCGTCACAGCCCACAGTCAGAACAAATGCTGGCTGGTGTCAAAGTGGTGTTGTGCGACACAC
>JBAWWV010000146.1:0-9798 GCA_037146575.1 Alcaligenaceae bacterium | reverse complement strand
CACCGTCCTGCACGGCATCAATTTAGAGATCGAAGCGGGCGAGTTTTTTGTCTTGCTAGGCCCGTCTGGCTCTGGCAAGACCACCACTTTGCGTATTCTTGCGGGCCTAGAAGAAGTCAGCGGTGGCGAGGTCTGGTTCGACGGGCAAAACATCACGCACACTGACCCAGGAGAGCGTGACGTTGCCATGGTGTTTCAAAGCTATGCGCTTTATCCCCACATGACGGTCGAAAAGAATATTGGCTTTCCTTTAAAAATGATTGGCACGTCTGTCGCAGAGATCAAGCGCTCAGTTGAAGATGCTGCACAGCGGGTTGGCATCAAGCATTTGCTAGAACGGCGCCCTGGGCAACTGTCTGGCGGGCAACAACAGCGCGTCGCGTTGGCCCGCGCGATTGTACGTGAACCAAAATTATTTCTGCTGGATGAGCCGCTTTCTAATTTGGATGCCAAACTGCGGCTTGAAACTCGGTTAGAGCTACACCAGTTGCAGCGCGACCTCGGCGTGACGACTGTCTACGTCACGCACGATCAAGAAGAAGCCATGACGCTTGCAGACCGCATCGCGGTGTTCATGGATGGGCGTATCGTTCAGGTAGGAACACCAAGAGAAATCTTTGGTCAACCGGCACAGATCTCGGTTGCTGGTTTTATTGGTACGCCGCCCATGAATCTGATCCCTGCCGTTTGGCACCAACAGCACGTAACAGTGTTAGGTGAAAAATTTGAGGTCACAGCAAACAGCGCTGATGTGCGCGAGGTGACGCTGGGCCTTCGACCAACCGATCTGCGTCTCACAAATGTGGGCTTAACAGCTCAGGTGCAATACATTGAAGATCTGGGCGACTATTCAATCTTGAACCTGAAGGTTCAAGGCCAGTCACTCAAAGCCAAGGTGCAAGGGCTCACGACCTTACACGAAGGTGATACTGTGCAACTCGGCTTTGCCCCAGATGCAGCCCATCTGTTTGAGCGCAGCACTGGGCTACGATTGAACTAAGCAAATTATTTTCTCACGAGGCATCTATGACAAAACGTCCCAATATCTTGCTCATCCTCAATGATGACATGGGCTATTCTGATATCGGCTGCTACGGTGGCGAGATTCAAACGCCCAATCTGGATCGTCTGGCGCAAGGTGGTTTGCGCTTCACGCAGTTTTATAACACTGCAAGGTGCAGCCCCTCGCGAGCCTCTTTACTCACCGGCTTGCATCCGCATCAAACAGGCATTGGCATCCTGACGTACGACTCAGGCCCAGAAGGCTACGCTGGCAACTTAAACCAGCGTTGCGCCACGATCGCAGAGGTGTTAAAGCCCACGGGCTATCGCACCTATCTAAGTGGCAAGTGGCATGTCTCAAGCAACTTGACTCAGCCCACCGACTCTTGGCCACTACAACGCGGCTTTGATGAGTTTTTTGGCACGATCATCGGAGCGGGCAGTTTTTATGATCCCAATACCCTGACGCGTGGCAACACTAATGCTGAGGCTGAGGCACGTCGCCCTGGCTTCTTTTATACCGATGCCATCAGCGACGAAGCCGTTAAGTTTCTGCAAACACATCACACCGAACACAAAGACAAACCCTTCTTTGAGTATGTGGCCTACACAGCGCCGCATTGGCCGCTGCACGCTCATGAGGAAGATATTGCCAAGTACAAGGGCCGCTTTGATTCAGGTTGGGATACGCTGCGCGAAGAACGGCTAGAGCGCTTGGTTCGCTGGGGCCTGCTTGACCCCAAATGGAAACTCACTGGTCGCGATCCGTCTCAACCGGCTTGGTCTGAGGCACAGAATCAGGCCTGGTTACTTCGTTGCATGGAAGTCTATGCGGCGCAAGTCGATCGCATGGATCAAGGCATTGGCAGAATACTCGCTGAGCTAGAAAGACAAGGCGAGCTCGACAACACACTGGTGATCTTTCTTGCCGATAATGGCGCTTGCGCCGAAGCAATTCCAGAGGAGGTCACCGTTGACGAACTGGTCAACAAATTGATGATTGCCCGGTCACATACCCGCGATGGGGCAGTGGTTCATTTTGGCAACAACCCTGAACTCATGCCCGGGCCAGAAAACACCTACCAAAGTTATGGCACCGCCTGGGCAAATCTTTCGAATGCGCCCTTTCGCTTTTACAAGCATTGGGCCCATGAGGGCGGTATTTCTACCCCTTTGATTATGCATTGGCCGCAAGGCATTAGCGACCGCGGTGATCTTCGCCATACACCAGGCTATTTGCCTGACATCATGGCGACCATTCTGGATGTCACCAAGACCGCTTATCCCTCAACGCTCGCGGGTCGAGAGATTCTGCCGCTAGAAGGCCATTCTTTACAGCAGGCCTTCAAAGCCGATTTGGCAAGCCGTCCGCCAATGTTCTGGGAGCATGAAGGCAACGCTGCCGTGCGCATTGGACACTGGAAACTTGTGCGAGACTACCCCAATGCCTGGGAGCTCTACAACCTGGAAGAGGACCGCACTGAACTGCACAACCTGGCCAGGCAAAAACCTGAACGAGTCGCTGCGATGAGCCTTGAGTACGAAGCCTGGGCCAAGCGCTGTGGTGTGCTGCCACGCGAAGGGGTCGTTGCGCTGATGCGCAGTCAAGGCGTCACGCGTGCGTTCTGGGAAGACGAGTGAAACCCTGTTGCACGCCTTCAGCGCGCACAACAAGCGTGTCTGTACCCTTGGCGTCAGCAGCCTCCGCACAAACACACCAAGCGGAGGCACCCACAACTGCAGGCACGGCGAACACCTCCGCCTCGGCGCTCGTCACTGTGCCAGGCGGCTCGTTTGTGATGGGAACAAACTCACACGAGGGCTTCGCTGAAGACGGCGAAGGGCCCGCTCGAGCAGTGCAAGTCAGTAGCTTCAGTCTTGCAGAGGCAACGGTCACAAACGTTGAGTTTCGCGAGTTTGTGCGAGCGACTCGCTACATCACCGAAGCTGAGCAACTTGGTTCGTCTTTTGTGTTCTATCTGCAAGTGCCAGCACTGCAACGGGCAACCCAACGCCCTGCTTCCAAAGAGCTAATCTGGTGGCTGGATGTTGAAGGGGCTTGCTGGCAGCGTCCCACCGGCCCCGGTAGCAATATTTTGAATTTACTGCAGCATCCTGTCGTGCATGTAAGCTGGAACGATGCCGCAAGTTATTGCGCTTGGGCTGGCGTGCGCTTGCCCACCGAAGCAGAGTGGGAATACGCCGCTGGCGCGGGGCAGTTATCGCCACGCTACCCTTGGGGCGATGACTTAACGCCTGAAGGTGAAAAAGTTTGCAACATTTGGCAAGGCGAATTTCCGGGCCGTCCAAGTGAAAACTGGGTACCCGAGCCGCTACCCGCCAAGTCCTTTAAGCCCAATGCCTGGGGCTTCTATCAACAAGCTGGCAACGTGTGGGAATGGGTTGCCGATTCGTTTCACCCCGACTATCACACTGCAACCGGCAACACAGATCCGCAAGACCTACGACCCTCCACGAATCGTTCAATGCGTGGGGGCTCGTTTCTATGCCATGAATCGTACTGCAATCGCTATCGACTTGCTGCGCGTGGGTCTAACACCCCAAACACCTCGGCTAGCAACATAGGCTTTAGGGTCGCGAAGTCACGCGTTGTCTTGCGCTAGACATCACGCCAAAAAGTCATTAGGTGCTGTAACAAACAAGCCCCATACTGAAGTCTTGCAGTGCAACGACTCAGGAGAATACCTTGTCAAACGAAGCAAAATGCCCTTTCTCGGGTGACACCCAGTCACGCCACAGTTCAGGCGGTGCCACAAATGCTGACTGGTGGCCACAGCAACTCAACCTTAAACCACTGCGCCCCTTATCTGCAAACTCAAACCCCTTGGGCGAAAGCTTTGACTACGCGCAGGCCTTTAACAGCCTGAACCTAGAGACAGTGATTCAAGACCTGCACGCCCTGATGACTGACTCGCAAGACTGGTGGCCAGCCGACTACGGCCACTATGGGCCCTTTTTTATTCGGATGGCTTGGCACGGTGCGGGCACCTACCGCATCGCAGACGGTCGCGGCGGCGCGGGCTCAGGTGCGCAGCGCTTTGCGCCGCTGAACAGTTGGCCAGACAATGGCAACCTAGATAAAGCACGGCGTTTGCTCTGGCCGATCAAGCAAAAATATGGCCACAAACTGTCGTGGGCAGACCTTTTCATCTTGACAGGCAACGTCGCGCTAGACTCTATGGGCTTAAAAACCGTGGGCTTTGGTGGTGGTCGCGCTGACACCTGGAGCGCCGATCAAGAGATTTACTGGGGCTCAGAAGGCAAATGGTTAGCCGACGAACGCTATACCGGCGATCGCGAGCTTGCCAACCCGTTAGCTGCTGTGCAAATGGGTCTGATCTACGTCAATCCTGAGGGTCCGAACGGTAAGCCTGATCCCTTGGCTGCCGCGCGTGACATTCGTGAAACCTTTGCGCGCATGGCGATGAATGATGAAGAAACCGTTGCTTTGATTGCAGGCGGACACGCCTTTGGTAAAGCGCACGGCGCCGCCGACCCCGGCAAATATGTGGGCCCAGAGCCAGAGGCCGCCACAATCGAAGAGCAAGGCTTAGGCTGGAAAAACAGCTTTGGCACAGGGAAAGGTGCAGACGCCATCACTAGTGGACTAGAGGGCGCCTGGACGACCAATCCGATCAAATGGGATAACAACTACCTTGAAAACCTGTTTGGCTATGAATGGATCCTAACAAAAAGTCCGGCTGGCGCCCATCAATGGACTCCCAAAGAAGCCTCAAGTGCCGGTACGGTGCCTGATGCGCATGATGCCTCGAAAAAGCATGCACCCATGATGTTCACCACCGATCTGTCTTTGCGTATGGATCCGGCCTATGAAAAGATTTCGCGACGCTTTCTTGCGCACCCTGATGAACTGGCTAAAGCCTTTGCCAACGCATGGTTCAAGCTCACCCACAGAGACATGGGTCCAATCGCCCGCTATTTGGGCCCACTAGTACCTGCCGAACCTTTAATTTGGCAGGATCCCATTCCAGCGGTCGACCATCCGTTGATTCAGGCGCAAGAAATCGCTAAGTTAAAAGGCATGCTACTGGACTGTGGCTTGACCACTTCTCAGCTGGTCAGCACGGCTTGGGCCTCAGCCGCCACCTTTCGCGGCAGTGACAAACGCGGTGGCACAGATGGCGCACGACTGCGTCTGGCCCCGCAGAAAGATTGGCCGGTGAATCAACCCACTGAGTTGGCAAAAGTGCTGGCAGCGTTAACGACAATTCAAACTGCCTTTAACGCTTCGCAGGCCGACGGCAAACGTGTATCACTTGCCGATTTGGTCGTGCTGGGTGGATGCGCGGCCATTGAGCAGGCTGCAGGCAAAGCGGGGCAAGCCGTCGTTGTGCCCTTCACGCCGGGCCGCATGGACGCCACGCAAGACCACACAGATGTTGACTCGTTTGCGGTGCTTGAGCCAACGTCGGATGGCTTCAGAAATTATCTACGCCCCGAGCACAGCGCGTTTGCCGCAGAGTTATTGGTCGATCGCGCAAATCTGCTAACACTGACCGCACCCGAAATGACGGTGCTTATCGGCGGCTTGCGGACCTTAGGCGCCAATTTTGGCCAAACGACTTTGGGCGTATTCACTGATAAATCTGCAACGCTTAGTACAGATTTCTTTGTGAACCTCTTAGACATGCGTACCGTCTGGCAAAAGTCAGCGAACGATGCGATGGTGCTAGAGGGGCGCGACAGAGCTAGCAATACGCTCAAATGGACGGCCACAGTCGTTGATCTGGTGTTTGGCTCGAATGCAGAACTTAGGGCGATCGCCGAGGTCTATGCGAGTGCGCAGGCGCAAGCAAGCTTCGTGCGTGACTTTGTCGCAGCTTGGGCCAAAGTGATGAACTTAGGACGCTATGGGCTGAACTGACCTTTTAGCTCTTGAGGCCCTAGTGATGAACTGAGGGCGCGATATCTTGCACTGACCTTCTCGGCCTTGAGGCGCTCATGATGAACCCACCAAGGCCGTGAAGGGACAAGCGCTGATGGCTACAGCGGGCTGCGGCACTGAAGAGTTGAGCGCGAACGAGCGCAGGACAAAAACTTCAGCGCTCAACCGTTTAGCCCTTCTTCGCTTGTCGAGCAGCTTTTTTATCCATAAAGTCTTTGATAATCACCGCATGCTCAGGCGTTTTATGCGCGATGGCCTGATAGGCTGCCGAGAGCTCAAGCAGGTTTGAGAGCGAAGACGTCTGACCTTCGCGCAACAGGCGCTTAGTCATACGCATCACTGAAGGTGAGTTCACCGCCATCTTGCGCGCAAGTGTATGCGCAGTACTCAACAAGTCTGCGGCTGGCACCACACGCGACACCAACCCCCAGCTCAACGCCGTTTGGGCGTCAATGGGCTCGCCCGTAAACGACATCTCAGCTGCGCGTGCCATACCGATCACGCGTGGCAAAAACCAAGCGCCACCGTCACCAGCCACGATACCGACTTTGACAAAACTTTCAGCAAAGGTCGCCGTATCGGTGGCTATGCGCAAATCGCACATGCAGGTTAAGTCAAAGCCCGCCCCAATGGCTGGGCCATTGACCGCAGCAATCGTTGGCACTTCAAGCTGATGAATCGCCAAGGGCAAGCGTTGAATTCCGTGCCGGTACTCTTGGCGCAACACTTCGCTACCAAACTCTGGCCCAATCTGGCGTTGCATTTCGTCGATTTTTCCGCCCGATGAGAAAATCGTGCCAGTGGCCGTGATCACCACGGCGCGCACGGACGGATCACACTCGATGCGATGACAGGCTTCAAGCATCGCCTCAACAATGCCTGTGCCTGTGAGCGCGTTGCGCGTTTCAGGATGATTGAGCGTGAGCGTGACCACGCCCAAGTCGTCTTGTTCGTACAATAAAACTGAAGACATCGCGCTTATCTCCCCGCCGCTTTTGCGGTGCGTCCGCCTGCCACACCCGTATCTGTCGTTGGCAGATCAAACAAAATCGAACGCACGTTTTGAGTCGACACACCGAGCGCAGCTTCAACCGCATTGGCCATGGCGGCAATCAGCGCAGCCTTCAGTTCATCGGTGCGACCATGAATCAGACCGACGGTGATCATGACCATTTCGTGACCGATTTCGCCGGCCACAATCACGTGTTCACTTGGGATCTCTTGAAGCACAACGCGCACTGAAGCTAAGGGGGCGTTGACACTGTCGATCACAGACTGGGTGAGTTTTTTTAATAAATCTGTTTTTTGTGCTGAGTTGTAACCCTGCATTATTTGTACATTGAGCATTGGCATGGTGTGCTATCTTCCTTTTTATCTTGTAGGGGATACTTAAGCCCCATACGATAAACCAAGTTTGAGAACATGGCGCCACATCCTTCGCCTTATAAAAGCACCGGCGGCTTCAAGCGGGTCGCCAACGCGGTGCGTTATTCGATGCAAGGGCTGGTCGCCGCGCTACGTTACGAGTCAGCTTTCAGGCAAGAGCTTTTACTGGCTGCGGTCTTGACGCCCGCCGCGTTCTGGGTCGGGCAAAACGCTGGCCAAATCCTGCTGCTGGTGGGTTCGCTGGTCTTAGTGCTGATCGTTGAGCTCTTAAACTCGGCCATCGAAGCCGTGGCCGACGCCGTCTCGCTTGAAACCAATCAGCTGATTGGTCGTGCCAAAGACTTGGGCAGCGCAGCGGTGTTTTTAAGCCTTTTGCTTTGCGCAGCGATCTGGTTGGTACTGTTTGCAAACCGTTGGCTTGCCTTTATCTGACACAATAGCGGTATCCGATCTTTCTACTTGCCTTGACCTACATGTCTTTTATTCAAAAACTCAATGCCGCCTGGGCCTCGTCGCAATCACTTTTGATGGTGGGACTTGACCCCGACTTGCCGCGTTTGCCGGCAGAATTGCAGGGCAAACCGACCGCAATTTTTGAATTTTGCCGGCAAATCGTCGATGCGACTGCACCTTTTGTATGTGGGTTTAAGCCTCAGATTGCTTATTTTGCGGCTGCGCGCGCAGAAGGGCAGCTTGAAGACCTGTGCGCCTATATTCGCGAACAATATCCTCACCTACCCTTGGTGCTTGACGCCAAGCGTGGTGACATTGGCGCAACAGCCACACAATATGCTCAAGAAGTTTTTGGACGCTATCAGGCCGATGCAGTCACCGTTAGCCCCTACTTAGGGGGCGACTCAGTTGAACCCTACCTTGAGTGGGAAGATCGCGGCGTGATCGTGCTGTGCCGCACCTCAAACCCAGGTGGTTCTGATCTTCAGTTTTTAGTGACTGACGGCGTGCCACTGTATTTGCGTGTGGCTGATTTGGTGGCGAATAAGTGGAATAAAACGGGGCAATGCGGCCTAGTCGTTGGTGCGACGTTTCCCAATGAGTTGGCGGCGGTGCGCAAGGCCGTGGGTGACAGTGTGCCTTTGTTGGTGCCAGGCATTGGTGCGCAAGGTGGTGACGTTGCGGCAACCTGTGCAGCAGGCTGCAATGCGCAAAAAACTGGGATGATGATTAATTCGTCGCGCGCGATTTTGTATGCAAAAGGCGAAGATCACTGGACCGAAGCAGCGACGGCGGTAGCGCGTCAAACGCGTGATGACATCAACGCGCATCGCTAACGCTAAAACCATTTGCCAGGCCTCAACGCGGATGACGCAACGAACCTTCCGGTGATGTCAGTGTTGACGCACTGCAAAGCGCCGCACTCACGGGCGGCGCTCTCGCCCTTCGCAAACGCTCGGCCGCGAGTAGTGTTTTCTAGAACTTAAAAATCACTAGTGTCCGGTTAAACCGGGTAAATTTTCAGTAAGAGCCAGTATTGGCGCGGCTTAGCGGCCGATTTTATTTGGTGCCGATTTGAATTCAAATTCTTCATTTTTGTGTAATTTCCTAGGGATTAGCCTCTGGGGGATTTTGCATGAATGTCGGCAAGACGTTGTTTGCGCAGATTATGGAGTTCGTGCCGTGGACGAGCTTTGGTCGGATCGTCGATCGTTACGGCGGCAACTCGGGCGTTCGTCGTTTGACTTGTGCAGAACAGTTTCGTGTGATGGCGTTTGCGCAACTGACGTGGCGCGAGAGCCTGCGCGATATCGAGGTGACTCTCGGCGCCAATGCGAACAAACTTTACGCGATGGGCTTGCGCAACACGGTGCGTCGTTCTACGTTGGCCGATGCCAACGAATCGCGCGACTGGCGGATTTGGGCCGACGTAGCCGCCTTGTTGATCAAGCGCGCACGCAAACTTTACAGCGACACGGACTTGGTCGGCTTGGATCTGAAGAACGCGGTTTATGCGTTGGATGCAACGACGATCGACCTTTGTTTGAGCCTGTTCGATTGGGCGCCATTTCGCAAAGCCAAGGCTGCAGTCAAGCTGCACACGTTGTTGGATCTGCGTGGCGCTATCCCAGCGTTTATCCATATAAGCGATGGCAAGATGCACGAAGTCAACGTGCTCGACTTCTTGCCGACCGAGCCAGGCGCCTTTTATGTCATGGATCGCGGGTATCTGGATTTCGAACGACTCTACACAATGAATCTGACCGGCGCGTTCTTTGTGACTCGTGCCAAGACAAACATGAACGCCAAACGAGTCTACTCGCAACGCACCGACCGCAGTACGGGCGTGATCTGCGATCAATCGGTGCAACTCAACGGCTTTTATGCCGCTCAACATTACCCAGAGAATCTGCGCCGCATTCGTTTCAAAGACCCCGAGACAGAAAAGACCCTCATCTTCTTGACCAACAATTTCGTTCTGCCACCGCTGACAATCGCTGCGCTTTACAAGAATCGTTGGCAAGTCGAAT
>JBAWWV010000145.1:0-9802 GCA_037146575.1 Alcaligenaceae bacterium | reverse complement strand
TGGTGAGGGCGAAAAAATCATGTTAAAAGATTAACAAAATAATACCTAATCGATGACCGGAGACCCACATGAAAACTACCCAGATGTTTAAGACGTTGGCGCTGTTCGCAGCCACAGCCTTCTTTGGCTTGGGCGCGCAGGCTCAAGGGGTTTACCCCGACAAGTCGATTCGGATGGTGGTGCCCTATAACGCAGGCGGAGGCACTGATGTGCTTGCGCGCGCCATTGCGGTGGGCGCCGGCAAAATTCTTAAGCAAACGATCGTTGTCGACAATAAGCCTGGTGCAAGTGGCATGATCGGGTCTGACTTTGTTGCGAAGGCTGCGCCTGATGGCTATACCATCTTGATGACCGCGGCAGACACGCACTCGATCAACCCGCACGTTTACCCTAAGATCGCCTACGACGCACTGAAAGACTTTGCGCCAATTGCCCAAGTCGGTTTGCTGCCTTACGCTTTGGTGGTCAACCCTAAAGTCCCCGCAAAAAATATAAAAGAGTTTATCGCCTTGGCACAAAGCCAACCGGGTAAGTTGACCTATGCCTCTTGGGGCGTGGGTAGTTCAAGCCAAGTCGCGATGGAGATGCTCAAAGTCTTGAGCAAGCTCGATATCTTGCACGTTCCGTTTACAGGGGCGGCCCCCGCCATGACTGCGGTCCTGGGTGGCCAAGTCGATGCGATGTTTGTACCGCTTAGCTTGGCTGTACCTAATGCCGAAGCCGGCAAAGTGGTCGTGATGGGTTTGGGTGCTCCGGCACGATTTGTGGGCGCGCCAAATATGCCGACCTTGGCAGAGCAAGGCATCAAAGTCTATACCTCTCCTTGGATTTCAATTCTTGGACCAGCAAAAATGCCTAAGGCTGCGGTTGACGCAATTTATAACGCTGTGAACGAAGCTGTAAAAGACCCACAAATCATCGACCTGATGATTAAAGGTGGTTTGCAGCTCGAGGTCTTAAATCCCGAACAATTTGGCAAAGTGCTGGTATCAGAATTTGAGCATTGGGGAGCAACCGTCAAGGCTGCCGGAATTAAAGCGGATCAATGATCGGCAACGAAGTCTAGAATTTGTTCACGTTTATCTAAATTAAATTAACCAGGAAGTGACTTATGAAATTAGCTTTTTCTCCTGCAAGCCCCTACGTCCGTAAAGTCATGGCTTGCGCCGTTGCGCGCGGCATTGATGGCCAGATCGAGAAGTGGGTGATCCCTTCAACCGATGCTGCACTGATCCCCGCCAACCCCTTGTCAAAGGTGCCCACCCTGGTGCTGGCAGATGGCAAGAGCTTGTTTGATAGCCCTGTTATTTGTGAATATTTAGATAGCCTTGGTTCTGCCAAGCCACTTTTTCCTGCGGCGGGTCCTGCGCGCTGGGCGGCTCTGCGTCAGCAGGCTGTAGGTGATGGTATTTTGGATGCCAGTCAGCCTCGTCGCCGTGAAATCGCCCTGCCTCAGGATGAAGGTCGTATCGGCTATATCCAGTTGCAGCAAGGTAAGGTGAAAAACTCTTTGGACGATCTTGAGAAAGATGCTGCCAACTTAAATAAACTCGACACGATCGGCGAAATCGCGATTGCCTGCGCGCTCGGTTATCTTGATTTTCGCTTCGCGAACGAGCCTTGGCGTCCTGGCCATCCTAAGCTTGAGGCCTGGTATGCGTCAGTGGTGAATTTGCCAGCCTTGGCGAAAACAGCGCCTGTCGCTTGAGTCTCCGTTAAATAGAAAGAAAAAGGTCAAGGCATGACTGTTGAACAAAGTGCGCTGTTTAGCCCCTATAAAATTCGCGAAACAACGCTACCAAACAGAATTGTGTTGGCCCCTATGATGCAGTGCAAAGCGGTAGATGGCTTTGCCTCTGACTGGCACTTTGCGCATTTCAGTAAATTTGCTCTGGGTGGTTTTGGTACGGTGATGACCGAGGCAATTGCGGTTGAGCCACGCGGTCGGATTACCTACGGCGATTTAGGCTTGTGGTCTGACGAATTTATTCCTGACCTCAAACGGATCACTGACTTCATTCATGCGCAAGGTGCCTTGGCGGCGATTCAGCTCGCGCATGCCGGACGTAAAGGCTGTTGGCAGAGACCATGGGAAGGCAACGGCCCGTTGACTCAGGCGGATGCTGCGAGAGGGGAGGCTCCTTGGGGGCTGGTCGGCCCAAGTGACCTAGCGGTTGGTGAAAACTATCAAACGCCTCACACCCTATCGGTCAGTGAAATCCGCGAGATCGTTAAAAAGTTTGGTCAAGCTGCGGCGCGTGCAAATGCCGCTGGCTTTGACATCATAGAAATTCATGGCGCGCACGGTTATTTGATTGCGAGTTTCTTAACGCCGTTAGTCAATAATCGCCAAGACGAATATGGTAAAGATCGTTCGGGCCGCATGCGTTTTGCTTTAGAAGTGGTTGCCGAGATACGTGCTAACTGGCCTGCTAACAAGCCTTTGTTTTTTAGAGTCTCTTCTGAAGATGGTGGCGGCGAAGGCGGATGGGGTTTAGAGGATTCGGTGGTGCTCGGGCTCGAGCTGCACAAAGCGGGCGTGGACGTCGTGGATTGCTCGTCGGGTGGCGTGCGTTTGTCTGCGACCCTCGCTAATCAGGCACGAGGCCCAGGTTATCAAGTGCCCTTTGCAGACCGAATTAAACACGGTGGTGGCGTGCCCACCATGGCGGTTGGTTTGATTCTTGATGGTGTTCAGGCCGAGGCCATCGTGCGCGAAGGGCGTGCCGACTTGATTGCGATTGGTCGTCAGGCGATGTTTGATCCCTTTTGGGCGCATCACGCCGCACAGCAACTCGATGCCGATGCGCATTTTGAAAGATGGGATCCTTCTGCCGGTTGGTGGCTCGACAAGCGAGTCGGTGGCTTGGCGATGGTGGGCTATGACTCGAGCGGCAAGCCTAAAGCCACCACGTAAGCGAACCCGCTCGTTACGCACCATTGGTAGGATCGCTTCTGCAAGCATAGGTCGAAATCATCTGAAACAGGTGCCGCTCAAATTGAAACATTGTTGAAATGAGCGTCGTGTGATGATTTGCTTGCGTAACAACACAGGAGTTCACGCCATGATCTACACTTCAGCTCGTTCATTCATCGCAGGCTTGGGCCTCACAATCGTTGCAGCAAGCGCGCTGGCGCAAACGAGTGCGGGTCAGCCCACTCCGTCCTCAACGACATCACCGCCGGCTGCCCAGACAGCTCCCGCGGCGTCAATGCCAGGGATGGGCCCAGGCTCAAGCGCGACCGCGACTCCAGACACGCGTCCGCAAATACAGCAAGGTGCTGGCCCGCATGGCAGCATGCATCGTCAACCGCAGGCGGCTGCCAAAAGCGATGGCGAAGGCCCGATGGGGCAAATCCCTCAGGCAGTGATTGACCAGCTCGCGTTAGCGCCGGCGCAAAAGGCGCAGTTCGATACGGCTCAAGCCGCGCGTAAAGAGCTGCAGGCAAGTAAGCAGTCGCTGCGGGCTGAACAACGCAAGGCGATGGACGAGCAATTCACAAAAGACATCGTTGACCCGCGAGAGCTGATGGCGCAGCACAAAAAAATGCGAACGACGATGGAAGCCAAGATGGAGGCCGTGCAGCAAAAGTGGCTCGCCTTCTGGGATGGTTTGTCAGTGCCACAAAAAACGACGCTTTCAACTTACATGAAGTCTAAGCACGCCGCGCATACGCAGAAAAAACCTGCGGCAGCGAAGGGCTAACGCTACAAGAAAGGCCGCTTCGTGCTGAGACCGATCGTCAGTGATTGCTCTCATGCCCGAAGTAGGCTTTTTCTAATCGTTGCGGCAAGTTTGGTTCGCTTGTCTGTGCTTGAAGTACGATGCGCCCTTGAACAAGTGCATACATACGATCAGAGGCTGCAAGCGCTTTTTCCATTAACTGCTCAACCAGTAAAACGGCGGTTCCTTGTTTGCGCAGTTGCGCGACCACGTTCAAAACGCGGTCGACCAAGACGGGTGACAGACCAGCCGAAGGCTCATCCAACATTAGTAAGCGTGGGCGCCTGACAAGGCCCTGAGCAACGGCTAGCATCTGTTGCTGTCCGCCACTCAGCGCGCCGCCTCGTTCGTGACGCTTAGCCGCGATCTCTGGAAAATAAGTCAAGGCCTCGTCAACACGCGCTGCGCGTTCGCCGCGTGGCAAGTCGTAGCCGGCAAGCAATAGATTATCGTTGACTGAAATTTGCGTGAAGACACGATGACCTTCGATCACATGGATCAGGCCAGCCGTTGCCGCTTGCCTGGGCGTGACTTGTTTAAAAGGCTTGCCATCAAACGTGACCGAACCGGCCGTGACGGGTAGCAGCCCTGACAGAGCGCACAGCAGCGTCGACTTGCCCGCACCGTTAGGCCCTAACAAACAAACGACTTCGCCCGCCGCAATGTGTAGATCAACGCCGTGTAAGACTTGAATCTTGCCATGCCCTGATTCAAGCTTTTCAACAGAGAGTAGAGGTTGTTGTTTCATATCAGCCGCCGAGGTAAGCATTGACGACCTCCTTGTGTGCCCTAATTTCGTCGGGGGTGCCCGCCGCTAAAATTTTTCCTAGGTTTAACACTGTGACGTCATCGCAGATTGCAAAGATGAGATCGACATGGTGTTCGACGAGCAAGACACCCGTGCCGCAGGCACTGATAGCTTGTATCAATGCGCCGAGTTTGTTGATTTCATCACCCGATAAGCCCGCAGCGGGCTCATCTAGCATCAAAAAATCGGGCGCAATCATTAACGCTCGTGCGATTTCGATAAAACGCAGTTCACTATGTTGCAGGCGATCGGTTCTGATATGTGCCAACGAACCTAAGCCGACGACGGCTAACAAGGCGAGAGCTCTATCTTTCAGCGCCTTGCGTTCGGCATTCTCTTTCGGCATGGCAAGAAGCGCTTCAAGAAAGCTAGCCTTGCCTTTTGTGGCGCCGCCAATCATGACGTTCTCAAGTACCGAGATCTCACCGACGATGCGCGGAGTTTGGAACGTTCTAGCAATACCGCGGCTTGCGCGTAAATGCGGCAGGCCTGCCGGCAAGGCCGTTTGCCCAAAGGTCATGGTGCCCTGATTGGGGCTGTAATAGCCAGAGATGACATTGAGAGTGGTGGTCTTGCCACTTCCGTTTGGCCCGATCAGCCCGTGGATCTTGCCAGGCTTGACGTCTAACGTGACGCCATCGATGGCACGCACGCTGCCGAAGGTGAGTACGATATCTTTTAGCGAGAGACTATTGTTGTTTGAGGTACTGTGCGGATTCAAAGCCGCGAGCATTCCAGTCTCTGGCGCGACAGTGCGGTGCTTGGCCAAAGGTCTGCGATTGTTGAAATCCAGTAACACTGCGATGCCACCTGGCATGGCCAGCACAATGACTAGCAGCAAGAAGGCATATAAAAATGTTGACCAAGCTGCAAGTGGTGCTGCAATCTCAGGCAAAATCACCAGAATGATTGTGCCAATCATTGGGCCGTAAATTGAGCCTCGTCCACCAATCAGAATCGAGATAAAAAATAGCAGCGATAGCTCAAAGGTGAAGGCATCGGGCGTGACATACGTTTGCAAACCAGCAAATAAACCACCTGAAAAAGCAGCAAGAGCGCCCGCTAAAATAAAAACAGGAATCAGCAGGTGACTTTTTGAAATGCCACAAGCCTCAGCTGCCACCTCGGCGTCGCGTACTGCAATTAATCCACTGCCAAAACGACTGCGTGCAATATTAGCGGTGAGCCATGTGCAAACAGCAGCTAAGCCTAAACACAAGTAGTAAAAGCCTAGATTGTCATCAAAGGGCGCTGGCATTTCTGGACCAGGGATGCCAATGCCTCCGCCTGTCACGCTTTGCCAAGCCAGCGCAATTTGCGTGACGATTGTTGCGAAACCCAGCGTGGTCATTGCAAAATAAAAAGTACGAAGCCGTAAGGCTGGTAAGCCTACGATGACGCCAAAGATCGCACCCATTACCGAGGCAATAGGCAAAGCAAGCCATACCGACATGGGATCGAATACTTTTCCGGCCGTCAACACACTCGTTGTATAGGCGCCGATCGTGAGCAAGGCGACATAGCCGATCGCGAGCTGCCCAGCAAAGCCAACCACGAGGTTTAAACCAGAGATCAACACCCAGTAGATGGCGGCCCGTGTACCGATCGATACCCAGTAGTCGTTGCTGACATAGGGCATACCGAGGGCGACGACGATGGCGGCTAGTAGCCAAAAAAGTTGGGCGCGGGCCGGGTGATGCTGTGCGGGTTCGGAGCTTTGTGGATGGTCTGCTGTTGTTTGAGTGTTCATTACACTCTCCTTGCGACAGCAGAGCCAAACAGGCCTTGTGGGGCAGCTAGCAAGACAACAATAAATAGTGTGAAGACTGCAACCGAGGCAAAGATTCCGCCGACTAAAAAATTAGCCGCTTGTTGAAACAAACCTAAAATGAGGCCACCAATCACTGCGCCGCGGTTATTGCCTAAGCCACCTAGGGCGACTGGCACGAAACCATAAAAGTTCAATAAGGCGCCGTTCGCAAAGAACGCGAGCAACAACTCTCCACCAGAAAATCCAGCGATACCGCCCACAACCGCGGCGAGCATGTAACTGGCCACACGCAAATTTCGTTCGGGTAGACCTAAAGCTTGGGCCGCGAAGTTATCTTCTGCAACAGCGACAAAGGCGCGCCCGACTAGCGTGCGACGATATAAAAATTCAAGACCAATAATTGTGAGCGCGCAAGCGACAACCGGAATCCAGAATTTTTCATCCCAGACGCCTTCACCCCACCCCACGAGTTTTGGAAATGGTCTGGGTTCAGTGCCCCATTCGATCGCAGTGACCTGTTGAATCATCAAGGCAAGCGCGAGTGTCGAGAGCACATACAAGTGCTGCTCTAAGCTCTTTAACACAGGCCTGACGGCAACGAGCTCTGTGATGTAGCCCAGTATGGCGCAGCAGACCAAGGTGGCCAAAAAACCTACAATGATAGGCAGTCCAAGCTTCAAGATGAAGTACGAGCCAAACACACCGCCAAGCATTCCAAGCTGTCCTGCGGTGAAACTCATCACCCGTGAAGTTGAGTACATGGTGTTGTAGGTAATGCCAACGAGCGCGTAAATCGCGCCCGCCGCCAAGCCGGCGGCGAGAATCGATGCAAACATGTGTGCTTCCTGAAGGTTCGACTGACTTAGTAACCGGGTGCGAGTGCGAAGGTTCCGTTTTTCGCAGACCGTGCCTCAGACATGACGATTTCAGATGTTGAGTAGCCGTTGTGTTGGTCAGCGGCGAAGTTGTAGGTACCAAAGTGCCCAGAGAGCCCTTTGATTGAATTCCAGTACGCTACGATTCCTTCGGGTTTGGTCGAGCCGCTAGCCCCAACTGCTTTGGCGATCAAATCAATGGCATCGGCGCCGCAGGCTACCCACCAGAGCAAGGTGTCGTCTAGTTTGACCTTGGCTTTAAGTAGGTCCGCAACAAAGGCTTGGGTGGCTGGGGGTAAGTTACCCGCTGCATCATAGCTACAACTCTTATAGCCAACGGCATACACCTTGGCCCAATTATCTGGCTTGTCGAGCAGAGGGGCAATTTCGCCTGAAGAGACCGAGGGGTGGCCTACGAAGGACACGTCCCAATTCATTTTTGCGCGAGTATTGAACATGCGCGAATACATACCGGTGCTCACGCTCCAGACGACGATCACTTCAGCGCCACTATTTTTCGCGCGCAACATATCGGGCGTCAGGTCAGACTGCGTCGAGTCGATATTGGCTTGATAGGTAACCTCTGCGCCTTCTTTTTTGAATGCGGCAACCGAGGCATTGACCGCACTCACACCATAGCCCGTGGTGTCGCCGATCACGGCAATTTTTTTGAGTTTCAAGATGGTCAGGCAGTAGTGTCGCACTGCATCATCCCATTGCGTGTTGGAAGGCGTGATACGAAAGGCGTTGGGATATTTTTTTGGATCGATTAAGGTATCGATCACGCAAGGGTGGATATTAGGCATTTTGGCTTTGGCCAAAATGGGGGTGACAGCCAGCGACTCACCAGAGTTGGTTGGGCCCCAAATTGCGTGTACCTTTGCCTGGCTAATCAGCTCTTGCGTGGCATTCACAGCTTTGGTTGGGTCGCCTTGGGTATCACGCGTGATGATTTCGATTTTTCTGCCACCCACACCGCCGGCAGCATTGATCGCGTTTGTCGCAAAATGAACGCCTCGATCAAATCCCGCAGCCGGTGCTGAGCTTGGGCCTGTCATCGCAACTAGCCAGCCGATTTTAATATTCTCAGTTTGCGCTAAGGCAATTCGCGGAAGAGACGAGGCCAAACCCATTGCGCCAACGCTCGCTACGAAATCTCTACGAGAAATACTCATTTGTCTCTTCCTTTATCTTTTAGTTATTTAGACGGACGTCTTGTACCCGTCTGTATGCGGGACTTCTGAAATCAGTATATCCATCGAATCTGTAAAAGACAACAGACGTTTTGGTCTATTCTTCTATTGGATTAGGGTATTCGATAATGGTGCGTTCAGGAGCCTGCTGTGCTCTTGCGTGCTGAGCTAGCCAAGTGGGGCAAGGTCGTTAAAGCGGCGGGCATTCAGCCCGAATAACAAGGCCTAGTTGCCACTAGAAAATAAGAGAGTTAAACCGCTAGTAACCGACTCATTGTAGATTGATTAAAAGGAAAATAGCATGACGCAAAGCACGGGCCTGATGGCATTCTGGGCAAACATTGACCCTGAAAACTGGCTTGAATATCAGCAATGGCATAACTGCCAGCACATTCCAGAGCGCGTCGCGATCGAGGGCTTTCGAATTGGGCGCCGTTATCGGTCTGTTGCTGACCCTTCGCGATTTATGATGTTTTACGAGACGCAGTCACCCGAAAGTCTGCGAGGTGCTGGCTATTTGCATTCGTTAGGTCACCCAACCGCTTGGACCAAAAAATCGTTAGCTTGGTTTCGTAACGGCGCGCGAAGCGTTTATCGACGCAGCGCAGTCACAAACGTCGCTTTTGAACATGAAGCGCCGCTCTTGCTAGTGATCCGTTATGACGCCGATCAAGAATGGGTCGCCCACAAAAGCTCGGCAGTGCGTCGCGTGCAGCAGTATGTGATGGATGACTCGGGGACAAATATTCAGACCGCCGAGCAGTCGATTCACGGTGCCATACCAACGTCTCGGCGTTGCCTGGCACTAGCCGAAAGCGATGACTCTTCACTTCTTGAGGCTGCCCACGCGGGGAGGCTTGATTTGTTAACACTCTCTCAGGCGATTGGACTCCCTAAGGGGCAAAGCGCTGATCTCGAACTGTATTGGCTAGAGATTGCGATCAAAAGCCAAAATCCTTAGGCTCGAGCCTTGGCGGCTGCAACGGTGGCCGCCCAGTCAGGCACGTCGATACCCGCAGCTGCGATTTCCATTGACACCATCGTGTAGTAGCCCACGACACAAACAAGATCTGAGTATTGCTGATCACTGAGCAAGGATTTTGCACGCTTAAACGCCGCAGTACTAACGCGTTTTGTTGACAATAGTTCGGTCACGAAATCATAAATGATGTCTTCGTCGGCCTGCAGCCCTGCGGGTTTACCACCGCGCGGTAACGCGTCGACCACCTCAGGTGAGACGCCATCTCTCACGGCCCATTTGCTGTGCAGGCCCCATTCAAATTGGGATTCCATATGACGAGCGGTCAGCAAAATCGCGAATTCGTTCAGCCGTGCCGGAAGTGACGACTCGTTGCGAAAAAAATTACTGACCGGTGTGACTACCGCGGCAAACTTAGGCGAGCGCAGGGTCATCCAGTGATGTTTGGGTA
>JBAWWV010000144.1:0-9864 GCA_037146575.1 Alcaligenaceae bacterium | reverse complement strand
ACGCGTTCTTCGCCCAGCAAGGTATTAATCAGCGTCGATTTGCCCACGTTTGGTCGGCCAACAATCGCAAGCTTAATGCGGTGATCAACGACTTCAACGGGTTCAAAAAAATCGCTTTTAAGCGCTTCGGCGCTAGGTTCAGCGTCATCAGCGTCAAAATCTTCTGGCTCGGGTTCTTGGCCTAGCCCCTCAAGCGCATGTTCAATCAAATCACCAATACCATCACCATGCGCCGCTGAGATTGCATAAGGCTGGCCTAAGCCAAGCTCATGAAACTCTGCAATCGCACTGCCGTGGGCCATACCTTCGGCTTTGTTCACACAGAGCACTGCACGTTGGCCGAGCTTGCGCAACAAACGACCGATATCGTGATCGTGCGCATTTAAGCCTGCACGCGCATCCACCAAAAAAATCACAACGTCTGCTTCAGCAATCGCTTGTTTGGTTTGACGCGCCATCTGGTGCAAGATGCCCGTTTTTGCAACAGGCTCAAAGCCGCCTGTATCCACCACAATAAAGGGTTTGTCTCCGACACGACCCTCACCATAGTGACGGTCACGGGTTAAACCCGAAAAGTCAGCAACCAGCGCCGCGCGTGAGCGTGTCAGTCGATTAAAGAGCGTTGATTTACCAACGTTTGGACGTCCAACCAGGGCGACGACAGGTTTAAGTGACACGAATTAGTTCAACCCAATTAAAACAAGCAGGCCATCGCCCGACTGCACAAGAACACCTTGCGGGGTGGCGACGAGCGGCGCTTGAATGGCACCGCCCCCAACCAAAATACGGGCAAGCAACTGGCCATCAGCGGGTGACAAGAAATGCACAAAACCTTCTAGGTCGCCCACCGCAATTGCGCTGCCCAAGGGCGCTGGGCTCGTGAGCTTACGATTACGCAACGCATCTTGACGCCAGGCCAAGCCACCATTTTTCAGACTATATGCAGACACAGCATCACGCTCATTGGGCACATAGACCTGCGTCGCATCGACGCTTAACCCCACTGAGCTTGAAAAATCTTTGCTCCAGACGGTACGTCCCCCGGATGCAATATCAAAGCAGACCACACGTCCTTGAAAAGCCACGGCGCATAACAATGAACCCGAGAGTGCGGGGAGGCCCACCACGTCATTAACGCGCTCAAGATCAGTCGAACCTTTAGGCAAGGCAACCGTACCTTCCCACTGCACATCGCCAGACACGGCATTAATCGCAATGAGTTTTCCGCCGGGGATCGCACTAATCACAAGCCCCTCAAGCAACAACATTCGTGCTGGTGCACGCAGTGCAAGCGCTGGGCCTGGACGCTGCACGCTCCAGATGCGCTCGCCGGTTTCGGCATTGAAGGCTTGGACTCGATAGTCACCGCTGCGAACCACCACGACACCCAGTCCAACGACTGGCGGTACAGTGACTTCACTAGAAGCTTTTGAACGCCATTTGATTTGCCCGCTGTCATCAAGGCCAACCACAGTACCGTCTGACGTCACAACAGCTGTTGTCTTGCCATCGCTGCCTACGCCAGCTGCTAGTGTTTTATCCACCTTGGTAACCCAAACAGGGGCACCCGAGGCAAGATCAAACTTGCCGAGCGAACCATCGGCAGCCGCTGCGTACACCACTGAGCCAACAACCTGGGGAACAAAACCAATACCAGAACCCTTGCCAACCTGCGATTTCCAGGTAATGCGCGCCGAAAGCGCCGGTTTATATTCAGTGAGAGGCGTTGGGTTATAGCGGCCATCATCACCAGAAATCAGCGCGCATCCCGTTAAAACGGAGAACAAAGCCAAGAACCAGGCTAAACGAATCCACTTAGCGTTCAACAATAAAGACATCGTTATGCTCCAAGCGCATCAAGTTTAAATTTGACTAATAAGGTAAAAACAAACATCGCTAAGCCCCGAGCGCATCAAGTTTAAGTTTCACGACTGGGGTTAAAGGATTTGTCGCACCAAGTGCTTCGATGGCTTGGGTCCAAGCTTCGCGAGCAGCGGCCCCTTTGCCCTGTGCTGACAAAACATCGCCCCTGCGGTCAGCGTACAGCCCAACGAAGGGCGCAGGCGGATCAGTCAGTTGCACCAAGGCAGCTTCAAAATCTTTTTGTTCAAGCAGGATGCCGGCCAGGCGCAGCTTAGCCACGGGTAGCAGCGTTGCGTTTTTGGTTTGGGCCAGCCATTCGAGTTGTGTGCGGGCAGCCTGCAGTTCGTTGCGCGAGACTAACGCCGAGGCCGCCACTAACGCACCACGCGCCGCGTAATCGGTGGCACCAAACTCTGAACGCAAGGTTTGCATCGCTGCATTGATACGAGCAATCGATTCGTCACCTTGCTGGCGGCCCGCCTCTTCAAGCGCCTCAAAATAGCCACGCGCCTGCACCGCTTGGCTGGTTTCATACCACTGCCAACCACGCCATCCACCCAGCACAGCCATGGCCACGACCAAGGCAGTCAAGACCGCAGTGCCATATTTAGCCCACCACGCACGCAGTTGGTCGATTTGTTCTTGTTCGTCGAGATCGTATGCCATGCTTAATTAACCTTGTCTTTCAAAAATGCAACTAAATCATCGAGCGGAACAGAGATCTGTGCCGTATCTGTGGTTTGGGCGACAGCGCGCAACAGCTTGACCGAAGCAACTCCGGCGGCCAACTCATCACCCCCAAGAATAACCGCAATCGCCGCCCCACTTGCGTCTGCCCGCTTGAACTGAGATTTAAAACTGGCTGGGCCCGCGTGCAGAATCACCGATAAACCTGCGTCGCGCAGAGACTCTGCCAACAAGGCAGCTCGGCGTTGAGCTTCATCACCTTGGTGCACGACATATATGTCGCATTCTGGCACGGCGATTTCGGGTTGGTATTGCCCCCAAAGATCGAGCAGGCGTTCCATCCCGATGGCAAAACCCACGGCCGGCGCAGCTTTGCCGCCCAACAGTTCAATCAGACCATCATAGCGCCCACCACCGCACACCGTGGCCTGCGCTCCAAGTTTGTCGGTCACCCACTCAAAAACAGTCAAGTTGTAGTAATCCAACCCACGCACCATCCGAGGATTTAAGCGATAAGGCACACCCGCGTCAGTCAAGCGTGCACAAACACCCTCAAAGTGAGTACGCGATGTGTCACCTAAAAAATCAAATAATTTTGGCGCAGATTCAGCCATGGCCTGCATCGCCGGATTTTTAGTGTCAAGCACTCGCAAAGGATTGGTATACATCCGGCGCAAACCGTCTTCATCCAAAATATCTTTGTGCAGTTCAAGGTGCTTGATCAGTGCCGCACGGTGAGTGGCGCGCTCCTCACCCTGCCCTAAAGAATTAATTTCTAACTGTACATCGGTGATACCCAGCAGTTTCCAGAGCCTGGCCACCATCACAATCAATTCAGCGTCGATATCGGGGCCAGCCAAACCCAGGGCTTCAACGTCAATTTGATGAAACTGTCGATAACGACCGCGCTGAGGACGCTCGTGACGAAACACCGGACCCATTGCGTACACACGTTGAGGCCGGTCATACAATAAGTTGTGTTCAATTGCCGCACGCACCATCCCAGCGGTGAACTCGGGGCGCATGGTCAGCGATTCAGCATTAAGCGAATCGGTAAACGTGTACATCTCTTTTTCAACAATATCGGTGACTTCGCCTATGCCACGTGTAAACAAACGTGTGTGCTCAAGGATCGGTGCACGCATATTGCGATAACCATAGGCATGCAACCATTCGCGAACCAGCGCTTCGAGTTGCTCCCAGCGCGCTGAAGCACCGGGCAAGGCATCGTTCATACCGCGGATCGCGGTGACTTTTGAAAAAACTTGGGTCATGTCTTAACTTTAAATGGCACGCGAACCGTAGCGACGCGAGACGTACTCTTGAACAATCGTTTGAAACTCTTCGGCAATGTGATCGCCCTTGAGGGTGACTGTGCGCTGCCCATCGACAAACACGGGTGCGGCCGGCACCTCGCCTGTGCCGGGCAAGCTGATGCCCAAATCGGCATGCCGACTTTCGCCAGGCCCGTTCACCACGCACCCCATCACAGCCACATTCATTGATTCAACGCCGGGGTACTGATTTTTCCAGACCGGCATTTGCTCGCGCAAGTAGGTCTGAATACGATCGGCTAACTCTTGAAATACAGTGCTACTGGTACGACCACAACCCGGACACGCCACCACCATCGGGGTAAAAGCACGCAAACCCATGGTCTGCAAAATCTCTTGAGCGACTACAACCTCACGGGTGCGATCGCCGCCAGGTTCAGGCGTAAGCGAGATCCGAATCGTGTCGCCAATCCCCTCTTGCAACAGCACGCTGAGCGCGGCTGTCGAGGCAACAATGCCCTTGCTGCCCATCCCAGCTTCGGTCAACCCCAAATGCAATGGGTAATCGCAACGCGCTGCCAAATCGCGATAAACGGCGATAAGATCCTGCACGTGACTAACTTTGCACGAAAGAATGATGGCGTTGGGACTTAGGCCGAGCTCTTCAGCACGCTGGGCGTTGCTAATCGCCGAGACAACCAGGGCATCACGCATGACGGCTTGCGCCTCAAGCGGCGACGCAAGTTTGCTATTGTCATCCATCATGCGGGCCAGCAGTTCGTGATCCAGGCTACCCCAGTTCACGCCAATACGTACCGGCTTATTGTGGCGACACGCGACCTCAATCATTTGCGCAAAATTATCGTCGCGCCTTTTGCCGCCCCCCATATTGCCGGGGTTGATGCGATATTTGGATAGCGCCTGTGCGCACTCGGGAAACTGTGTCAGCAGTTTGTGCCCGTTGTAATGAAAATCACCAACTAAGGGGACTGAAATACCCATGCGATCAAGGTGATCACGGATCGCAGCGACTTCTTTTGCGGCCTCTGGTGTGTTAACCGTGATACGCACAATCTCAGAGCCAGCGAGCGCCAGCTCTTTCACTTGAATCGCTGTGGCCACCGCATCTGCCGTATCGGTGTTGGTCATCGACTGCACCAACACTGGGGATTGCCCACCGATCGGCAACACTTTGCCGCCCCACTCTATCGGCACCAGCCTTGTGCGATGACGAGCCAAGACACCGACCGACACGCCAGTCGACTGAGGCACAGAATTGGTCTCACTCACGCCTGTGGGCGCAGAGTTTGTCTCGGTCAATTTTGTGCGCGCAGACTGGCTCATTTTGCCCAGGCCCCAAGCCATGCGGGAAACCAAGCCGGAGGTATCAAACCTTGCCAGACCGCAACGCCCGCTGCCACCAAGGCCAAAATCACTATCAATACAAACCAAACCACCGAGCCACCTTGCCTGTATTCAATTTCATGCGAGCCCAAACCGCGGGTAGACGTGTGGTTGGCGATGCCGCCCTCAACGCGCCCGATGTAGGGTTCGAGCATCGCCTCGAGGGGCTTTGAATCAATCTCTAACAATTTGGCGTAATTTTTGACCAGACTTTTTAACGGCAGCCCTCGGGGCAGACTGTCAAAACGCTCGGATTCGAGCGCATCTATCAGCTTGGCCCCATACTTGATTCGAACTTCAACGTCTTGTAAAGACAAACCTTTTGACACCCGCAAGCTACGCAAAGACCCAGCGGAAATGATCAATTCATTTTGAACAGGTGGGGACTCTTCACGCAAAGGATTTTTCAATTCGACATCAGTCATGCTCGAACCTCTTTTATCGGAATCGATCGTTTCAAAGCCATTTTTTCGCTTAAACGCGTACGGTCTTGCACTTCGCCTGCTAATTGCCCACAGGCCGCGTCGATGTCATCGCCACGGGTTTTACGTACCGTGGTGACAATACCGGCATCGCTGAGAATCTGAGAGAACGTCTTGATACGAGCAGTCGCTGAGCGCTTGAGCCCTGAGGCCGGAAAGGGATTAAACGGGATGAGGTTCAGTTTGCAGTGCACGCGGCGAACCAGTTCAATGAGCTCGAAAGCATGCTGATCAGAATCATTGACACCATCCAGCATCACATACTCGAACGTAATGAAATCGCGTGGTGCGAACTCAAGATAGCGCTCGCAGGCAGCAAGCAACTCTGCGAGCGGATATTTTTTGTTCAGAGGAACCAACTGATCGCGCAGCGCATCGTTAGGAGCATGCAAAGACACCGCAAGCGCCACTGGGCAGTCTTGCGAAAGGCGATCCATCATCGGAACCACACCCGAGGTTGAGACCGTGACGCGACGCCGCGACAAGCCATACGCGTTGTCATCGAGCATCAGGCGAACTGCAGTGACCACGGGATCGTAATTGAGCAGGGGCTCGCCCATGCCCATCATGACAACATTGCTAATCACTCGAGTATCAGCGATTTTATCGCCGGCCAATAGTCGGGAAGAATCAAGGTCTTTTAAGAGCTCGTGACGCGCCCACCACAATTGCCCGATGATCTCGGCAGCGGTGAGGTTGCGGTTAAAGCCTTGATGACCGGTTGAGCAGAACCGACAACCCACGTTGCAACCCGCCTGGCTAGAAATACAAAGCGTGCCGCGGTCGTCTTCAGGGATAAACACGGATTCAATCGCATTGCCCTGACCCACGTCAAACAACCATTTGCGAGTGCCGTCACTTGAGCGTTGTTGTGTTAACACTGCCGGCGCTTGCACCACGCACTGCTCGGTCAACTGGGCACGAAAGTCGCGCGCCAGGTCAGTCATATCGTCAAAGCAACTTGTATTGCGCTGATGCACCCACTTTTGCAATTGCCGGGCGCGAAACGGCTTGCCCCCCCACTGCCCCACTAATTGGGTCAGCGCCGGAGCATCAAGCCCAAGCAGATTGATCGGTTCAGGATGCATGTAGAGCAAGCCACTTTTCAGTCAACCGAATTAACGGCTGTGGATGTTGATTTCAGGAAAGAAAAAAGCGATCTCGACAGCTGCGGTTTCAGGGGCGTCAGAGCCGTGAACCGCGTTTGCATCGATGCTGTCAGCAAAATCTGCACGGATCGTGCCTTTGTCTGCTTTTTTAGGATCGGTAGCGCCCATCAAGTCGCGATTAGTTTGAATAGCATTTTCGCCCTCAAGCGCCTGCACAAAAACTGGACCTGAAATCATGAAGTCGACCAGGTCTTTAAAGAAAGGACGTGCACTGTGCACAGCGTAAAAACGCTCGGCATCAGCACGTGACAACTGCTGCAGACGCGCAGCAATGACTTTCAAGCCTTTGGCTTCAAAACGCGAAACAATTTGACCGATCACGTTTTTTGCAACGGCATCGGGCTTAATAATCGATAGGGTACGTTCGACAGACATGTAAAACTCCAAGATTTCTCAATAAAAACAGGGACTTTGCTTACGCCCACCGTAACCCAATATTCTACCACGGCACTAAACTCCACAACATCCTAAAATAGCAGGCTTGAACCAAACCTGTCTCGGTCTGACCTGCGTCCTGACACACTGCCTAACCCCTGCGGAATTCTTATGAACCAGCCCAACCCACTGCCAGACGTGGATCTCTCAAAAAGCTTCGAACCAGCCGAGATCGAAGCCCGTTGGTATCCCGAGTGGGAGCGTCGAGGCTATTTTGCCGCGGGTCAGCATGTTCAAAGTGCTGCTCCTGCCGCTACAGCAGCAATACAAGCCCCCGCCTACGCCATTCAGTTTCCGCCCCCAAATGTGACCGGCACTCTGCATATGGGGCACGCTTTTAATCAAACCATCATGGACGGCCTGATCCGCTACCACCGCATGTTGGGGTGTGACACGGTGTTTGTGCCTGGTACCGATCACGCAGGCATCGCGACTCAAATTGTGGTTGAACGTCAGTTGGATGCGCAAAAGGTCTCGCGCCACGACCTCGGTCGCGAAAATTTCATTAAAAAGGTCTGGGAGTGGAAAGAGGTTTCAGGTAGCACCATCACCAGCCAGGTACGCCGTCTGGGCGCCTCGGCCGATTGGCCACGTGAATACTTCACGATGGACGCTCAAATGTCAGAGGGTGTCGTTGAAACCTTCGTGCGTCTACACAAGCAAGGCTTAATCTATCGCGGCAAGCGTTTGGTCAACTGGGATCCCAAACTGATGACTGCGGTCTCTGACCTCGAGGTGCAAGCAGTCGAAACCGAAGGGCATTTGTGGCATATCCAGTACCCGTTTGTCGATGGCCCACAAACCATCACGCAAGCTGACGGCACGGTACAGACACTGCCAGGCATGACAATCGCCACCACCCGCCCCGAGACGATGCTGGCCGATGGTGCGCTATGTGTGCACCCCGACGACGAACGCTACAAGCATCTGATCGGCAAAATGGTCGATCTACCCCTGTGCAACCGCCAGATTCCCATCATTGCAGATGACTTTGTGGATCAAGCCTTTGGTACCGGTTGCGTCAAAATCACCGGTGCCCACGACTTTAACGACTACGCCTGCGCGATGCGCCATGGCCTGCCCTTAATCGTGATTTTTACGCTTGACGCAAAAGTCAGCGATCAGGGCCCTACACAATTTCAAGGCCTTGATCGTTTTGACGCACGCAAGGCCGTTGTCGCTGAACTTGAGAAACAAGGGTTTTTAGTCAAAGTTGAAGCGCACAAAATGATGCAGCCACGCGGCGATCGCAGCGGTGCTGTGCTCGAACCCATGCTGACCGATCAATGGTTTGTGGCCATGAACAAGGTCAGCGACAAAGACCCTACCGGCAAAAGCATCGCGCAAAAAGCCATCGATGCAGTGCAGTCGGGCGAGGTGAAATTTGTGCCCGAGAACTGGGTCAACACTTACAACCAATGGATGAACAATATCCAGGACTGGTGCATCAGCCGCCAACTGTGGTGGGGTCATCAGATTCCGGCTTGGTACACCGATGGCAGCTTGGTCAATGGCGCTGATTTCGTTGTGGCGACCAGCGAAGAAGACGCACGAAGCAAAGCGCGCGCAGTCGGTTACCAAGGTTCCCTTCGGCGCGATGAAGACGTACTCGACACCTGGTACTCCAGCGCGTTAGTGCCGTTTAGCACCATGGGGTGGCCGGACAGCGCTGCTCGGACTGGCGATGGAGCCGGAACCGGTCTTGCTCCCACTCGCTTCGCTCGCAATGTCGCTGCGCCCGGCTCCGGCCCCATCACCAGCGGTGACATCAACGGCCATACCAATAGCCCGCAGGAGGGCAGCGGGCTTGGTCGCAGCGATTTGGCGCGCGAAGCGCGTATGAGCAAGACCGAACCCGGTGCGCTCCGAAGCGAAAGCGAAAACGCCACAAGTGACTACGACTTGTATCTCCCCAGCAGCGTATTGGTAACCGGCTACGACATCATCTTCTTCTGGGTCGCCCGCATGATCATGATGACCACACACTTCACCGGTCGTGTGCCCTTCAAAGACGAGTACATCCACGGCCTGGTGCGCGATGCCCAGGGTAAAAAAATGAGCAAATCCGAAGGCAATGTGCTCGACCCGGTGGACCTGATCGACGGCATAGCGTTGGCGCCTTTGCTCGACAAACGCAGCCAGGGCTTGCGCAAACCCGAGACCGCACCGCAAGTGCGCAAAAACACAGAAAAAGAATTCCCCGAAGGCATCCCGGCCTACGGCGCTGACGCCTTGCGGTTTACATTCGCCGCCCTGGCCAGCCTGGGCCGCAACATCAACTTTGACAGCAAGCGCTGCGAGGGCTATCGCAACTTTTGCAACAAACTGTGGAATGCCACCCGCTTTGTGCTGATGAACTGCGAAGGCCAGGACTGCGGTTTGCAGGAACACACCAAAGAACAATGCACGCCACCGCGCGTAGGCTCGGATGGACAAGCCATTCCCGCCGGCCCTTTCTACCAATACCTGAAATTCAGCCAGGCCGACCGCTGGATCAGCTCGGTGCTGCAGCAAACCGAAGACCAAGTCGCCAAGGGCTTTACCGAATAC
>JBAWWV010000143.1:0-9929 GCA_037146575.1 Alcaligenaceae bacterium | reverse complement strand
GGGCTCAACCGTCGTGATTAGTCCTCCGGACGGCAATATGGCAACCTATCTTGCCTCGCTGCGCTTGCTACTAGAAGAACAGATTGATTTTCTGGCGCCTGGCCATGGTTTCTTGATGGACAAACCCAAGGATGCAGTCGAACGCGTGTTGATTCATCGCCAAGACCGTGAGAATAAAATTGTGGCTGCGCTTAAAACCTTTGAGCAGCCAGTGACGCTTGAAGAGCTTGTACCAGTTGCTTACAAAGACACCGCAGAAAAATTACATAAAGTGGCAATGCGCTCTTTGTTTGCCCATCTGCAAAAGCTGGTTGAAGAACAGCGTGTTACGTATGCAAATGATCGCTGGCTGATTAAGCGCTAGCTCAAAGACTTACAACACGCGCGCGTCGCGACGTAACGAGAGAAACGCAGCGAGCAGTATCAACAGCGCACCTAACGCTAAAAACATGGCCGTCACTTCGGTGCTTTGGTGTTTCTCTAGGCGTATCGTGGTGGCAAGTGCTGCGTAAACTTTTTTCAAATCACTCGCATTGGTAGCGCGATAATAATCAGCCAAGGTGATGTCGGCAATTTTTTTAAGAACTGACTCATCAAGCTTGACTCGCATCGACAACCCCTGCGCCTTCAACACCACGCCTTCAGTCGTGCCGACTCCAACGGTATACACGCGCACCCCATGGTCTGCCGCGAGTTGCGCCATCTTCAACACATCAGGTCCCATATTGCTTTGCCCATCTGAAATCAACACAATCGCAAGGGCTTTGTTCGACGCGGGTTCAAGCTTGACCTGATTTGAGCCTTTTGCGTCAGCTCCCAAGGGCTTGCCCGTATCTTTGGGTGGCGGACGATCCGCTTCAGTAAGAAGCTTTTCAACTTCAATACCCGAACCTGGTAATAATTGCGCAAGAGCAATCAAAATGCCACTGCCCAAGGCAGAGCCTGTTTGCAAGGGTAATGCTTCAATCGCCTGATAGAGCTCATCGCGACTCACTGTCGGAGCCTGCGCCACAGCAGCAGTGCTCGCCACCGTGACGATACCGACTTTAACTTGAGATGGCTGCTCTGTAATAAACGTTCGGACCGCTATCTGAGCCGCCTCAATTCGACTAGGTAAGACATCGGTCGCTCGCATGCTGCCCGAAGTGTCAATTGCTAGCATGACAGTATCCAAGCGCCCAGGCAACAGCAACACCGCGCGCGGCCGCGCCAACGAAAAGATGACGAGGCTGACACCACAGAGCATCAGCAACGCATAACCATGACGCGACCATTTTTGCGCACGACACAGCCAAACATAGCCACCGATTAACACTGGCAACCCAGCGAAGACCCACAACAACGAGGGCCAAAGCAGCGTAAGTGAATTTAAAGAAAGCATAACGCTAGTGACCCACCAACGTGTTCGCAGTGGCGCCCGCCCTAGTGGCTGCTGTAGTCGGTGCTGCAGTAGCTGCTGTAGTGCCTGCCGCAGTACCTGCGGCGCTGCTCGTTTGAACGCTTGCTGAAGTGTTTGCAGTCGCACCCGCCGCTAACTGACTTCGCCGTTTACGCAGTCGCGTAAAACGAACAAGCGCCTGATCGATGGGTTCATCCGTTTGTAGCTCTAGACAATCAACCCCAGCATTTGCAAAGTGTTCGCTTAACTGCTGTTCGCGCAACAACGCCTGGTCGGCAAAACGCTGCCTAAAGGCCTTGTCGTACGAGTCAACAAAAATCTGCTCACCCGTCTCGGCATCTTGCATCACCAACAGGCCGCTATTAGGCAAGACCACTTCAATCGGATCAAACAAACGAATCGCGACAACCTCATGACGCCGAGCCAATTGACTCAAGGCACGATCCCAGCCAGGCTGACTTAAAAAATCGGACAACACAAAAACAGTTGAACGACGTTTCAAGACCGACTGCACGTCGATCAAGAGCTTACCTAAATCGGTTTCTTGTGTTTGCTTGACTGACTCAGCTCGCGCCATGCTTTCTATGACATGAAGCACCTGTCGTCTCCCTGAACGCGCGGGTACAAAAACATTCGCATGCCCTCCGGCACCGGTATACAGCAGCGCACCGATACGATTACCATGTTGCGTCAACAGTCGCGACAATACCGCAACGCATTCAATCGCCAGGGTTCGCTTACTGATTGCGCCCGAGCCAAAATCAACCGAGCCCGATAAATCGACGACAAACCATGCCGTGATTTCACGATCTTCTTGATGTTCTCGAACATAAGGTGTTTGCATTCTGGCCGTCACGTTCCAGTCAATGTGGCGAACATCATCATGCGCTTGATACTCTCGCAAATCAGCAAGCATCAAACCGGCCCCGCGAAAAAGCGTGCGATAGTCGCCTTGCAGTTGTCCATCGAGTCGACGGATCACCGTCCACTCGAGCTGCCTGAGCAATGCCTCTGAGGTGGGCACAATCGCTGAGTGCTCAGGTGCATGTGCTGCATCGATAGACACACCCAGAGGCGTACCGCCAGACGTACCCAAAGGCACACCGAGCGAGACGCCGGCAAATAAACCACGGGCAGGAACCGCGCCTTGTGTGTCCGCGGGACGACGCTTGAAGCGTTTAAGAAACGCGAACATGGCTATCGAGCGGCTTATCAGGTACGGGGACGGCACGCAATATTTTTTCAATCAACTGATCTGCTGATAATCCTTCTGATAAAGCCTCGTACGACAACACCAGGCGATGACGCAAAACATCGGGGACCAAATCTACAACGTCTTGCGGCAACGCGTAACCACGTCCGCGCAAAAACGCCAAGGCACGTGCGCCTTCAATTAAGCCGATGGTCGCGCGCGGGCTCGCACCAAACGTCAGGTAACGCGCAAGATCAGGCAAACCAAAGCGAGCAGGATCTCGTGTCGCAGAAACGAGTTTGACTGCATATTGAATCAAAGCTGGATCAACGTAGCCTCGGCGAGATTGCGACTGCAGAGCTGCGATTTGCTCGGTAGTGGCAACAGCACCGATATCAATGGCGGGCCCAATCACGCGCTGAACGATCACAAACTCTTCTTCTTCTTTGGGGTAACCCACCAACACTTTCATCATGAAACGATCAACCTGCGCTTCAGGCAAAGGATAAGTGCCCTCGGTCTCGATCGGGTTTTGAGTCGCCATCACTAAAAAAGGTGATGGCACTTTATGGGTTTGACCTGCAATCGTGACTTGCCGCTCTTGCATCACCTCGAGCAAAGCACTTTGTACCTTAGCCGGTGCGCGATTAATTTCATCAGCCAACACCAAGTTTGCAAAGACGGGCCCCAGCACCGTACTAAATTCGCTCGTTCTTTGGTTATAAATCTGGGTCCCTACCAAATCTGCCGGCAGTAGATCGGGCGTAAATTGAATCCTCTTAAACGTGCCTTGAATCGCTTTCGCTAAGGTGTTGACCGTCAAGGTTTTGGCCAAACCGGGCACACCTTCAATCAACAAGTGACCTTGCGCCAAAATCGCAACCAACATCCGCTCTAAAAACTGGTCTTGCCCCACCACGATACGTTTCACTTCGTACAACACTCGCTCCATTAAGACGGCTGTCTCTTGAACGGGTTGCGGTGATTGACCTTGGTTCCACGCCTGAGGATCACTATTCATCTCGGTTTCTCGATATTCATCTTTAATAGCCTAAGCAGTCACTACCTAAGCACTCATGACTTCAACTCTTATTACCTGAGCACCCAATACGAGAGCACTCCTTGCTCGCATGCTACTGACCTAACCCCTAAAACGGAGGCATGCCTAGGGCCGTCCCCGCACTCTCTATGGTGATGGCAAACCCAATGCCAATAAACGTTCTGACACTCGTTGGGTTCAAAATAGCCGTCACAATCCCAAGCACTTCGCCTGCCATGTTCACCAGAGGGCCGCCCGAATTGCCAGGATTGGCAGCTGCATCAAACTGAATCAAGCCAGTGAGTGGCGGGCCTTCTGCTGGTTTAAACGTGCGATTTAAACCAGAAATCACTCCCGCCGATACCGAGGCCCCTAGACCAAACGGAAAACCCACTGCCACCACATCATCGCCTGGACCGAGGTTTTGGCTTGAGCCGAGCGTGGCAGGCTGCAAGTCATCAGGAATATGTAAAGGTTTCAACACAGCCAAATCTTTGTCGCGCTGGGCAGACACGATGACCGCAGGCGACTCCAGCCCATCGGCAAAGGTCACGACTAACCGGGGCGCTGCGGCTACAACGTGCAAATTTGTCAAGATGGTGCCATCATCTTTGATCACCACACCCGTCCCAACGCCAAAATCGTCGTCTCCCACCTGGGTGCCTTTCGCATCGAGGATGTCACCACGAATGCGAACGATAGAAGGCGCTATCAGCGCTGCGGCCCTAGCCGCACGTGCAGGCAACTCTTTAGTGGCTAAAGTGTGTAAGACTGCTGCGTCAATCTGCTCTTGCGTCAACTCGGTGCGTGCCGGTTGAAAATAGTCGTAGACAAACAACATCGCCAGGCCAAACAGGGCACCTAGGGCTAGCAAACCAAGCCTCTCGCGCCATCTGCGAAGTCTTAAATCCTGCAGCCCAACAGCAATAGGCGCAGCGGGCGCGTCAACCATAGCTGAACCCTCAGGCATTCTTGGGCCTGAGATTGAACGACGGCTATAGAGCGCGGCTCGTTTCATAAATAACCTAATCCCGCAAAGCGGTGATAAAGTGACAAATCATCATAACTCTACTGATGTCTTCATGCACTTTATTTGGCCACATTTTTTATGGTTTTTTGCTTTAGTGCTTGCGCTGCCTATGGTTTATCTTTGGCTGCTTAAGCGCAAGCATCGCTTTGCCTATACTTACCCAAACCTCACGATCATTCGCCAAGCGCTTGGCCCACGCAATAGCTGGCGCCGCCATACCCCACCAGCGATATTATGGCTGGCCTTATGTACTGCCGTCATTGGTGTTGCAAGGCCCACAGCGCAAGTCACCCTGCCCGCAGACTATATGACCCTTGTACTTGCCGTTGACGTCTCGCGCAGCATGCTGGCCGAGGATGTTGAACCCAACCGCATTCAAGCCGCTCAGGCAACTGTGAAAGAGTTTTTACGCGAACTACCCAACAACATTCGCGTCGGCATCGTGTCTTTTGCCGGAACAGCGCAAGTCGTGCAACAAATCACTGACGAACGCGAGGCCTTGGTCGCCTCGGTAGATCGCTTTCAATTACAGCGCGGTACCGCCACCGGCAGCGGACTGCTGCTCGCGTTAGCGACCTTGTTGCCAAACTCTGGTGTCGATCTTCAAGCAGCAATCTACGGCGAAGAATTTGGACGTTGGGGTAGCAAACCGCTCGCAGAACGCAAACCCGCTGTGCCGCCGACCGCTGCCGCCCCGCCAGTACCCCCAGGGTCCTACACCAATGGTGCAATCATCTTGTTGTCAGATGGCAGGCGCACCAACGGTCCCGACCCACTTGCCGCGGCAAAACAAGCCGCGCAACGCGGTGTGCGCGTCTACACCGTTGCCTTCGGCACCCCCAATGGCTTTATTCCTGGCTGGGAGGGCTCGTCGTTCTATGCACGAGTCGATGAGCAAGCACTACAAGCGATCGCAAAAATCTCCGAAGGTGAATTTTTTCGTGCGGGCAACTCGCAAGATTTAAAAGAGGTCTATCGCCACTTGTCGAGTAAGTTTTCTCTTGAAAGGCGCGATACTGAGGTCACTGCACTCTTTGGCGCAGCATCGCTCATCTTCACGCTCTTGGCGCTTGTTCTTTCATTGCTTTGGTTTCAACGCTCTGTGAGCGCGCGTTAATCTTTCTTCAATTACTCACAGGAATCCCCATGGATCGCAGAACATTCATCCTTAGTTCTGGTGCCGTAACCGGCCTTGCGCAGTTACCGTCCCTGGGTTTCGCGCAAACGGGTAAGTCTCTTTTACGTTGGGTGCCCGAGACTGATCTTGCGCTGCTAGATCCGATGTTCACCACTGCAACAATTACCGCTTGTCACGCGTTACAAGTCTTTGACACGCTTTATGGCTTAGATGAAAACTATCAACCTCAGCCACAAATGGTGGGTAGCCAAACGCTCGAAAATAATGACCTAACCTGGAAACTCACCTTACGGGAGGGGCTTAAATTTCATGATGGCAGTGCTGTCACCTCAAAGGATATCGTTGCGAGCATCATCCGTTTTGGCAAACGCAACCCGCTAGGGCAAACCCTTTTCGGTCTCATCAGTGAGCTCAAAGCCGTAAGCGATAAAACGATAGAAATTAGCCTCAGCAAGCCCTTTCCCTTGCTGATGTACTCGCTATCGGGTTCGTCCGCCTCGATCATGCCTGAACGCCTTGCCCTGACCCCCGACAATGTTCCTGTTAAAGAGATGATCGGCAGCGGACCCTATCGCTTTATCGCCGAGAAGTGGGTCTCAGGCTCGACGGTCGTGTACGAAAAATTCCATGATTATGTTCCCCGCACTGATGGGATCGCAACCAACACTGCAGGCCCAAAAATTGCGCACGTCACCGACATTAAATGGCAGGTCATCAATGATCGCGCTACTGCAGTGGCAGCGCTACAAAATAACGAGGTCGATGGAATCGAAGCCGTCGACAACGACTTTATTCCAGTGTTGCGCAAAGATCCAGCCATTACGCTCATTAAAGCGGCGCTGCCAGCCATTTCAATCATGCGCTTCAACCATCTGTATCCACCCTTTGATAATGTCCTGATGCGCCGCGCCATTCTTGCTGTCGTGAATCAAACCGAATATATGACAGCAGCTAATGGCTCAGAGTTTCCAGAATACTGGCACGATCAAGTCGGGGTTTGGGTGCCAGGTACGCCAATGGCGAGCACCGCAGGCTTAGAAAAGCTCACAGGCAAACGTGACTTTGCACTTGCTCGCTCGCTCATCAAAGAATCTGGCTATAAAGGCGAAGCTATCGTCTTGCTTGACCCAGTTGATTCGCCAAAGCACCATGCCTCGGCTTTGGTGAGCGCCGATTTATTTAAAAAATTAGGCTTGAAGGTCGACTTACGCTCGATGGATTGGGGCAGCTATCTGCAACGCCGCAACAGCCAAGACCCCCCCGCCTCTGGCGGCTGGCACGTCGGCTTCACTGCCATGACGGGGACAAGCAATCTTGATCCCACTAGCAATCTGGGCATTCGCGGCACCGGAAAACAGGCTTGGTTTGGTTGGCCCACCAACCCAATAATCGAAAAGTTACGCACAGATTGGTTTTACGCCCCAACACTTGAGCAACGCAAAGCACTCTGCCAAGATATTCAACTGCAGGTGTTAGACCAAGTCCCTTATATCCCACTGGGTGCAATCTATAACTTGATGGCGTTACGAAAAGGCTGGATAAATTTTCAGGCGCAAGGACCCGTTTTTTATACGATGCGCAAAGACTAAAAGGCAAGACTGAGAACAGTCCCTTTTGAGAATCGATGCGCAACAGTCAGGAGGCTTGACTATGCGCTTCGATTCGTTAAGCGCTGCGCAGCACCTTCGTCTTCATCCTCTGTAGCCACACAGCAACATCATCCACGTAAGTGAACATTGCTGGGATCACCAACAAACTGAGCACCGTTGAGGTCAATAACCCACCCATCACTGCGATCGACATCGGCGAGCGAAAGCTTGGATCTGAACCCCACCCAATAGCAATGGGAAACATTCCGGCGATCATCGCGATCGTCGTCATCACGATTGGGCGTGCGCGCTTGTGACACGCATCTAACAAAGCGTCTGTACGAGAGATTCCACCTCGCCTGGCCACAATCGCATATTCAACCAGCAAAATTGAATTCTTGGTCACAATCCCCATCAACATAATCAAACCGATTAACGAGGGCATCGAAAAACTTTTTCCGGTTAAGAGCAACGCAACAAAGGCGCCCCCGATCGAAAGTGGCAACGCACCTAAAATAGTGATCGGCTGCAAAAAGTCATGGAATAGCAAAACCAAAATCATATAAATGCACAATAAACCAATTGCCATTGCCAGCCCAAAACTCGCAAACAGCGCTTGCATTTCTTTCGCATCGCCTAGTTCAGTCTGACGTACACCGGCTGGCAGGTTTCGCATACTTGGTAAAGCGATTGCCTCGGCATAGACCTCGCCTAACTGGCGCGAGCCTAACTCGACATCAAGCACCACGTTGCGACTACGGTTTAACCGATCGATCTGCGCGGGCCCGCTATCCATTGTCAAGCTTGCCACGTTACCCAACATAACAGGACCATACCGGCCCGGCACTGTCAGACGCGCCAGCGTATCAAGATCAGTGCGCGCCGAGTCGGGCAATTTGACGCGAATCGGAATCTGTCTTTCAGACAGGGTCAGTTTTGGCAAACTCACGTCATAGTCGCCACTGGTTGCGACGCGCAAAGTTTCAGCAATACTTTGCGCAGTCACGCCTAAATCTGCCGCACGAGCAAAGTCTGGTCGAACAATCAGCTCAGGTCGTACCAAGCTAGCCGACGATAAAACATTACCAATGCCCTTTAAGCTTCGCAGCTCACCTTCGACCACATGTGCGGCAGACGTTAACGCAAGAGGATCTTCGCTCTGTAGCACGATCTGCATTTTTACCCCCACGTCTTGCGGACCAACCGTGATTCGGACTCCGGGCTCGCGCGCAAGCAGTTCTCGGATATCAGCCTCAACGTCTTGCTGATTTTTTTTACGCGCTGAACGATGAACCAGCGTGACCGTCAAAGACGCCTTGCGGACCTCAGCAGCAGAGCCTCGGGCAAACGCATCGCCCGACACACCGGCTCCGACCGAGCTGAACACTTTGACGACCTCAGGAATCGCCTCAAGCTTCAGACGTGCACGCTCAGCCGCCTGATAGGTCTCTTGTAAG
Organism: Alcaligenaceae bacterium; assembly: GCA_037146575.1. Classification (GTDB taxonomy): domain Bacteria; phylum Pseudomonadota; class Gammaproteobacteria; order Burkholderiales; family Burkholderiaceae_B; genus Zwartia. The sequence continues at coordinate 1,085 of JBAWWV010000143.1, read as the reverse complement.
GTACTGCCTGGCGCACGTTCAATATTGACCTGTGTTTGACCGCGATCTGCAGGCGGCACAAACCCTTTAGGCAAGAGCGGTACCAGCGCGATCGATCCAGCAAAAAATAGTGTTGCCAACACAAGCGTCAGCAACCGGTGCGACAAGCACCATTTCACTGACTTGAGGTAACGATGCATCACCCAGCCATCGGTTTGCTCGTGAGCAGACTCTGGCACCGCCTTCATCAGATAAGCAGACATCATTGGCGTGAGCAAGCGCGCAACAAGTAACGAAGCCAAAATGGCAAGCACAGCTGTCCAGCCAAATTGTTTGAAGAATTTTCCTGGGATTCCGGCCATGAAAGCCGTCGGCAAAAACACAGCGACCAAAGCAAACGTCGTCGCAATGACAGCTAGCCCGATTTCGTCGGCCGCCTCAAGCGCAGCCTGAAAAGGCGTCTTACCCATCCGTAGGTGGCGCGCAATATTTTCAACTTCAACAATTGCATCATCTACAAGAATACCAACCACTAAGGCAAGCGAGGTCAGCGTCACCATGTTCAAGGTGAAGCCAAACAAATAGATCCCTAAAAATGCCGGCAAAATTGATAAAGGCAAGGCAGCGGCAGACACAATCGTGGCACGCCAGTCTCGTAAAAAATACCAAACCACAATCACTGCCAGAATTGCGCCTTCGTACAGCAGGTGCATCGAGCCTTCGAAGTTTTCTTCGGTTTTTTGAACGTTATCGATTTGTTCTGTAATTTGAATGTCAGGGCGTGCGAGCCGCAATTTTTCAATCACTTGTCGAACGTCTTGTGCCAGCGACACTTCATTCGCACCTTTACTGCGCATGACTTCAAAGGCTACGACCGTTTGACCGTTCACCAGGGCCATCGAGCGGCGTTCTGCTGTGGTGTCAATGATCGTTGCGATTTGATTGAGGCGAACCCGGCGCCCATCTTGCAAAGAAAAATCGAGCTTGCCCAACTCGTCGGCCGAACTAGCTGTTGCAATGGTACGCACAGCCTGTTCAGCGCCACCTACGTCGCCTCGGCCCCCAGGTGCCTCTTGTTGTATTTGACGTAACCGACGCGAAACTTC
>JBAWWV010000142.1:0-10139 GCA_037146575.1 Alcaligenaceae bacterium | reverse complement strand
TCAGCGGCCGTTTTTTGAGAAGACATTTTTGTAAAGCCGACCAGATCACTGAACAGAATGGTCACTTCGGGATAATTGCCAGAGATATTGCTCTCGCCTTTCTTTAAACGTTCAGCGATAGGCTTTGGCAAAATATTGAGCAACAGTTTTTCGGTTTTCATTTGCTCGACATTAAGAAGTTCTTTTTCGCGCTGCAACTGAAGAATCCGCTCTTTATCAAGATCGCGCAGCCGTTTTTTTTCTAAGGACGAAAAGACTCGCGCGCGCAACAGTACCGGATTAAATGGCTTCGGTAGGTAGTCTTCAGCTCCTACCTGAATGCATTCGATGGTCCTTTCGAAATGCTCTGAGCCCGAGACGACAATGACTGGTAGGTGACGAAGGGTCTCAGAGGCTTTGACTGCTTTGAGGGTCTCTAAGCCATCCATTTCAGGCATTTCCATATCGAGAAGCATCAGATCAAAGGCATCGGCGCTTGCCTTTTCAAGCGCCTCAACCCCATCGGCCGCCTCAGCGATGTTGGTGATACCAACCGTGTTCAATTCTCTAATGAGTAGTCGTCGCAGCGTACGGCTGTCATCCACGACCAACACTTTCATTGTTTTAGTTTGTGCCAGTATATCTGGTGAGATCGCAGTATTTTCTGAGTTCAAAACAAGTGCCTCTTAAGCGACAGAATTTCTTTTTTGGTAATAGGTCATGCGCTCTATTTGCACGGCTTGAAAGGAGGGATCAAACAAAAGAGACTCTGACGACCCCAGTAGCAAACAGCTATCAGAACGGGCTAATTGCGTGTGTAATTTTTTGAGAATCTGAGCTTTAGCGGTGTGATCAAAATAAATTAATACATTGCGCATCAAGATCAAGTCAAACGAGGGCATCAACGGCCAAGGCCGAATTAAATTCATCTGATCAAATTTCACCATACTTCTATATTCAGACAAAATTTGATAGTGCCCATTAGTGAGTTGACTAAAGTACCTTTTTTTTTGCACTTCAGACAAGCCGCGCGACATTTCCGATGGGTTGTAGGTGCCAGCAACGGCTCTTTCTAAGGCTTGTTGCGATACGTCGTGCGCCCAGATTTGAATCTGCCACTTTGTCAGTTCTGGAAAATGCTCGCGTAATAAAATCGCAACGCTGAAGGGTTCTTGCCCTGTCGAGGCTGCTGCACACCATATGTTGAGTTTGCGCTCTTGAGCACGGCTTTCAAGTAAAGCCGGAATAATCGTTTGTCGAAGCGCATCGAAGGGATGGCCATCTCTGAAGAAACTCGTTTCATTGGTCGTCATCGCCTCAAAGGCTTGCCAATGAAGTTTGTTGACTGGGTTGTTTATCAAATAGCGCAACAGTTGTGTATGGTCTTCAAAGCCACTTTGTTGAACTAAGCCGCTCAGGCGAGCGCTGATCAAATAATCTTTGTTCAGGCTTAACGCCACACCGATATGTTTTTGTACCAGACGGAAGAAACCTTCAACATCTCGAGGGTCAAGCTGAGCGGGTGTCGAACTCATTTAAATTGTGTCCTAAACACAATCTCACTCGGAATCTCCTGCAGAGGCATGACTTTTTCAGCTAAGTTCGCAGCCACAATGGCACCTGGCATACCCCAGATGACACTCGTCGCTTCGTCCTGCGCCAGCACCATTCCGTTACTTCTGACGATGTCTTGTGCGCCCAGCAGGCCATCGCAGCCCATCCCTGTCAGCACAACTGCCAACAGAGACTTGCCATAAACTTGCGCTGCACTTCTGAACAACACATCAACCGCGGGTCGGCTCGAGTTTTCGGGTGGGTCGTCAGTCAGATACATAAAAACTTTAAGGCCTTTACGCTTGAGTACCAGATGAAAGCCACCGGGCGCCAAATAAGCCTGACCTGCAAGAGCCTCTTGTCCGTCATAAGGCTCTTGCACCGGCGTGACGCCAACATCAGTTAAGCGCGCGGCCAGCATGGTCGTGAACTTGGGCGGCATATGCTGAACGACAAAGATTGGTACCGTCAGCGGCGCACGCCACGATTCGAATATTTTCAACAAGGCAGCAGGTCCACCCGTCGACACGCCAATGCAAAGCGCGTTAACGGGTGCTAGAGATCTTCCTAAGGGGCGCACGACGGCGTCAGCGTTGGAGGGGGGAGGAGTAGTCGTTGTGACCGACGTTATTTTTTCAGGCGCCGGCATTGAAAGACCTTCGCGTCGGGCGACACCGCGCTCTTTGAACGTTAAGCCGCCTGAGCCCGCTGAACCTGCCAAATTAAGTGCACCTGCGCCCAACGCCTTAATTTTCGGGATGAGGGTCTCTTCTAAAACCCGAATGGCGTCTTCGAGATTATCTGCCGAGGTGGGTTTGCCTACGTAATCACTTGCTCCGTGGGTAAGCGCGTCCATCGTCGCCGTTGTTCCCCGCTGGGTTAACGAGCTAAACATGATGATAGGCAGTCGAGGATCCGTTCGACGAATCTCCTTGAGCGCCGCAATGCCGTCTAGTTCGGGCATTTCAATGTCGAGCGTCACAAGATCAGGCTTGAGACGGGCGACCGCTTGAATCGCTAATAGGCCGTTTGCAGCCGTACCTACGACTTCTATCTTGGGGTGCCTCATAAGTGTTGAAACAATGATGCGTCGCATCACTGCAGAGTCATCGACGACTAGCACGCGAATTTTATTTTGAGACTTTCGCTCTTCAGTCATGACGATACATACTCTAGGTAATCCTTTTGAGAAAACAACGGGTCAATAAGATTAAATACTCAAAGCCTAGTCAACTAAACTCTGAGCACGTCTCACTCAAAGCACGGCTAGCTGTTTTTGGGGTGGCTCCAGACGCTCGGCGATTCGTTTGGCATTTAAAATTAACAGCAGTTTCTCGGGCAACTTATACACACCTACGATCAGCTCTTTGGCAGCCTTCGAGAAATTAGTCGGTGGCGGTTCAAAGTTATCCGCTTCAAGCGATAAAATTTCTCCGACGTCATCGACCAGAATGGCAATCAAGTAGCCGTCGCACTGCAAAATGATACTGAGTGGCTCTTGATTGGCGGTGTTCTTATCGAGCTTAAGCCTTTCATACATATCGATCGCGGCCACTAGTTGCCCTCTTAGGTTCGTCACGCCTCGTACGATTTTTGGGCTCTTAGGCACAGGTGTGACGTCCATATTGCGATTTAACTCGAGCACATCCGCAACAGAGATTCCCAAGTAATGACCACCGACATAAAAGGTGACGAAATCTGTGGTGGTGCTCATGCGGTCAGATCCATATCAATGACGGCTGGGTACTCTTTTGAGTTTTCTTGCAGGCTGCGCATCATCAAAATTTCTGGTAAATCAAGCACATTGATTACTTGATCGCCTAACGACACACATCCAAGCAAACCTTTTTGAGGCGGGTTGGCGATATGCAATTGCGTCGACACTTGAATAATTTCATGGACCCGACTGACAACTAGGCCAATTGGAATATCCTTGATGTAGTGCACGATCACCGGAATAATAGTGTTGTCACCCATCTGGGTTTTATTGTTTTGCGTCCCTTCGACATATTGATTCAAATGCAGTAGATGCATAATGTGTCGGCCGTACTGAATGACATCTCGATTGCCGTTACGTTGAATTTGATTGCTCGAAATCATCTCGAGTCGTTCGACATGCTCAAGATGCATGGCAAGACGAGGCTGTCCCTCGAGTTCAAAGAGCAGCATGGACGTCAGTTGTTCAGATACTTTTTCTTGAACCGCTGAGGCATTTAACGGACGGGCCTGAATCTTCGCGACCAAGCCAGACTGCACAGCAATCCCGTCTATATTCAAAATCAAGGCAACGTGACCGTCGCCTAGAATTGTGGCGCCAGCAAAGTTCACAACATCTTTTAGAAGCGGCCCCATCGGTTTGACAACAACTTCTTGCATGTTAAGCACCTCATCGACTACCAGGCCAAAACGGATGCCTGAAGACTGAAGGATCGCAATATTTAGTACCGCCTCTTTGTCTGGTAGGGCGGCGCTTAAACCGAGTTGATGATTTAAAAAGATCAGCGGCACGAGTTGGTTGCGTAAACGGAAGACGGGAATGCCATAGAAGTCTTCTAGTCCGTTGCCCTCAGCATCTTGAGCAAGGCGTACCAACTCTAGAACACTATTTTGAGGAATGGCGTAAGACTCGCTGCCACAGCGTACAAACAAGGCTGGAATGATCGCCAGGGTCAACGGGATCTTGAGTCTAATCGTGGTGCCGACGCCGCGCTCGCTAAGAATATCAATCGAGCCACCAATGTTCGAAATATTAGTCTTGACAACATCCATACCGACCCCTCGTCCCGAGAGATTAGTGACCTCACTCTTGGTTGAAAAGCCGGGTAAAAAAATAAACTCAAGTAGTTGTAAATCATTGAGTGTCTTGGAGTCTGAATGCGAGACTAAATTCTTTTCAACCGCTTTTTGCCGTACGAGTTCGTAATTGACCCCAGCGCCATCATCGATAATTTCGATGATCACCATGCCATTTTCATGACCGGCGTGTAAAAGTACTTTACCTGTTTCGGGTTTACCGAGGCGCAGACGTTCACTGGGCATTTCGATTCCGTGATCGATGCTATTACGGATGATATGCACCAGAGGATCACGAATCGCATCGATCAAGGTTCGGTCGAGCTCGGTATCATCGCCGCTTTGATGCAAGTTCACTTTTTTGTTGCAGGCGTTCGAGACATCGCGAATTAAACGTGGAAATTTAGTCCACACCTGTGCAATAGGCTGCATGCGAGTTTTCATCATGCGCTCTTGCAGTTCGAGCGTAAGCAGATCAATCAGTCTAACGGTATTCAAAAAATTATGGTCTACCGAGTGTGCCGCAAAAGGCAGCAAGCGATTGCGTGCGAGCACCATTTCACTGACCAAATTCATCAGCTTATCAAGCAATTCAATATTGACCTTGACCGGCGCCGCGACCTCGCGATTTTTAATTGAGTCGGCTTCCTCAGCCGCCCAGATTTGCTCAATCGCTTCTGTTTCGTTCAATGATGAGGGGGGGGGTTATCCAGAGCAACGTTTGAAATAGGCGGTTTAACCTGAGTGGCCAGCAGGTTCTGCTCGTCGAGCTCACGTTCAACAATCTGCTGCTCAGCCACCTTTTCTGCTGAAATAGACCCAAGATCAGGCGCGCTGCTAATTGTCGGCGTAGGGGTTGTGTTGCTCACGCGGGTGGGGTCTGCAGAGTCGGGTAACGCGTTTGCCTGAACAAGGGGCGTAACCGTTTGCGTTTCAAGACCCCGACCAGCGGCTAAATTTAACAGTTGCTGAACAACAACCGAGTCATCACCGACGGGCTCGGCCTGATTTTCTTCAATCCCTTCTATGATAGATCGAAGACTGTCAAGAGCGTTGAGGAGAGTCGTTGTTTTTTGTTGGTCCAGCGTCAACTGCCCATCGCGAATCTTGCCCAGCAAAGACTCACTGGCGTGTGATACTTTTTCTAAGCGTTTAAAAGAAAAGAATCCGCTGCTTCCCTTGAGCGTGTGCATAGCTCGAAAAATATTACCAACCAATTTTTTATCATCAGGCGATTGTTCAAGCTGTACAAAAGTCAGATCAAGCCGATCTAATATTTCGCGCGCTTCTAGCTTGAACTCGATCAGGATGTCGTCGTCAGTCATAGTCCGCTACGCTCAGTGCGATGGATCTTAAGCCTTTCATCCTTGTGTCTCAGACCTTAAATTGAGAGATTAATCCTTTCAATTCGCCCGCAATCTTTGCTAGTTCAGCTGAGGCGCCTTCAATATTCGCGGCACCCTCAGTCGTGCTTTGTGCGGCTTGTGAGACTGAGCCGATATTAAAAGCGATATCAGCACTTTTAGTCGCAGAAGAGGATATGGTTCTTCCCATTTCGCCCGTTGTTGCGGCTTGTTCTTCGACGGCACTGGCAATCAGGCTTGAAATATCATTGATCTTAGTAATGATGGTTGAAATATCCTGAATAGAAGACATCGCACCCTTGGTGTCCGTTTGAATCGACGAAATACTAAGACCGATTTCTTGGGTAGCCTTCGCAGTCTGTCTGGCAAGTTCTTTGACCTCGTTGGCGACGACCGCGAAGCCCTTGCCAAGTTCGCCCGCACGTGCCGCTTCGATCGTTGCATTCAAGGCCAAAAGGTTTGTCTGTTCTGCAATACTTGAAATCACTTTTAAAACGCTTCCGATTTCAGTGCTGCTTTCACCAAGCTTAGCCATGGTGATATTCGTTTTCTGGGCGATGACAACCGCTTGACTGGCAACTGTCGAGGCCTCGACTGCGTTAATAGAGATGTCGCGTATGCTGACACTCATTTCTTCGATACCCGCCGCAATCGTCTGGTTGTGCGAACTGACCTCTAGCGCGGCACCTGAAACCGCTTTGGCTTGAGCCGAGGTCTCTGTTGCATTCGAACTTAATTGCACGCTCACCACTGCTAACTCTTCTGACGAACCGGCTAACGATGTCGCATTATCTGAGATAGCGATAAAGGCGTCTCGTGAACTGCGTATCAACTGGTTGACTGCTGTGCTGATCTCAAGGTAAAAGCCTTCTTTGTCGCTCAATGAGACTTCAGAGGTGAAATCGCCATTGGCTGCGGCAGAAATAATCGCACCGATTTCTATGGTCGTTGCTTGTGCCTTGGTGTTGTTGTCTCTTTCGCGTTCATTCAGTCGATCTGCGTCTTTTGATTGACTAAGGTCAGAGGCGACTTTCACCACCCCGATCACCTGACCGTCTGAAGAGGTCACGGGGCTGTAACAGGCTTGTAACCAGACTTTTCGGCCTTTAGCACCCACACGCAGAAACTCTCCACTCATGGGCACTCCTGTGCGCAGCGATACCCAAAAGTTTCGATAGGCGTCACTGGTAGAGTCCTCCGCTTGGATAAACATCGAGTGGTGCCGCCCAGTCAGTTCGTCGGCGGTGTATCCCATCACCCTGAGAAACACGGGGTTGGCATGAACGATGTTGCCTTGCGGATCAAATTCGATCATGGCTTGCGATTGATCGATCGCCCGATTGAATGCAAAGGCTTTGAGAAATTTCGTTTGTAGCATGGCAACCGACTTGGCCATGAGGCCCGTCTCGTTGTTGTAGTCTTGATGCTCAATCAAAGTATTGAGCTTGCCATTGGCCAAATCAAGAATCGATGTTGATAAGTGATTGAGTGGTCCGAGAATTGAACGACTAAAGATCAAAATTAAAAGAATGCTGATAAGCAGAGTGACTGCGACTATCGCAATCATTGTTTGCTCTACCGTTTCTCTGTAAGTGTGGTCGGTTTCGAAGTTTTCGATGGCGCCCTTAGCTGTCAGATCTACCAGTTCGGCGATATCCGATTTCAGCTTTGAAGTCGTGGCTTGGTAGTCTGGCGACCTAAGTACTCTGTAAGAAATGAGTGCTGGTTCGTTTCCCCGGGCGGCGCTTAACACCTCACCGACTAATTTATGGTACGACTCGATAGTCGATCGAGTCTCAGTCAATTTCTCTTTAATATGTGGTCGAATGATGGTGGGTAGGGTCTTTTCATAAAGCTCAAGTTGAGCTTTTTTTGATGCTTCAACCGCCTCTGCTGCTTTTTTTGCGCTTTGAAGTTCTTCCGCGTTCATCGCCAAGACATACATCTCAGCCTCTTGTCCAATAATACTGGTTTGATTACCGACTTGACGCAGATACGACACTCCTAAAAGATCTTTTTCATAAAGCTGTTTGGTCGAACGACTCAAATGATCAAAGATATGCAGGGCGTAAAACAAAATCCCTGTTAGACAGAGCATCATGAAGAAAAAAAGCACCAACAGCTTAGCTTTGATGGTCAGTTTTTCAAGAAAGTGAATAAGAAACATGGAGGGTTGCTCAGGTCAAGATGCGAGGTGAGTGTCAGAAAATCACCTTGGGATCATAGTCTGTGCCGCAGCTTTTAAAGAATGCAATGGGCAACCGAATTGTGCATATTTAAGCTTGATTGTGCATAGTCTGTTTTGTTGGCGGTTTGGTGCGAAGGGGTATCGATGCCTGTGTAAGCATCTTCAAAGGCGCCAAGCGCATAGCTCGATGTTTCTATGTTGTTTAGGGTCGGACGTTGCAGGAGCCCGGGTACTTGCCCAACAGGCTCCGGTTCTGCGCAACCCCTCGTAACATTCTTGTGCTTTGCGGTAATTACCGCCGTTCCAGCAAAAACGTGCAACGCCGCCATCTCTGAACAGAACGCCAAAGACCCCATTACGCGCAGTCTGTTGTTCATAGCCATAACAAGTTGTTGACTCGGCACTACGACCATTCGGGCACACAATCAATAACTTCAGGTCATCAAAACTATCGCTGTCTGCATCGCTGCTAAAGTGGCATTGGCCGTTCATGTAGGTTGTGCCGTCAATCTTCAACGAACACTTGGCGTTCAGTTGGCGAGAATCTGCGTGTGCATTCAGGCCTATTAGAGCAAGAAACGCTGTGGTGATTAGCACCCTGATAAAGCATTGCATAGGCCTGATTCCTCTTAAGTCAATGTCCACTTGATAACATCATTTTTACTCATTTTTAACGTAAAACTTGAGGTCAGGGCAAGTACCTTCATTCGTCGACTTTGATTTGAGTTAGAGTTAAGACTTCAGCCGTGAATTTTTTTTCTTTTTCTATCAGAGCTCGCATCTGATCTGGCGTGGTACTTAACGGTAGGGCGCCGCGCTCAAGCAGCTTTTCAACAAAGGTTTTATCTTGCAGTAGTGTTGCTAAGGCTGAATTGAATTTCATGATCACTGGGGCAGGGGTGTCTTTTGGTGCAAAGTATCCATACCAGGCACCTACTGACATTTTTTCGTAGCCTAATTCTTTAAAAGTTGGCACTTCAGGAAGACTGGGTAAGCGGGCGCTACTTGTGATAGCAAGCATTCGTATTTTTTGTGCCTGTAGATTGCCGCGCACAGTAATTAGCGCTGGAAACGTAAACAATACTTGACCGGCCATGACATCAGTGACCGCTGGGGCTGAACCCTTGTAAGGTACGTGTACCAGGTTAGAGTCGGTCAGTTTGTTGTAGGCCTCTCCCATCATGTGGGCTTGACTCCCTAAGCCGTAAGACCCATAGGCCAGATTGCCCTTATGAGTCTTGGTGTAGTCGACCAGTTCTTTGAAAGTTTTAATTGGCAGGCTATCTGCGACAACGATGCCAAGCGCGACTTCGTTGAGTGTGCCCACTGATACAAGCTCGTCGGCTTTGTATGACAAATTTTTGTAAAGCAAAGGGTTTGCGACCGTAGTAGAGTCTGTTGTAAACAGCAAGGTGTAGCCGTCGGGCTTTGCTCTAGCCATCGCCTGCGCACCAATGGCTGAATTTGCACCCGCCATATTTTCAATGACTAACTGCGTACCCAGGATTTTTTCTAGCTCTGGGCCTGACAGACGTGCAAACGAATCAGCCCCGCCGCCTGGTGCATATGGAACAATGACTTTAATCGCCCTAGCGGGGTAGGTCTCGGCGAGGGTCAGGCTACTAAACGCAAGCGAATTGGCCAATGTTGCGAGTGCAATCAAAATCTGTTGTGAACGTTTCATGTCATTTTCTCGTTTAGTACTGTGTTTGCTAGAGTTTGAATCTCAATGCGTTTACTCATATGGTTTCCAAAAGCGTGACTTTTTAAATTGACACCTTTGGTAAAAATTGCGGATAGTAGATTTTATCCTTTGAGCGCCTGAAAAAATCTCTTGATCCGTTCATTAGCGGCCACCGCTTGTTCAAAATGAACAAAATGCCCTGCGTTTTCGGCAATTTGGTGGTGAGTATCGTAATGGTATCCAAAACCTGCTTTGCGCGCATAATATCGATGTGGTGATGGATAGTGACACCGCACAACATGCTATCCAATTTTTAGTCATAGCGCCAGGCGCTACGACCAAGCTTATTGATAATTAAACTGGATTCATCCTTATGATCTCCCGCCTATTGCAATTGTTCTTCATTCGCTCGGCTTTGTTATGTTTTGTGACATTGCTGTTGATATCTTGCACCACCGGGCCGATAGGACCGCGCGAAAAATCAGAGACTGGTCTAGCGCCCCAGCGCGTTGACTCGTTCGTGGGGGATCGCTCGGCTAAGCCTTACGTGCGGCGCACGATTGTCGATGTGTTAGGA
>JBAWWV010000141.1:0-10225 GCA_037146575.1 Alcaligenaceae bacterium | reverse complement strand
GATACATAGTAAACACAGATACCAAAATAGCGGCATCCACACCTACCGCATCCATCGCCGCAACCATGTCTTCGCCTGTGGCGGCAGCGGGGCCATGTAGCGTAGCAGCCCAAGGGCGACCCGGATGGTTACGTTCGTAAGCGTGAACTTGAGAGTCGATCTTAATCATTGTTTGTCCTGTGAAAAGCTGGCCGCGATGGTTAAAAGTCAAGGTTCGGTTGCAATGCAACGGATATTCTCTTAAGACCAAGTCTCCCGGCCGACGGTGCTAGGTCTCTCGGTAGATAACTTCTTAAACTAGCCAAGCTAAAAAATCGACCCGTTTTTAGGGGCTCGCAGTTCTAAGACGTCATCAAATGATTCCGAGTTCGATCGCTTTAATTTGTAGCGCCACATATTTTGAGTAGATTCGGGCTTGCGCTAAGGCTCCACCCATAAACCATAAACCTTCTTGTGGTGTGCGCGTCCACATGTTTGCGAGTTCGCCATTTGCGCCGATCCCCCAGACTTGTCCGACACGGTCAGCGACTTCGTCACCCATTTGGCGGCGTACCACCTCCTGTTGTGAGTAATAGCCGGTCGCCAGTACCAGCACATCTGCTTTTTGGATTGTGCCGTCTTTCATGAGCGCGCCTTCTGGCACAAACTTCTCAATATCATCAAATTGCAGCAAACCAATTTTGTTGTCGATGATGAGGTCAGAGCAACCGGCATTGAGATAATAGCCACCACCTCGCCGGCGATATTTCATCTGATGACCAGTTTCATCTTCGCCCAAGTCATACTTAAAGCCACGCGCCTTGAGCGCAGCGATTAAGTCTTTATCTAGTTCAACCATGCGTTTGGCTGAGGCTTGATACGCGCGAATCAGTAAAGGGTAAGTCGTGGCGGTTGCAAGCAGGTCGCAGTCCTCTACTGATGGCCCCTCTTCGTAGAGGGCATAATTGAGTTTCGCACTTGGATCGATACTCACAACTGTTGTTGAGCCTCGTTGAATAATGCTGGTTTCGACCCCGTTGCTGTACAAATCCTGAGCAATGTCGTGGCCGCTGTTGCCGGTGCCCAGTACCAGGGCTTTTTTACCGCGCCAGGGGACACCACTTTTAAAGCCATGCGAGTGAAACTTGTCGCCCGCAAAGTCCTGCAGGCCAGGTAAGTCTGGGACGCGTGCGATGCCACTTGTCCCGTTCGAAAAAATGACATGGCGCGGATGCATCACTCTTTCGGTGCCGTCCTCTCGTTTGAGTGTTACCGTCCAGCGCCTGGCGCTCGAATCATAGCTACCCTTGGTAAATTCAGTACCGGCCCAGCAATTGAGTTGCATGGCCTCTGCGTACATTTCAAGCCAGTTGCCCAGCATGTCTTTAGGAACATATTTGGGATAGGTCGGTGGGAAGGGCATGTACGGCAAGTCATTGACATGGACTTGATTATGCAAGGCTAAAGAGTGATAACGGACTCTCCAGTTATCGCCAACCCTTGGATATTTGTCGACCACGAGTGTGTCGATCTTGAGTTGTTTGAGGCGTGCAGCAACGGACAGGCCGTTTTGACCGGCGCCCACCACCAACACGACTGGGTCGCGATCTTCAAAGGCACGTTCTGTCGTACGCTGGTCTAGCCAATTGGCTCCGCCGAAGTTTCGCGAATAGGCATCGCCGCTCGGGCGGTCGGCGCCAATCTCTTCTTCGTGACCTTTCAATTCATCGAGCGTAGTCAGTAACACCCACGCTTGCTCAGGATTGCTCGATAACAGGCGTACGACTCCGTGACCACGTCCGAGTGCGGTTTCAAACTTAAAGATCGCTTCGATCACCTCGATACCTAAGCGGCGCACCTTGCGAGGTGCGGTTCGTTCTTTGGCCAGGACAAAGCCTTTAGCTTGCACCCGGACTTGAGCGCTCGCTAAAAAATCGCCAATAGCCTCCGCGCCGGCTGCCGGGCGCAGCGTCCACGAAAAAGCCAAGATATCGCGGTAGTGACATTCGGGGGCGAACAAGGAGGCTAAGCGACTGACATCGCCCAGTTGGAGCCGGGTCTCAAAGCTTTTAAGCCATTCTGCTGCCGCGGTGTGTAAGTCTGCGGGCGTATTCAGAGCGAGTGTTGATGGGGTCGTGTCGTTCATGTGCGTAGTCTCGTGTGATGAGCGATTTTTAGGTTCGCTTCGTTGTGTTTTTAGTTTAATCTTACCCTAACGATCGTGATTCTTCTACAGACTTAAAAAAATGATGACTCCTCTTAGTCCCTCTGTCTTACCTGCCGGTGTTCGCTCAAGATTCATCCACGATGTCAATGGCATCACCTTTCATGCGCTTGAGGCGGGTTTTGAGACGGCAGGACGGCAATTGGTATTGCTGTTGCACGGTTTTCCTGAGTTGGCTTACAGCTGGCGCAAGGTCATGGCGCCGCTCGCCGCTGCTGGATATCACGTGATTGCGCCGGATGTGCGGGGTTATGGTCGAAGCGGTGGCACAGAGATTAAGCACTCTGACGACATGCGTGCTTTTGGCTCATTAAACAAAATTAACGACATGTTGGCGCTGGTGTCTGCCTTGGGTTATCGCACGGTGGCGGGAGTGTTCGGCCACGATCAAGGCTCGCCTTTAGCGGGCTGGTGCGCATTGACCCGCCCCGACGTGTTTAAGTCGGTCATTTTGATGAGCTCGCCGTTCAGGGGTGCACCCGAATCCTTGCCCTTTAACACGGTGAATGTGCCGGCCCCAGTAAAGCCGCCGCAGCGAATCCACCAAGACCTTGCGCGCCTCACTCCGCCGCGTAAATACTATATGCAGTATTACACGCTGCCAGAAGCGAACGACAATATCTGGCACCCCAAGCAAGGGTTACATGCCTTTCTGCGTGCCTACTATCACATGAAAAGTGCTGACTGGGTGGCCAATCAACCGTTTCCGTTAACCGCGCTAATCGCAAGCGAGTGGGAAAAACTTCCTCGCTATTATGTGATGGACTTAGATAAGGGTATGGCAGAGTCGGTTGCTTCAGAGATGCCGTCAGCGCAAGAGATTGCGGCTTGCCATTGGCTGCCTGACCATGAACTCAGCGTTTACAGCGAAGAGTATGGCCGTACTGGTTTTCAGGGAGGCTTGCAAGGCTATCGCATCGGCGGGCTCGATCAAGAGCTAAAAATCTTTGCTGGCCGCACGATCGATGTGCCTTCGTTATTTATTGGTGGAAAAAGCGACTGGGGCGTTTATCAAACCCCAGGTGGCCTTCAAGCTGTCGAGCAGACGCTCACCACGCAATACAAGGGGACGGTGCTGGTCGAGGGCGCGGGTCATTGGGTGCAACAAGAGCAGGCCGAAAAAGTCAGCAAGATATTTATTGATTTCTTAAGTGCCTCGCTGGCGCACTAAGGCAATCCCCACCAGCAGAGCCGGGATCGAGCAAACGATAAAGCCTAAGCTATAACTATTGCTTAGACCCAGTAGGACTGAAAAGACTGTTGGGGCGGTGAGTGCACCCAGTTGACCAAAAGATAAGACCCCGCCGGTCACGGCTCCTCGCATTCCTTCGGGCGCAGCATTAGCGGTCTCGGCCAACAAGACGCCATGCCATGACAGAGCTGTTGCGCTGATAATGGCCGCAACCGTTCCAACCAAAACCGTTGGCCAAGCGCTATTGCATAAGCTGAGCAAGATCATGCTAGCCGCCATGCCAAACGCTAAAGTCGCCATGACCAGCCGCGGTTGAATGTAGCCGCTGCCTAACAGTCCCCAAACGATCCGACCGGGCACCGCAATCGCGACTGCGGTCGAGAACACAAATCCGGCTGCAACCAGGGTGTAGCCCAGCGTGGTCAGATAAACCACAAAATAAACAGTAAAAATTGTTTGCGCGGCATTAAAAGCGAAGCAGGTAAAGGACATATTCCTTAGAGATTGAGTCCCCACCACCGATTTGAGCGTTGTAGAAAAATCCGACAAGTGAAAAGTGCGTGTGGCGATGCGATCATCGTCGAAGAGTTTACGAAGGGGCTGCAACATCGCTGTAAAAACAAGGCAAGCGAGCGCCGCAAACAGCATGGTGTAGTGCCAGTTAAATGCTTCGGTGAGTTGAGGCCCCAGCAAACCAGCAAGTAAAAGGCCGGCAGGCACCGCCGTTTGCTTAAGCGAAAAAACTAAGGGCATATAGCGTGGAGGCGAGACTCGGCCAAGTAGGTGCGAGCTTGAGGGGGTAGAGACGGCAGCACCACCTCCACCGACTAGAGCCGAAAGCACAAGCATCAGCGGCGTGCCAAGGGTTGCCAAAGCCATGCCGAGCGCCAGCATAATCAACGCGATTTGGCTCATTCTCAGAGCGCCATAACGAATAATGAAGCTGCCGCATCCTAATTGGGTGGCCAAAGACGCGACCGCTGAGATTGAAAAATACACACCGATCCAAGCGGAGTCTAGCAGCAGATCGGCAATCATGGCAGGGGCGAGCACAGCGGGTAGGGCTCGCCCAAGCGCAATAAAGGTTTGCTGAAAAAACATTGCCCCGAGGGCAAGTAAGAGGTGTTTCACAAGGCGGCAGCGTTAAGGGTAATGGACAGAGTGTACGACTTTAAAAAGTCGGCCTACAAAACCTTCTGTTGCAACGCACAAAATCAATCATGCAGGCGCGCCCGTAACGGGGCATTGAGTTAAGACGAGCGGCCAAGCGATTCGTGAAACGACGTTTAAGGCGCAGTCTTGATGGATGTTCAATGCGAGGTCCTGATATTTGCCGCCTTGACTAATTGACTTAGTCGCTCGATGTCTGCATTGATTAGGTTAGAAAAGTGTTCAGAGCTTCCTCCTGCGATCTCGAGGCCTAACGAGGTAAAGCGCTCTGTCGTGTCTGTTCTTTGCAAAATGTCGTTGAAATCGAAATTGAGCTTGCTAATGATTGAGTGAGGTGTCGCTGCTGGTACTGACATGCCAAACCAAATGTTGTCGTTGAAGTCACGTACGCCTTGTTCGGCCATAGTCGGAATACTTGGAAACGCAGTCAGGCGCGTCTGACTTGACACGCCAAGCACCTTAAGTTTGTTTGCTTCAAGTAAGGCAAAGATGGATGCAGGTGTGGTGAAAATAAGTGATATTTGTCCGCCAACCACATCTGCTACGGCCGGCGCTGCGCCCTTGTAAGGAATATGTCGAATCTCAACACTCGCCGCTCGATTAAAAAGCTCAAGGGCGAAGTGGCTGCTGCCACCCGAGCCAGAGGAGCCCCCTGTCAGCACACCAGGACTCGCTTTCGCGAGCGCGATTAACTCAGCGACGGTTGACGCGGCAAAGTCTTGTCGAGTGCTCAGCATCAAGGGCGCAGACCCTAGCAAAATAACGTGAGAAAAATCACGATTCGAGTAGGTTGAGTGTTGATTTAAAACGTACTGAATCGCGTTAGACCCTGGATTGGTCATGAGAAGCGTATAGCCATCGGGGGCGGCATGAGCCACCAGGCTTGCGCCGATCGTGCCCCCGGCTCCGGCACGATTTTCGATAACGATAGGTTGCCCCCACTTTTGCGATAATTTTTGGGCTAGCAGTCGGGCGACAACGTCGTTTGACGCACCTGCAGAGTAAGGGATGATCCAACGAACCGGTTTGACCGGAAAGTCTTGGCAGACCGCCGCATGCGAAATGCACCCAAGCAACAATGCACTTAAAGACATTAGTCGCCGATAACAATTTGAACGAATCATTGTAAGAATTAGTTTTTGTTTGAGTATGCTCTTGTGGTACGCTTTTGGGAGTGTACGCGCACTCGATAGCGAGCTGTGAAGCGCTGTCATCTCTAAAAATAAAATAAAACAGAACGGTACAAAGACGAGACAAGATGCGAAATAAATTCATCACACTTTTGGTAGTGATTGCGGCGACGTTTGGTGGCTGTGCGCAAGCAGCATGGCCAGACCGGCCGCTACAGATGATCGTCGCCTACCCACCTGGAGGGTTTACCGACGCACTGGCGCGTGCTGTGGCAAAACCGTTGGGCGAGAGGTTAGGTCAACAAGTCATTGTTCAAAACGTTTCAGGTGGTGGCGGCAATATCGGCGCCGCGCGGGCCGCCAAGGCGTCGCCAGATGGATATACGATTTACGTTGGTAATAACGCAACTGTAACGATCAATACGCTGGTCTATAAATCCTTGCCCTTTGATCCTTTAAAAGATCTTGAGCCGGTGGCCTTGATCGGGGGCAGTCGAGCTATCTTGGTGGTGACGCCCGGGTTGTCGGTTCGCACAATCCCTGAATTGATCGCGCTGGCCAAGGCAAAACCTGGTGTATTGAATTACGGCTCAAGCGGCACCGGTGGCGTGAGTCATTTGGCGGGTGAACTTTTCGATGTCGATCACGCGATCAAAATGACGCACGTGCCCTATAAAGGGACAGCTCCTGCGATGGCTGATTTACTGGGTGGTCAACTGCAGGTGATGTTTAGCGATACCGCGATCCCTCACATTAATGCTGGAAAACTCATTGCCTTGGCGATTTCGGGTACAACACGCTCAAAGCAAGCGCCAAATATCCCGACGTTTTCTGAATTAGGCGTCAAGGGCTTTGAGACCTACACGTGGTTTGGCGTGATGGCGCCAAAGGGCACCGAGCCTGCAATCATTCAGAGACTGAACAAAGAGTTGACGATCGTCACAAAAGATCCAATGCTGCAGACGTGGGCAGAGTCGCAGAATGGTGACATGATGACAAGCACGCCAGAAGAGTTTGCTGTTGCGATTAAAGACGATTTGGCTAAATGGAAAAAAGTGATTGACCAAACCGGTGTTGTCGCTGAGTAGCGTGACCCGACTGCTGTCTTAAGTGGACCAGAGTGCGAGTTAAGCCTAGCCAGTCAGGGAGAACACGGGTTGGTCAGAATGCGCGTTAAGCCTTGCTAGTCAGGGTGAACAAGGATAAGTTCTCGTTGCTAACACTCGGAGCCACGTATGGCCATCACTTTGTATCCTGTTAAAGCAGACTTTATGGCTGAAATTGGCGATGTCG
The DNA here is from genome assembly GCA_037146575.1 of Alcaligenaceae bacterium. Lineage (GTDB taxonomy): Bacteria > Pseudomonadota > Gammaproteobacteria > Burkholderiales > Burkholderiaceae_B > Zwartia. The sequence goes on along the minus strand of JBAWWV010000141.1, from coordinate 3,237 downwards.
ATTTGAGTCTGGCGTTGTCTGATGAAGATCGTGCGGCGATTAAAGCCGCTTTCTTCAAATACAGTGTTCTTGTGTTTCCCGATCAAGAACTGACTTCAGAGCAACACATTGCGTTTGCCGAAGTGTTTGGTCCGATGGAAAAAAACATCAACACCTACGCAGACGAAGTTAAAAAATATCGCATCGATACTCGTATCGCCGATGTCTCAAACTTAGGTGATGAAAACGAAATTCTTGACGTGAATAGTCGAAAGCGTATGTCTGGTCTGGCAAATCGCCTTTGGCATACCGATAGTATTTTTAGACAGCTGCCGGCGTTGACCTCACTTTTGTATGGTCGCTCGATTGCCCCGGTCGGTGGGCGCACAGAGTTTGCTGATATGCGGGCTGCCTACGATGCCTTGCCCTCAGCGACCAAAACCAAGATCGAAAAAATGATCGTTGAGCACTCGATTTTCCATTCGCGTGCAAAACTTGGCTTTACTGACTTTACAGAAAAAGAACGAGCCTCGTTGCCACCTGCTAAGCAGGTGATGGTGCGGACGATTCCTGAGACAGGGCGACGCAATTTGTATCTTGCCTCGCATGCGATGCGGGTGATTGGTATGTCGGATGAAGACAGCGAAAAGTTATTTCAAGAGCTCACTGAACACGCTACACAGCCGCAGTTCGTGCTGTCACATCGGTGGCGCACCAATGACTTGGTGATGTGGGATAACCGCTGTACCATGCATCGCGGTACTGATTTTGACGATTGGCGCTGGAAGCGCGATGTGCAGCGCGCGACGGTATCTGATATTGGAAACACGGTTGAGTTGTCTGCGCAAGATACCTTTGAGCGCCCAGCCGCGTAACTCGGGACGCAATCCTTGACTTAGGCTGCAGCGAGATCGATTTCAATCTTATTCAAGCTGCACCCAAAGCTGCCTAATTATTCAGGCTGCACACCTGCTTCGCGCAGGATTTTTACATAAGTTGCCACTTGCTCTTTGGTGAAAGCACCAAGTTCTGCTGAAGTGGACCCCTGAGTTAAAAACTGTTTTTGATCGAGTTGCTCTTTAATATCAGGACGATTCAAGACTGCATTGACTGCAGTATTTAAACGGGCAAGCAGTTCAGCCGGCAAATTAGCGGGGGCGTACAGGGCCGCCCACGACTGAACCGAAAATCCCTGCACGCCAGCCTCGGCAAAAGTCGGTACATCAGGCGCGAGTGGTGAGCGACTCGGCAGTGTGATCGCCAGCATCTTGAGTTTCCCATCGGGCACATGTAAGCCCGCAGTGAAGGGTGTTGAAATCATCAACTGCACGCGGTTAGACACCAGATCAATCACGCCCGCTGGTTCACCTTTGTAAGGCACGTGCAGCATATTTAGATTGCCAGCCAGCGATAAAAACTGCGCGGTTGCCACAATACCTGTGGTGTTGCCAGAGGCATAGGCGAGCTTGCCCGGATTAGCCTTTGCGTAGGCGATGAGTTCAGGAATGGTGTTGAAAGGCATCTGTGCATTGGCATATAAAAAGAAGGTGTAGCGCCCAAGCATTGAAATTGGCGTGAAATCGCGCACGGGGTCATACGGTGGTTGTTTGCGTAAAGCGGGCGCACCAGCCATCGGGCTATTGGTCGCGACAAGCAAGGTGTAGCCATCCGGTGCGGCTTTGACGACTTCTGTGGCGGCCAGGGCCCCATCTGCACCCGCTTTGTTTTCGACGATCACTTGCTGGCCGAGGCTGGCACTTAAGCCATTGCCGAGAATGCGTGCGACCGTGTCAGTCGCCGAGCCGGCCGGAAAAGGTACGACTAGGCGTATTGTCTTAGTGGGGTACTGCGCTACAGCTGTATGGGCGAGCGCCGTCAACATGAGCGAGGCAAGTAGTTTGATGACAGCATTGCGCATTTTTAATCTCCGGAGGGTGTTTTTATGGCTTCGAACTTCAATTCAAGGGATGTTTATATCGAGTCACACATCGCATGGGGCAAAGTGTAAACCGAGAGTTCGAAAATACAAGGTATTGTTTGCTTTTTGACAGACCGTTATGATTTGCTTCACTTGAGCAGTTTTTCTTTGAGATCCTCCCCGCAATGAACGGCGAGGTTTTACGCGCAAATCCGATAAATAGAACAATTGCAGTTAATGACACACCCGGAGACACTGTTGAAGACTGGCAAGCTAGGTTCCCTCGCATTAGTTGTAGCCCTGTTAGGCTCGCCGTCCTGTGTCGCTGCGGCCGAGTATCCCGCCGACAAACCTATCAAGATGGTCGTAGGCTTTACTGCTGGCGGCGCAGCCGATAAGCTTGCGCGTCCGGTGGCCGATCGTATGGCCAAATTTTTAGGTCAAACGATCGTGATGGAGTATCGCCCAGGGGTTGCCGGCGGGATCGCTCTTGAATTGGTCGCCCGTGCGCCTGCCGACGGTTATACGATTCACCTTACATCGCAAGGGCCCATGACTTTCGGTCCGTCGTTACGCAAGGCGAGCTTTGATCCAGTCAATGATTTCACGCCCATCGGAATGGTGTCCAGCGGCGGATCACTGATCGCAGTCTTGCCGACGTCTCCGGCTAAAGATGTCAAAAGTTTTATCGCCTTAGCAAAAGCGAACCCCTCACAGTGGAGCTATGGCACGTCTGGGATCGGCGGTTCGGGTCATTTGGCTGCTGAGCAGTTCAAGATTGAAACTGGTTTACAAATTTCTCATGTGCCTTATAAAGGCGGGGCCGGTGCGCTAACCGATTTGTTAGGCGGGCATATTCCTGTGTTGTTCTCCTCCATTGGCTCGATTGCGACCAACGTTGAGGCGGGTCAAGTCAAAGCGCTCGCTGTGAGTTCAATTACCCGCAGCAGTATGTTTCCAGATGTGCCAACCATTGCTGAAAGTGGCTTTCCGGGTTACGACATGGATACCTGGATTGCGATGTTCGTCCCGCGTCAAACGCCTGATGCCGTTGTAGACATACTCTATAAGGCTACGATAGAGGCCGTGAAAGCCCCAGACGTGCAAGAGCGTATCAAGTCACAAGCCGGCATCGTTCGAACCGGTACCCCTGCAGAATTGGATGCCTTAGTTAAAACTGAGATTGTTCAATTCACAAAAATTGTGAAAGACAGCAATATCAAGCCTGAATGAATCACTCCATAGACCCTGGTAGCTTAGCGGCTTTGCCACAGAGCCCTGGGGTCTATATTTTTAAAGGGCAAGGTACATTGCCTTTATACATAGGCAAGAGTGTCAAC
>JBAWWV010000140.1:0-10250 GCA_037146575.1 Alcaligenaceae bacterium | reverse complement strand
GGCGGCATGTACATGTAACAGGTTTTTTTTCTGCCGGTTCGCTATAATTCGGCGAACTTTTCCCCCCTTTGGAGATATGAATGGAAAGCATCGAACAGCGCGTTAAGAAGATCGTCGCTGAACAACTCGGCGTAAACGAAGCCGAGATCAAGAACGCATCCTCCTTTCTTGACGACCTCGGTGCCGATTCACTCGACATGGTCGAGCTAGTCATGGCACTCGAAGACGAGTTCGAAACCGAAATCCCCGACGAAGAAGCTGAAAAAATCACGACGGTGCAGCAGGCCGTTGATTACATCAATTCACGTTCTAAGTAATAGGCTGCTGTCAGTCTTTGTGAACAGCGCAAGCCTACACAAACATTGCGCAGGGTAGGGGCAAGTTAGGCGGTTAAGAAGTCTGGCGCAAACTCGACATAGGTCTCACGACCTATTGTTGTGCTGCTCCATACGGCTTGGCCGCCGTTATCACATATAAGGAGTGATCCGTGAAGCGACGAGTCGTCATAACAGGTCTTGGCATCGTGAGCCCTGTGGGCAATGATATTGCTACGGCTTGGGATAACATCGTGAACGGTCGATCGGGTATCGGGCGGATTACAAGGTTTGATCCCAGTGCGTTTAATGCGCACATCGCTGGCGAAGTCAAAGGCTTCGACGTGACCTCGATTATGCCGGTCAAAGAAGCTCGTACGATGGATACCTTCATCCACTACGGCATTGCGGCAGGTTTGCAAGCCTGGACAGACTCTGGCTTGGATATTGCCCAAACCGACCCCGAGCGGGTTGGCGTGATCGTTGGGTCTGGTATCGGTGGCCTTCAACGCATCGAAGAAACTCAAACAGAATATTTACAGCGCGGTCCACGGCGGATCTCGCCATTTTTTGTCCCTGCCTCGCTGATTAACCTGATTTCAGGCCAACTTACCATCATGCTGGGCCTCAAAGGTCCGTCTTATGCTGTGGTGTCTGCCTGCACGACGGGTTTGCATTCGATTGGTGATGCTGCACGCATGATTGAATATGGCGATGCCGACGTCATGGTGGCCGGTGGCGCTGAATCGACCGTTTCGCCTTTGGGGATTGGGGGTTTTGCAGCAATGCGTGCGCTTTCGCAACGCAACGATGACCCCACCACTGCCTCGCGTCCCTGGGATCGGGATCGTGATGGGTTTGTGCTCGGAGAAGGTGCTGGCGTGTTGGTGCTTGAAGAGTACGAGCATGCCAAGAAGCGCGGTGCGCGCATCTATGGCGAGTTCGCAGGCTACGGCATGAGTTCAGACGCCCACCATATCACTGCACCTGATCGCGATGGCCCACGCCGCGGCATTATCAATGCTCTGCGCAACGGCGGCATCAATGCCGATCAGATCCAGTATGTCAACGCTCACGGCACCTCGACACCCCTGGGTGATAAAAACGAGACTGAGGCCCTGAAACTCGCTTTCGGTGATCATGCTAAAAAACTGGTGGTGAACTCAACGAAGTCAATGACTGGGCATTTGCTTGGCGCCGCTGGCGGTATCGAAGCTGTTTTTGCGACGTTGGCGGTATATCACCAGATTTCTCCTCCCACGATCAATATCTTTAATCAAGATCCAGAGTGCGATCTCGATTATTGCGCCAATACAGCACGCGACCTCAAAATTGACGTGGCGCTATCCAATTCGTTTGGTTTTGGTGGCACCAACGGCTCAATGGCAGTGCGTCGAATCTAGTGGTTCGCCGTGCGTGGCCTGAGCACCCAACCTTACCCTCGCAGTTGCCACTGACCCAGCCCCGCTGGGCAGTCGGGCTGGGTTGGGCTGCCACAGCGTTTGCCTTGGCCGCTGTGGTGTTGGGTGGCGCTTGGCAGGGCGTGTCTGGCTGGGTGCTTGGGTTTGGTGTTGGGCTGAGCATACTGGCCCAATATCTTGTTCAAAGGCGCCAGCAAGCCTGGCAAAAAAATCATCACTTATGCTTTCGAGTGCCACAAAGCGAATTTGTGACAGCCCCAAGTAGTTTTTTGGGCACTTTTTCTAAAAATACCGGTCAGAGCACTTTGACACCTGTTACTTTGCAACAGCATTGGACTCATATTTTTGGATTAACCCTGCGTTTGAATTTGCACAATCACCCCCATAACAAGCCTGAAGTTGTCACTGTGACGCTTTGGCGCAGTCAGTTGCCTGCTCAAACCTACCGACGCCTGAATATTTGGGCTGCTTGGCAGAGAGCGCGCTGCACGCCGTTATTCAAAGGGGATACCGCGTGAGTGAACGCGATGTTGATGCCGAGTTAGTGTCCCGAGTGCAGGCCGGTGATAAACAGGCCTTTGACTTGTTGGTAATTAAATACCAGCGAAAAATCATGCGCTTACTGTCTCGAATGATCCGCGACCCAGCTGAAATCGAAGACGTCGCACAAGAAGCCTTCATTAAGGCTTATCGGGCGCTGCCGCAATTTAGAGGCGATAGCGCCTTCTATACCTGGCTGTATCGCATCGCGATCAATACGGCACGCAACTGGCTGGCCGCAAATAAACGCGCTCCGAGCACTCCTTCTGCCTTTGAAAACGAAGAAGGTGAAACTTTTAACGAATCTGACGTACTAACCGATGGAAGCAACCCTGAATCTGAGATGGCGAGCCGCCAAATCGCTGAAACAGTGAATAAAGCGATCAACGATTTGCCCGAAGAATTGCGTAATGCCATTGTGATGCGTGAAATTGACGGTATGAGCTACGAAGACATTGCAGAAAGTATGAATTGTCCAATCGGTACAGTACGGTCTCGGATTTTCCGGGCTCGCGAGGCGATTGCGACACGTTTGCGTCCGTTGCTGGGTGACACCGGCGATCGGCGCTGGTAAGGATGAAGCCATGAAAAAGCAGTCTATACCTACTCAGGCGAGCACGGGCCTTGTGCAAGACGCCGCTGCCACCGAGCACGCTACTTTGGCCTCAGTCGAGGTGTCGGTGACGATTTCGGCTTGGATGGATGGCGATGCACAAACCAGTCTGCCTTCTGAGTTGTTTACCACTTCAGGGCACGCGACATGGCAGGTGTATCACTTGATTGGTGACACCTTGCGCACGCCCGAGTTGGCCTTGTCGACTAAAGTGGATTTATCTCAGCGAGTGGCGCAGGCTCTGGTCGCCGAGCCTGCACTGAGTTTGCCCGCTCACGAAGCTGCGTTGGTTGCAGAACAAGGCGCTGTCGCGCGCGAAACGATGCAAACCGATATGGCACAAACAAACATACTATCGACCGCAGCAGAATCATTGCGCCTCGCGTCGGCGCCTCGCAAGTTGACCCCAATGTCAAAACTGTTACGTCGCGTCGTGTGGCCTAGTGTCGCAATGGCAGCGGCTGTGGCGTCTGTGGTTTGGGTTGCCAGGCCGTTGTTCGTTCCAGAGTTGTCAGCCCCATCAGCGCAAACGGCTAAAGTTAACGCCCCGAGTTCGGTTGTGACCAACCTAGAGGCTTCGGCCGTGCGTGACTACGTCACAGCCCATCGTCAGATTTCGGGGCCGTCTAACGTTCGGCCCGCCTCGTTTGGTGCGCCCCGCTAATGAATAGCGGGCAAGGGTCTCAAAAGCGCAACGTCGCGTGGTTCAAGCGAGTCGTGCCCGCGGCTTCGCATAGCCTGTTGCTGTTGGCTTGCGCAGGATTTTGTGCCGGGCTGCCCACGCAGGTGCTCGGCCAAGGCGCACCAATGTCTTCGCAAGTGGCAGCTGATGCTGCCTCAGCGAAGGCAGCTGCCAGCTCAGCAGCGGTCGCATCACCCAGTTCACCTGCAGGTTCAGCTGTCGTTGCTGCACCCAGTTCACCTACGGGTCCCGCTGTCGCTGCTACGCTCGGCAGCGGGTCGGGTTCGCCAGAAGCCACGCTGTTGCGACAGATCCAGCAAGCGGCACGGCACCTGAACTACGAAGGTGTCTTTACCTTTCAGCAAGGCGAGTCGATCGAGTCGTCGCGTCTGACCCATGTGTTTGATGGTCAAGACGAAAAAGAACGCATTGAAGTGCTCGATGGGCCGCTGCGTGAATATCTTCGACGTAACGATGAGGTGCAGAGCCTGTTGCCCGAGCAAAAAATAATTCTGCGCGAACGGCAACGCGGCGATCGTTTTCCGGGACTACTGCTGGCAGATCCAGCTGCCCTCGAAGCGCACTATCAGTTGCGCACTTCGCCCGAATCCTATCGTGTGGCCGGGCGCGCGTGTCGCGTGATTGAAATTGTGCCGCGTGATGCGCACCGCTATGGCTATCGGTTATGCGCAGATCTGGCTTCAAATTTATTACTCAAGGCCCAAACCTTGACGGGCGAGGGCGCGGTGCTCGAGCAGGTGGCCTTTACGCAAGTCGCGATTGGCCACACCATTAATGAGCAGGCGTTGCGCTCGTCTTGGCCAATCACAGACTGGCCTACACACGATACGCAGCAACAAGTCATCGATCTGGCTGCCTTAGGCTGGCGTGTCCCTGCTCCGCCCGGATACCTGCCAACCTCACAGTTCGCGCGTGTATTTACCGACCAACGCACGGTCAATCAATTGGTGTTGTCAGATGGACTTGCAACAATTTCAATTTTTATTGAACCTTATCGCGTAGAGCGGTCTGAGTATCTATCCCAGGGCGCTGCACGCAGCGGTTCTGTCAATATCTTTGGGATCCGTATTGCAAATTTCTGGTTGACTGTTTTGGGTGAAGTGCCGGCTACCACCCTTGAACTGTTAGCGCAGTCGATTCAATACGTTCCACCAGCAGGCTCGCGCTAGCGGGTCTTCTTAGAATGTTTCACTGGAGTCCATGATGCAAGAACAATTACATTTCTCCGCGTATCAGTCTGTCAGTCGTGCTCGTCGTGCCATGTTCGCGCTTTTGATGGCCGTGATTTTGATTGCAGGTGGTATGCAGCACCTGACAGCACAAGCGCAAATTGCAGGCCTGCCTGATTTCACCACCATTGTTGAAAAGTCTGAGCCCGCTGTCGTCAACATTCGTACCACAGCAAAAGTTGCGGCACGTTCTGGTCCGCAAGGCCAAGACCCCTACGAAATGTTTCGCCATTTTTTTGGTCCTGATTTTCAGCCGCCAGGTGGCCGCCAAGGTCCACAACAAAATCCACGCGGTAAGCCTCGCGCTGAACCCGAAGAGCGTTCGGTACCGCGCGGCGTGGGCTCTGGTTTTTTCATCTCAGCCGACGGTTACCTGTTAACCAACCATCACGTGGTTGAAGGCGCCACCGATATTTTTGTGACGCTGACCGATGCGCGTGAGTTCAAAGCGAAAGTGATCGGTAGCGATAAACGTACCGATGTGGCACTGCTCAAAGTTGAAGCGAAAGACATGGCCTTCTTACCGATTGGTAACGCCAAGTTGCTGAAAAAAGGCCAGTGGGTGATGGCAATTGGGTCGCCCTTTGGTCTTGAGTCGACAGTGACCTCAGGGATTGTGAGCGCCCTGGGCCGTGAAACCGGTGATTACTTGCCTTTCATTCAAACCGATGTGGCGGTGAATCCCGGCAATTCGGGTGGCCCTTTGCTGAACCTCAAGGGTGAAGTGGTCGGGATCAACGCCCAGATCGTGTCTCGTAGCGGCGGTTTCATGGGCATTTCGTTAGCAATCCCGATCGAAGAAGCGATGGCCGTGGTCGATCAGTTGCGCGCCTCGGGTTCGGTCACTCGTGGTCGGATTGGCGTCCAAATTGGCGAGGTCAGCAAAGACGTTGCCCAGGCGATTGGCCTGCCCAAGGCAGAAGGCGCCCTGGTTGGCGGTGTTGAGCCTGATGCACCTGCAGACAAAGCGGGGGAGTTGCCGGGCGATGTGATCACCAAATTTGCGGATAAGCCCATCGGTCGCTGGTCTGATTTGCCGCGTGTCGTGGGTGAAACCAAGCCGGGCACCACTGCCAGTCTTGAAGTGTGGCGTAAAGGCAAGCCGTTAACCCTAAAAGTGACGGTGGCCGAGCTTAAAGCGGACAAAACCGCAGCGGCTGAGCCAAGCACTGCCAAGCCTGCTGAGCCTGTCACAACGGTCTTGGGCATGGAAGTCACCCCCGTCAAAGAAGACGTCCAGAAAAAGCTGCGCATTAAGGGTGGAGTGCAAGTGACCGCGGTTGAGGCACCTGCCAGCACGGCCGGCGTGGCCGAGGGCGACATCATTTTGGCCGTCAATGACACCGATATTACGACCCCAGCGCAATTTGCCAAAGTGGTCGCTGGGTTAGATCAGTCTCGTCCAGTCGGTTTGATGGTGCGAACCGGTGATCAAACCCGCTGGGTCGCCGTTCGTACCGAGAAGTAGGTCGTTTGAACGGATAAGTCAGTCTAGACAGGCTAGAATAGCGGTTTGCCGCAAAAGGGGCGCAGGGCGCCCCTTTTGCTTGGTATCTTACTTTTTAGGTGTTATGCAGCACATCCGCAATTTCTCGATTATTGCCCATATCGATCACGGTAAATCCACCCTTGCAGACCGACTGATTCAGCGCTGCGGGGGCTTAGCCGACCGCGAAATGTCTGCACAGGTGCTCGACTCGATGGATATCGAGCGTGAGCGTGGCATTACGATCAAAGCGCAAACCGCCGCGCTGCACTACAAAGCAGCCAATGGCGAAATTTACAATCTCAACCTGATTGATACCCCGGGCCACGTTGATTTCTCGTATGAGGTCAGTCGTTCATTGTCGGCCTGTGAAGGCGCGCTGCTGGTGGTCGATGCCTCGCAAGGCGTCGAAGCCCAAACCGTCGCCAATTGTTATACCGCGATCGAGCTCGGTGTTGAGGTCGTACCGGTATTAAACAAAATGGATTTGCCGTCGGCTGATCCTGAAAGCGCCCGCGCTGAAGTCGAAGAAGTCATTGGGCTTGATGCCTCTGAGGCCATTTTGGCAAGCGCCAAAACTGGCATGGGGATCGACGAAATCCTTGAGGCAGTGGTGGCTCGCATTCCCGCGCCAAAAGGCGATGCGGCAGCGCCGTTACAGGCCCTGATTATTGACTCATGGTTTGATAATTATGTTGGCGTCGTGATGCTGGTGCGCGTGGTCAACGGCGTACTCAAACCGAAAGATAAAATTTCTTTTATGGCAACGGGCGCTGTCCACCTGTGTGAGCAAACCGGTGTGTTTACGCCGAAGTCGCAGCCTCGCCCCCATCTGTCGGCGGGTGAAGTGGGGTTTGTGATTGCCGGTATTAAAGAACTTGCTGACGCCAAGGTGGGCGACACGATTACGCTGTTGTCTAAGCCTGCCTCTGAGGCCTTACCTGGCTTTAAAGAAGTTAAGCCGCAGGTGTTTGCTGGGTTGTATCCGGTCGAAAGCAGCGAATACGATCAGCTGCGTGATTCACTCGAAAAACTCAAGCTCAATGATTCGTCGCTGATGTACGAACCCGAAGTTTCGCAGGCGCTTGGCTTTGGCTTTCGTTGCGGCTTTTTGGGTTTGCTGCACATGGAAATTGTGCAAGAGCGCCTTGAGCGTGAATTTGATATGGACATCATTACGACCGCGCCCTCGGTGGTGTACGAAGTGGTGCTGCGCGATAACAGCGTGATCCAGATTGAAAGCCCCTCGCGCATGCCTGAGGTTGGGCAGTATCTTGAGATTCGCGAACCGATCGTGACGATTACCTTGTTTATGCCCCAAGAGTACGTGGGTCCAGTGATGACGCTTTGTAATAACAAGCGCGGTCAGCAACTGGATATGACGTACCACGGTCGCCAGGTGCATTTGCACTACGAGATGCCGTTAGCCGAAATCGTGCTTGATTTCTTTGACAAATTAAAGTCAGTGTCGCGTGGCTATGCGTCGATGGATTATGAATTTAAAGAATATCGTACGGCTGATGTGGTCAAGGTTGATCTGTTAATCAACACCGATAAAGTCGACGCGCTGTCAAACATTTGCCATCGCTCAAACGCCCGCTATCGCGCGCGTGATGTGGTGGCGCGCATGCGCGAACTGATCCCGCGCCAAATGTACGACGTGGCGATTCAGGCCGCGATTGGCGCCGAGATCATCGCCCGCGAAAACGTCAAAGCCCTGCGCAAAAACGTGTTGGCCAAATGTTATGGCGGTGATATCAGTCGCAAGAAAAAACTGCTTGAAAAACAAAAGGCCGGCAAAAAGCGCATGAAGCAAGTCGGTAGTGTCGAGATTCCGCAAGAAGCGTTTTTGGCGATCTTGCAAGTTGATGATAAATAATCTTTTTACAAGGCTAAGCAGATGAGCTGGAATTTTGCCCTGATACTCTTTGTGCTGATGCTTGTCACGGGTGTGGTGTACGCGCTTGATAAGTTTTCGTTGCGCCCTGCACGGCAGCGTCGGGTTGAGCAGGCCTTAGCCTTAGCCCGTCCAAGCTGGGTGAGCTTGCCTCACGTTGAGGTGCAAAACCGCGAAGAACAGATCCGCACTGAGGTTGGTCATGTGCCTTGGTGGGTTGAGTATGGTGTGAGTTTTTTTCCGGTCATTTTGTTTGTGTTTGTCTTGCGCTCGTTTATCGTCGAGCCCTTTCGTATCCCGTCTGGTTCGATGCTGCCAACGCTGCAATCGGGCGACCTGATTCTTGTCAATAAATTTACTTATGGCTTGCGTTTGCCGGTGATCGATAAAAAGATTGTTCCGCTGGGCGAACCAGCGCGCGGTGACGTGATGGTGTTTCGCTATCCTGTTGACCCCTCGGTTGACTACATCAAGCGCGTGGTCGGTTTGCCTGGCGATCAACTTGAATATCTTGATAAAAAGCTATTCATCAATGGCAAAGAAATTCTTAGAACCCCCGAAGGGCAATATTTTGAACCAGACCGTGTCTCGTATACCGCACAATTTTCAGAGCAGTTAGGTGAAAAAACCCATCGAATATTGTTAGATGAGCGAAGATCGCAAGAAATAGGACCAATCACTAATTTTCCATATCGTGAAAAGTGCGAATACCTAAGAAATGGTGTGCGATGCACCGTTCCGGCAGGCGTTTACTTTATGATGGGTGACAATCGCGATAACAGCCTGGATAGTCGTTACTGGGGTTTTGTCCCAGAGGCCAATATTGTCGGTAAAGCTTTCTTTATTTGGATGAACTTTAGCCACCTGAGCCGTATCGGGCGCTTTCATTAAGTTCATATTGTTTCAGTCACCGCTAATTTTATTTTTCCATGTCACCCTCCGCGCTTGAGACTTCGCTTGGATACCAGTTCGTCAAACCTGCTTTGCTTGAGCAGGCTTTGACGCATCGTAGCCATGGCGCACGTCATAACGAGCGGCTTGAGTTTTTAGGTGATTCGGTCTTAAGCGTATCGGTCTCGGCGCTCTTGTTTAGTCATTACGGCACGTTGGATGAGGGTGATCTCTCGCGCGTGAGGGCAAATTTAGTCAAGCAAGCCTCGCTTGCCGAAATTGCTCAAAAGCTCGAAATCTCAAAATACCTACGCCTAGGTGAGGGCGAGCTTAAAAGCGGCGGGTTCAGGCGGCCTTCGATTTTGGCCGACACCTTCGAAGCGATTTTGGCTGCCGTATTTATAGATGGTGGCTACGTCGCGGCCCAGCAGTTAATCGAGCGTCTGTATGTTCCGATTTTGGCAAGCGTTGATCCGTTAACCCTAGGCAAAGACGCAAAAACCTTATTGCAAGAGTTTTTGCAAAGTCGCCAGTACGCATTACCCGTATACAGCGTTGTTGCCACTCATGGCGCGGCGCATAGTCAGCAGTTTGAAGTTGAGTGCTCGGTTCCGGTGCTTGATATCAAGGTGGTGGCCGCAGGTGCCAGTCGTCGTGCCGCCGAGCAGTCGGCAGCAAAACTTGCACTTGTTGCGGCTGAGGCGGCTAGTCCGGCCCCAGCCAAAAAGCGTTCAACCCGGGCGCGCAAAACGGCACAACTCACGCTGCCGGTTGCGGTTGCCCAGGAGCTTAAATGACAGAAACAGCATATCGCTGTGGTTTTATCGCAGTTGTAGGGCGCCCTAACGTTGGTAAATCAACTCTCACCAACGCCTTAATCGGTAGCAAAATCACCATCGTGTCGCGTAAGGCACAAACCACGCGTCACCGTATTCAAGGTGTACTCACGCGTGAACACGAGCAATTTGTGTTTGTCGATACGCCCGGGTTTCAAACCCGTCATGGCGGCACCATGAATCGCATGATGAATCGCGTGGTCACGCAAACGCTGGCGGGTGTGGATGTGGTGCTGTTTGTGGTTGAGGCAGGCAAGTGGTCGCCTGGTGATGCAAAGTTGTTATCGCTGTTACATGACCCTGCGCGTACGATTTTAGTG
>JBAWWV010000139.1:0-10286 GCA_037146575.1 Alcaligenaceae bacterium | reverse complement strand
TTTTCGACGAGCCAAGTGGTTCCTGAGTCTTTCTGTATTTGGTCGATCAGCACTCGGGCCAGCATATCGCTAGAACTGCCGACGGGAGTCGGTGAGATAATCTTGATTGTTTTTGTGGGGAAGGCCTGAGCCGAAGCGTTGCTAACTAAAAAAAATGTTATTAACAAGCTAAGTGCAAAGAGGTTTTTTTTCATGTTCTGAGCCGATGCGCTGATGGAAACAAAAGACATTATTTGAATGGCATAGACAAAGAGTGTCTTTTACAGCTCTTCGCTATCTATTTTTATAGTTAAGAGTCAGACTGATTTGTCGCGAGTGCTGCAATTTCGGACTCTTCAAAACCGAACTCGCGTAGGACTTCAGTGGTGTGTTCGCCAATCGTAGGTGCATGCCTTCGAACACCTAGGTCGACATCTTTCCATTGCACCGGTGCACGAATGCTACGCATTGGTCCGACCGCTGGATGGTTGACCTCAGGAAACATCTCCACAGCGGCTAAATGCGGATCCTCCATGAGACTCTCTAAGGACTCAATCCTCGAGCATGGAATATCTAACTGTGCCAGCAAGATCATCCACTCTTCACTGGTGCGCAGTTCAAACTGACGAGCGAGAAATCCGTAAACCATGGGGTAGTGTTTTGCACGTTCAGTGGGGTTTGCAAACCGCGGATCGGTCTGTTGCAAATCGCCCAAGCCAATGGCAGGAAGAAACTGTCGCCAATTTTTTTCACTGTAAATGGTGGCGCTGATAAAGCCATCTTTTGTCTTGAAGGGGCGACGATCGGTTGAGAGAATTCGTGTATACCCCATCGGTCCCGAAGCCGGCGAGAAAGTCTCACCCATCAGGTGGTCGCCCATTACCGCGGCGACCACGGTTTCAAACATAGGCACTTCGACAAACTGACTTAAACCGGTGCGGTCGCGCATCATTCGTGCGGCAAGAGTGGCGTGTGCAGCGGTGGTGCCGGCTAATCGATCAGCAATGTTCAGTGGAATATAAGCAGGGTCACTTTTTAGACTTTTAGTGAAGAGGCTAGGGATGCCACTGCCGGCTTGCAAAGCGTCATCGACTGCGGGTTTTTTTGCGTAAGGGCCCCGCTGGCCATAGCCCACCAGGCTGACATAAACGATATCTGGACATGCCGCGCGCACCTCTTGGTAACTCAGGCCTAAGCGTGCAAGCGCAGCTGGCCGGACATTGCTAATGAAGATATCTGCCGATGCACATAGCTTGAGCACAGCCTGTACGGCTTGCGGTTTGCGTAGGTCTAAGCAGATGCCGCGCTTATTACGGTTTAGATTGACATACATGGGACCCATTGTATGAATCGGAGTGGGCCCTGCATGCCTTGAGAAGTCACCCTCTGGAGATTCTATCTTAATCACGTCTGCGCCATAATCGCCCAGTATCTGCGTGCAGAACGGTCCGAAGATGATCGTGGTGAGATCGATGACGGTGACGCCCTCAAGTGGCAACTGAACCGATGTTGTCATGTTCGTGATTCTCTAATCGAGAGCTTGAGCTCTAAAGACATAACGCAATAGGAAGTCATTTTTGTTGACTTTTTGCACGTGCATCTAGTTCGAGTTTACCGATCTGATTTCGATGAATCTCGTCGGGTCCGTCAGCGATGCGTTGTGTTCTGGCGTAGCCATAAGCATGGGCGAGCGCAAAATCATTTGATAGCCCGTAGCTGCCATGTACTTGAATCGCCCAATCGATAACCTTGCACGCCGTATTGGCCGCCATGACTTTAATCATCGCGATCTCTTTACGGGCCTCTTTGTTGCCACCGACATCGAGCTTCCAAGCAGCATGAAGCACCATCCAACGCGCGGCATCGACCGCGATCCGCGACTCTGCAATCCGCTCGAGTGTGACCGTTCTTTGCGAGAGGGGTTTGCCAAAGGTCGTGCGTGCCATTGCGCGATCACACATCGCCTCGATTGCGCGCTCTGCCTTACCTACCAGTCGCATGCAGTGGTGCAGTCTTCCGGGGCCGAGACGATTCTGTGCGATTTCAAAGCCACGTCCAGGACCGAGCAGTAATGCTTCTTGTGGCACGCGGACATTTGTTAACTCGACCTCGGAGGCGCCTTGTGGTGGATCTTCGTAGCCAAACACGGGAAGCGGTCGAGTGACTCGCACGCCAGGCGTATCGCTGGGCACGAGCAGGATCGAATGCTGCTTATGTCGATCTGGATGATCGGGATCACTTTTACCCATCACGACTAAGACTTTACAGCGAGAATCCCCTGCGCCTGCCGCCCAGCACTTTCGTCCGTTGAGGACGTAGTCGTTTCCATCTCTTTCGACACGGCATTGAATATTTGTCGCATCTGAACTTGCCTGATCCGGCTCGGTCATGAGGAAGGCTGAGCGAATACTACCCTCCAGCAGTGGTTGGGCCCAACGTGTCTGATGCTCTGGTAATCCGAACTTTAGGATTAAATCCATATTGCCAGTGTCAGGCGACGAGCAGTTAAACACTTCCATTGCCCAGTGAACTCGACCCATGATTTCACATAGAGGGGCGTACTCGAGATTTGTCAGAATGCCACCGTTGGACTTAGGTCGCCAAAGGTTCCACAAGCCAGCTTCCCTCGCTTTGCGTTTCAGGTCCTCCATCCAGGGGAGCGGCTCCCAGCGAGCTTCACTTCTACCATGCTCGAACCAAGCGCTCTCTAGCGGATAGACGTGCTCAGTCATAAAAGCACGTAGTCGCTCGCACAGTTCTAGAACCATCGGGGAATGCTGAAAATTCATTTGCGATACCTCTTTTGGTCATTGCTTTTCGACACCAGCTTCCCGCAACCGGCGGGTCCAAAGGTCAACTTCGCTTTTGACAAAGCTGTTGAACTGCTCGCCGTCGACATAGGCGGGCTCGGTTCCCATTGAAATGAGTTTATCTCGCACGCGTGCTTGCGACATGATTTTATTGAACTCTGAGGCAAGTGTCTTGACGATCTCGGGTGGCGTACCAGCTGGGGCTGCTAGCCCAGCCCAGCCCACCAGCTCGTACCCTGGCACGCCGTTGTCGCCGATAGGCGCGATCTCGGGCAGCGCTCTAGTTGAGCGCGCTGTCGTAACGCCCAGCGCCTTAACTTTGCCAGACTGAATATGCGAGGCGACAAGTCCGACGTCAGTGAACATGTACTGAATATTACCTGCGAGTAAATCCATCACAGCAGGAGGCTGGCTCTTATACGAAACGCCGACAGCATTTAGGCCAGCCAGACTGTTGTAGGCGCTGGCAGCAACTTGAGCTGTTGCTGAGCCATAGCCAAAATTAAGTTGCCCTGACCGCGATTGAACGTATGTATTGAACTCCGCTACAGTCTTGACTGGTAGGCTGGTATTGACGACCAAGACCCAAGGGTAAAGGACAATACGTGCGATATGCGCGAAACCTTTGATAGGGTCATAGGGAATGGTCTTGAACAGTCCGGGCGCGGCAGAATTGGTTGCGCTCGAGGACAATAGTAGGGTGTACCCGTCCGGTGCTGCCGTTGCGACCGCTTGAGCGCCAATCAGGCCACCCGCTCCGCCCTTATTTTCGACTACCCATGAGCCGCCCATTGATACTCTTAACTCATCAGCCAGCAGGCGCCCCAATAAATCTGTTGAGCTTCCTGCACCGAAAGGTACGACGATGTGAACCGGTTTATTTGGATAACTCTGCGCCAAAGCGGTGGTTTGAAATATGAGTGCGAGCAGATAAATCAATCGTTTCATAATGTCTCTTAATAAATTTTTCGGGGTGCGAGTTCACGAAAGTCGACACCGCTGTTTTATGCAGATACCGGTTAAACCCTCAACCGACGATAGGCCTTAAAAATCAATTGACAGTCGCTCCAGAATCGATGACGCGCTGTCGCCAGATTGGCACTTCCTCTTTCACAAACGCTTCAAATTCGATAGTCGAGTTTGAAGGGGAAAAAATCAGCCCCTCAGCGGTGAGGCGCTGCTGAATACGTGGCTGTGCCAAGGCATGATTGATCGCTTCAAATAGTTTTTGCCTGACGCTTTGGGCGATACCCGCAGGCCCCCAAATTCCGAACCAGCCCTGATCTGCAAGCTGCGGCAAACCAGCCTCTGTTGAACTCGGAACCCCTGGAAGCACGGCGTAGGGCTGGGGCCAAGTCACGGTTAGGGCAATCAAACGGCCACTCTTGACGTGTGGCATGATGACCGGTGGGGTGCCGACGATGACTTCAACATCTCCGCTGAGCGTGGCCGCAACTGCCGCCGCTCCACCTCTGAAGGGGACGTGCATGAGATCGATCCCCGCAATGCGTTTTAAAGACTCTCCTGCAATATGTGCAGGCGTCCCATTGCCGCCACTTGCATAGTTAATCTTGCCGGGTAACTTCTTGGCTTGCGCAATTAACTCTGTAAGGGTGGTGATTCCGGCGGCGCGATTGACCGCAATAATCGAGGGAAGATCAGCAACTCGGCCGATCGGTGTGAAATCTTTGATCGGGTCATAGGTCGAACCCTTGTATAGCTGGGGATTGATGCCATGCGTGAAGTTGCCACCAACCATTAGCGTGTAACCGTCGCCCGGCGCTCTTGCTAAAGACTCGGTAGCCAGATTGCCACCAGCGCCTGTTTGATTGACGACAACCACAGACTGATTGAGAAACGCACCCATACCATCTGCCATGATTCGTGCAACCGCATCGGTTGACCCTCCTGCCGGCGAGCCCGACACAAGCTTGATTGGGCGCTCTGGAAACTCCGCACTCAGAGCAGTTGGGCTCAGACATAAAAGGAGCATCCGTCCAACCAAGCCGAGGATACGTCGCCGAATGCGAGGTTGAATACTGAGAGCAGCGTCGTGACCCATGGGTTGACTCCTTATGGTACTTCAATGTCGTGGTGACTAATGCGAATCAAGCTCTAGTGCCAACCGTTTAAACAAACCAATCGACTGGTAAAGCTGTGCCAGCGCGATATATTCGGTCGGCTTATGCGCGTGCTCGATATCGCCGGGTCCAAAAACTACGCAAGGAGCAAGCTTTGAATACTCGGAGGCTTCTGTGCCCAATCCGGCTACACCGGCCGTCGTACCGACTAACTGTTCCATTTGCCGAACAAGCGGATGGTCTGGCGGTAATTCTGGTGGTGGTGCCTCTGGCCGAATGTCTAGATCAAGGTGATGACGCTCGGCGGATTCTCGCACTCGCGAAATCACAAACTCTGGATCAAAGGATTTTGAGTATCGAAACTTGATGCGACAAGTTGCCAAGCCGACTGTTGTATTTGGAAAGGCTCCATAGTTGTCGATAACGAAATTGAGATCACAGTAAGGAGGATCGTATTGTTGATCAAATAGACTCGGGTTAGTTCTCAAGAGAAGGTGCAAGTCGCGCATATCATTGAGAAACGGCACTAACGCCATATTGGCGTTTAAGCCCTTTCCGGTCGAAGAGTGAGCTTGAATACCTTTCGCGTTAATCGTGAAGGCAACGTCAACACGATGACCGCGCAGGATCTTTAAGTTGGTGGGTTCGGCCACAACAAAGCAAGAGGGTGAAAACTCTTTGAGTGTTTCACTGCGGGCTACCACTTCGCGCACGCCCTGTTTTCCAGCCTCTTCATCTGAGGTCAACACAATGGCGGGGCGGTTCTTTGCTGCAGTTGCATTAGCGGCAACAAGGAACGAAGCGATTGGTCCCTTCATATCCGAGCTTCCTAGGCCGTAGAGATTTTCTCCCTCAGTCGTCGCACAAAATGGATCTCGAACCCAGCCGGTGGAGGACACGGTATCGAGATGTCCTGCAAAGGTGACCCGCGACCGGCTGTCGGGGTGCCGAGCAACTATATTTCGCTTTAAAGTGCCTGCTGGATCGGTATAGTCAATCGTCTCGACTTTCCAACCTGAGAGTTGAGCCAACACCACATCAAAAACGGGAGTGCTGGCAACCTGACTTCTTGAATCAATAGCAACTAATTCTTGGACTAGACTCAGTGTCTTTTCTTGCTCTGTCATTCTTACCTCAACGTAGAGTGCGGTAGCACACGTAAATAGGAAGGTTATAGCGACCTTACAGTTACCTAATTGCGCTCAAGATTGATCGCGTCAGCAGTTTTGCGCCAAGTGGCAAGCTGGTCTTTGTTGAGCTGATCCATCTCAGCAGGCGTAGAGCTCTGTAGCTCAAAGGCGATCCTTCCAAGTTGCTCGCGCACGTCTTGCCGGGCTGCGACATTTTTCATGGCGAGCGCAACACGATTCACTACCTCTGTCGATATTCCAACGGGTCCGTATAAGCCACCCCAAGGGCTAATCGACATATTCTTGATGCCAACTTCTTGCGCGGTTGGTGCGTTAGGCGCCAGAGGACTGCGACTTGGCAATAAAGTCATTAAGACTCGGACGCGGCCCTCTTCAACCTGTTGCAAGGCGCCGCCTGGGGTACCAATCAGCATTTGAACTCGCCCAGCAATCAAATCTGTAGTTGCCGGTGCATCTCCTTTATAAGGAATATGAACCATATCAAGCTTAGTTTCTTGTGCAAATTGCGCGGTCGTAATGATGCTTGTTCCGTTGCCGCTGGCATAGTTCACTTTGCCTGGGTTGGCACCGACGTAAGCCAGAAACTCGGTCATGTTTTTTGCGGGCACCTCGGAGTTAATCATCAGAAAAAATCCGAACTTTCCGACTAAGGAGATCGGGGTGAGGGCAGTTAAAGGATCATACGGGGGCACTTTACGCATCGTCGGCGCAGCATTCATACCGGTCGTGGTGGCAAATAGCAAGGTGTAGCCGTCAGGCAGCGAATTGATCGCGGCGACACCTGCAATCGCACCATCTGCACCGCCGCGATTATCGATAATGATCGGCTGCCCGAGGTCTTCAGACAGGGCCTTTGCCACAATGCGAGCCGTAACGTCAGCAGCGCCCGCCGGGGGAAAGGGCACGATCATCTTAATTGACCGATTGGGATACGCTTGCGACCAGCTAGTATTGGGCACTGTCCCCAACACGAGTACCCACAGTGCGAATATGAGGATTTGTTTCATTATTTTTTCTTTCAAAATATTCTGTTACTAAACTAATCGTTAAGGCTTGCCTCGTCAACGAGGGTTATCCATTGCCCGAAGCTCTTGTCGCCTTAATATGCGGGTGTCGTGGCCAGCTTCGAATTGCGAACGAGACAGTCGCTTATCGCAACTTTAGTTATCATCCATGCACAATGCAGTCCCGTTTTCTGGAGATCTTATGACAATTAGCGTTGGAATCGATGTGGGGGGCACGTTCACGGATCTGATTCTGATGGATGATGTGACAGGCTCAGTTCGTCTGTCTAAAGTGCTGACCACGCTTGATAACCAAGCGTTTGGTGTCTTGCAGGCTTTGGCAGACACTGAGGTCTCGCTTTCTGAGGTCGATAGCATTGTGCACGGCACAACCACCACAACCAACGCCATACTCGAGCGTAAGTTGGCACGCGTGGGCATGATTACCACGCGTGGCTTTCGCGATACCTTAGAGCTAGGCCGGCGAACGCGGCCTACCGCTTATGGTTTGAAGGGATCGTTTAAACCCTTGATTCCGCGCGAATTGCGACTCGAGGTCGATGAGCGCTTAGATGGCAAAGGCCACGTGTTGACGCCACTGGATGAAACACAATTTTTGGCGGCAGTTACAGCATTAATCGACTCGGGTGTCGAAGCGCTACTCATTCATTTTTTGCACAGCTATGCGAATCCAGTGAATGAGTTGCGGGCGCTTGAATTGGCAAAAACAGTTTGGCCCAACAATTATCTTACGGCGGGGCATCAAGTGATTTCAGAATACCGCGAGTTTGAGCGCGGTACCGCTGGGGCAGTGAACGCTGCGGTGCAGCCCATACTCGACCGCTATATTCACAGGCTGCAGAGTGAATTGACGAAAGAGGGATTCGGTCACGACCTACTTGTGATGCAGGGTAACGGCGGTACCGTTGGTGCGCGCTCGGTCACTCGGATGGCTGTCAATACGGTGATGTCGGGCCCCGCCTCTGGTGTCATGGCTGCGGCGCACATCGGGCGTATTGCAAACAGTCTTAATCTAATTACCTACGACATGGGCGGCACCTCGTCTGACGTCGCGCTGATCGAAAAAGGTCTGCCCAAAGTCTCGAGCGAACTTGAGTTGGAATATGGCATGCCGATTCATGTTCCGATGGTGGATGTGCATACTGTGGGCGCGGGTGGCGGCTCAATCGCTAGCGTCAACACCGCGGGCATTCTGCAGGTTGGTCCGCGCAGTGCAGGTGCCCGACCTGGCCCTATCTGCTACAGCCGTGGTGGTACCGAGCCCACTATCACCGATGCAAATTTGCTCTTGGGTCGGCTTGACAGTACGAAGCTGCTTTCCGTAAGCAATCCGGTCATCATTGAATATGTCTCTGAGCTTGTCTTGCAAAAAATTGGTCAGCCTTTGGGCTTGAGTGCAAAAGAGGCTGCCGCAGCGATTTTGCGTGTGGCTAATCACAATATGGTAGGTGCGATTCGGCTAGTGAGTTTGGCGCGTGGACACGATCCGCGCGACTTTGCATTGTTTGCTTTTGGTGGTGCAGGGCCACTGCATGCTACGGCTTTGGCGCGTGAACTCGGCATCCCCTCGGCGCTGATTCCGGCGCGTCCTGGCTTAACCAATGCACTAGGTTGCTTGGTGGCAGACGTCAGGCATGATTTCGTCAAACCTGTGAACCGTCTTCTTAAAACATTGACTGATGCAGAGATCGCTAATGCTTTAGATCAGCAAATCGCTGAAGGCCTGAGCATCATTGCGAAAGATGGCATAGTCGTCACTGATATCGAAATTCTGCACACAGCCGAAATGCAGTTTCAAGGTCAAAGTCATTTGTTATCGGTCGAGCTGCTACGCCAGAACGCCTCCGTTGAGTCTTTGCAGCAAGCCTTTGCAAAAGCGTACTGGAACCGGTTTGAGGTTGAGCTTGCAGAGCTGCTGCCGGTTCTTTCGTCATTGAACACAAGTCTTGTCGGAAAACGGCGTGTACCGCCTCTCTCTCAACTTAGTCCGTCTAGGCCGGCGGCAACGCTTGCCGGCGCTGAAGTCAATCGACGACCAGTTTGGTTTGATGGCGCTGGCTGGCTTGACACCTCAGTTTATGCGCGTGACAGATTGCCCGACGTTGACATCCCAGGCCCGGCGATCATTGAACAGCTAGACACGACCATAGTCCTTGAACCATCGAATGTCGCTCGTCATGATGCTTTTGGTAACTTATTGATCACGATCTGAAACGAAAGATAATCTGAATTATTCTCGAGACATTTGCATATGAACCTTATCGATTCGGTCACGCTCTCGGTCATTCAAAGTGGCTTACAACAAGTTTGTAATGAAATGGATTTGGCGCATTGCCGGGCTGCGTTCTCTCCTATCATTTCTGAATCTCAAGACCGCTCAAATGGCATTTACCATCGGGATACAGGCAAGCTGATCTCGCAAGGTGAGTTTGGCTTGCCGATCTTTGTGGGAACGATGCAGTTCTCGACTCAAGAAGTGATCAAACGCGCTAAGAACGTGAATCCAGGCGATGTTTACATTGTGAACGACCCGTATATGGGTGGAACCCATTTGATGGATGTGCGCTTTGTGAAGCCGTTTTTCTATCAAGGAAAACTGTTTTCATGGTTATCCAATACTGGCCACTGGCCTGACATTGGCGGCATGGTGCCCGGAGGATTTTCGGCTCATGCTGTCGAGATCGAGCAAGAAGGATTGCGTCTGCCGCCGGTCAAACTCTTTAAAAAAGGAGTCCTTGACGAAGAAATTTTGGCAATCATTATGTCTAACATTCGTATTGCCGAGCAGCGTATCGGCGATATCAAGTCTCAGGCAGCGGCGCTTGCGATCGGCGAAAAGCGACTGACTGAACTGTTGGATCGCTATGGCCTAGAAACCATCGAAGCCTCAATCGTTGAACTTGAAGCACGCTCACGCCAGCAGATGCAAGCGTGCATCAATCAGATTCCTGATGGTGAATACGAAGGCGAGTCTTTTTTGGATTCAGACGGCGTCGTGAACGAGCCTTTGCGCATCCACGTGCATATCAAAAAAAGTGATGGTCATCTCACCTTTGATTTTAGTCGGTCCAGCCCCCCCTGTATGGGCCCGATGAATAGTGTGCTCGCGACAACGAAGTCTTCGGTCTATCTCGCGATCAAACATATCTTTCCAGAAGTCCCGATCAACGCTGGGATCTTTGATCCCTTAGAGGTGCTTGACCCCGAAGGAACCTTTCTTTATGCGAAGTACCCACGTCC
>JBAWWV010000138.1:0-10385 GCA_037146575.1 Alcaligenaceae bacterium | reverse complement strand
TTATCGGTGTAATGAGCCGAGGGTATTGAAAAGGAATCGTACAAATGTCACAAAGCTTTCTTAAGCCGCGTTCGATTGAAGTTGAACCCGTCGGCACGCACCATGCAAAAATCATCATGGAACCCTTTGAGCGTGGCTATGGCCATACCTTAGGTAACGCTCTGCGTCGCATTTTGCTATCTTCGATGACTGGCTATGCGCCAACCGAAGTGCAAATCACGGGCGTTGTGCACGAGTATTCAACGATTCCTGGTGTGCGCGAAGACGTCGTTGACATTCTGTTGAACCTGAAAGGCGTTGTGTTTAAGTTACACAGCCGCGATGAGTTGACCTTGGTCTTGCGCAAGCAAGGAGCGGGTCCAGTGCTCGCGTCTGATATTGAACTGCCGCACGATGTCGAAATCGTGAACCCAAATCATGTGATCGCAACGCTCACCGAAAACGGTAAGCTTGAGATGCACGTCAAAGTTGAAAAAGGCCGTGGCTATGTGCCAGGTAACGTACGTGCACTGATCGACGATCGTGCGCATACTATTGGTCGCATTGTGTTGGATGCGTCGTTTAGCCCAGTACGTCGCGTGAGCTACTCTGTTGAAAATGCTCGTGTTGAACAGCGTACCGACCTAGACAAACTCGTGCTCGACGTTGAAACAAACGGCGTCATCAGCCCAGAAGAGGCAGTGCGTCAGTCAGCTCGTATTTTGATGGACCAAATTTCTGTGTTCGCGGCGCTTGAAGGTGCTGGCGATTCATACGAGGCGCCTAACCGCGGTGCTCCACAGATTGATCCAGTGCTGTTGCGGCCAGTCGACGATCTTGAGTTGACCGTGCGTTCAGCTAACTGCCTCAAAGCAGAAAACATTTATTACATCGGCGACCTGATTCAACGTTCAGAAAACGAGTTGTTGAAGACTCCTAATCTGGGTCGTAAGTCGCTTAACGAAATTAAAGAAGTGTTGGCCGCACGCGGCTTGACACTCGGCATGAAATTAGACAACTGGCCGCCAATGGGCCTCGAGCGTCCTTAATTGGTCGCGGCTGACGGCTTGATTGCCGTCAGTGTCTTATTACGGTAATTTGAGTTTTTTGTAGCGGTTTGGTCTTGTTGATTTGTCTTTAGGTTGAGTCAACAAGCCATCAGCAACATCATTTTTTAAAACCGGCCCGCGATCACGGTTGTTTGTTCTAAACAAGCGCGATTGATAGAAGAGCTGAAACCACTCGAGTAGAAATACTCTTAATAGATTCAATAAGGATATATCACCATGCGCCACGGCCACGGTCTACGTAAACTAAACCGCACCAGCAGCCACCGTCTTGCGATGTTTCGCAATATGGCAGTTGCCCTTCTGACACACGAAGCCATCAAAACAACTTTGCCAAAGGCAAAAGAGTTGCGCCGCATCGTCGAGCCTCTGATCAATTTGGGTAAAAGCCCAACACTCGCAAACAAGCGTCTTGCCTTTGCTCGTCTGCGCGACCGTGAAATCGTTCTGAAGTTATTTGCTGAGATCGGCCCACGTTACGCAGCGCGTAATGGCGGTTACACCCGCGTGTTGAAGATGGGTTTCCGCCAAGGCGACAATGCACCTATGGCCTTCATGGAACTGGTTGACCGCCCACTCGTTGCTGACGAAGTGGTTGAAGACTCGGCCGAATAAGTTCTCGGTTGATTGCAGTAAAAAAGCCTCTGAAAAGAGGCTTTTTTGTCTTATGGATCAGTCAAACAAAGCGAAATCGAGTATCCCAATGCAAACAACCGATGTCATACTTGTCTTGACCCACACGCCCGATCTTGAGTGCGCAAAGACAATCGCAAAGTGCCTATTGGCAGAGCGGCTGGCTGCGTGTATTAATATTGGTACATCAGTGATGTCGGTCTACGAGTGGGAGTCAGCGATGCACGAAACCCAAGAGATCCCTTTGATCATTAAAACGACTGTGGCGCAACAAGAGCGCCTGCTCGAACGCTTGGTGGCGTTGCATCCCTACGACCTACCCGAAGCGCTTGTCGTGCCTGTGACGGGCGGTTACGCACCCTACTTGGCTTGGGTCGAACACCAAACAACGCTGGGCTTAGCTTGAGCGCGGCGCTCACCTGGTTTGGTCAGCGCACCTTGGCGCTCGGGCTTGTTGCGACCCTTGTTGTGGCAACGCTCGCGCTATTTTATCCGGCCGCACATGCAGCCGATGATGACTTCTTAGACCCGGCAAAGGCGTTTGTCTTGCGGGCTGACGTTATTGGCGCCGAAAAAAATACACTGAGCCTAAAGTTCAAAATCGCCCCCGGCTATTACATGTACCGCGAGCGGTTTGAGTTTGTTGCCCAAACACCGGGGCTCAAGCTGGGCGAGCCAGTTTTTCCGAAGGGGCAGATTAAACACGATCCAACGTTTAACAAAGAGATGGAGCTGTACTTCAAAGATATTGAAATCCTCCTCCCTTTGGCAACAACGCCTCAGGCCACAACAAACACGGCAGATCAGACACTCAACATCAAGCTGACCGGTCAAGGCTGTGCGAGTGCGGGGCTCTGTTACCCCCCGATGGATTTTTTTGTGACCTTAAGCACGCAGGCAAATACTCCAGGCTACAAGCTGATTGCTCCCGCCCCTCAGAGCCTATTTGACCGGTTGCTTGACGGCCAGTGGCGTGAGCTTGTTTTTGCTGAAAATGATTTGACCTTGGCCGAGCTCCTGAGCTCGACAGGGTTGCTTGAAATTGTGTTGCTGTTTTTTGTCTTAGGCTTGTTGTTGGCGTTGACGCCTTGCGTGTTGCCGATGGTGCCGATTTTGTCTGTGCTGCTAGTGGGCGAGCAACATCACGTGTCTCGCGCCCGCGGCACACTGCTGGCCGTGGCCTATGTCAGTGGCATGTCCGTTGTCTACACGGCGCTTGGAGTCGCGGCGGGTCTAAGCGGCGCGGGGTTGGCAGCTTGGTTGCAGACCCCTTGGGTGCTCGCGCTATTTGCTTTGCTACTTGCGACCTTGGCACTATCGATGTTTGACGTGTTTACGTTTCAAATGCCCTCAAGCATTCAAACCAAACTGAGCATTAAAAACAATTCTAGTTTGGGTGGTCGCGTTGGGGCAGCGGCCTTAATGGGTGCGTTGTCTGCATTAATTGTGGGCCCCTGTGTTGCAGCACCGCTAGCAGGAGCCCTACTCTACATCTCGCAAACGGGCGATGTGTTGTTGGGGGGGTTAGCCTTGTTCGCGATGGCGTGGGGCATGGGTGTCCCCTTATTGTTGATGGGCGCCTCGGCCGGAAAGCTGATGCCGCGCACGGGCACCTGGATGGAAGGTGTGAAACAGTTTTTTGGCGTACTGTTGTTGGCGACGGCGTGGTGGATGGTGACGCCGCTTTTGCCGACTTGGGTAGAGATTCTTGGCTGGGCAATGTTGGCGCTATTTTCGGCAGTGCTGTTACGCACCTTTGAGGCGCTTGGCACCGAGGCAGGGTTTAGCGGTCTGTTGCGTAAAACACTTGGGCTGTTGCTGACCATGTTGTGTTTGATTTGGCTCTTGGGGATCGCGAGCGGTGGCCGTTCGTTGTTACAGCCCCTGTCACATCTTGCACGTAACAGCGCAGCGGCCACGTCATCACTTGCCGCCACGATTGAAAACAATGCAGGTCTATCAAGTGCCCCCCCGACGGCTGCAAACAATCCCAGCATGTCAGGCGTGTCTGGGTCGGGTGACAAAAATGTCGGAATGCGAGGTGTCTCTCCGACTGTTGACAAAAATACGGGCACATCAAGTACCTCTGCCGTCGCGAGGTCATCAAAAAATATCTTACTTGGTCAAGCCAGTGATCCGTCAGACCCAGCAGCGCAGCGTGCTCAGCCTGCCTTATCACCCAACGGTGCGCATCCGGTTTTTAAACGTATC
Organism: Alcaligenaceae bacterium; assembly: GCA_037146575.1. Lineage (GTDB taxonomy): Bacteria > Pseudomonadota > Gammaproteobacteria > Burkholderiales > Burkholderiaceae_B > Zwartia. The sequence continues at coordinate 6,495 of JBAWWV010000138.1, read as the reverse complement.
CGTTCAATCTCCGAACTCGAAACTGAACTCGCCCAGTCTACGCGCCCAGTGATGCTCGATTTTTATGCCGATTGGTGCGTCTCGTGCAAAGAGATGGAGTCCTTTACTTTCACTAAGCCCAACGTGGCGCAACGGATGGATCAGTTGCTGTTATTGCAAGCCGATGTCACTGCAAATAATCCAGACGATCGCGCGCTGCTTAAACGCTTCAAATTGTTTGGCCCACCAGGGATCATCTTTTTTGAGCCAGGTGGGCGTGAGCGAAAAGACGTGCGGGTGGTTGGTTTTCAAGACGCCAGCCGTTTTGCCTCAAATCTTGATCGTCTGCTTACCGCAAAATGAGTAGACAACTCTAGTCTTGATCGCCTGCTTACCGCGAAATGAGTAGACGGCTCTAGTCTTGATCGCCGACTTACCGCGAAATGAGTAGACAGCTCTTGCCACTCGGTGCCTAAATAACGCTTCGCGCGCTTCACAGACCTCACGCTTTATGACAACGCAGCTTCTGCCGACTTCTTCCACATCCACGACGCCAGTGATCGTGCTTCTCGCACTTGCGGCGTTTGCCAGTTCAAGCGCTTTTCGAATTTGCGACCCGTTGCTACCTGTGTTGGCGCTCGAGTTTAAGGTGCGTACCGCGCAAGCGTCAAGCGCCGTGACTTACTTTTCGATGGCCTATGGGATCATGCAGTTTTTTTATGGGCCGGTAGGCGATCGCTACGGCAAGTTTCGTGTCTTGTCCCTTGCAACCTTTGGCTGCGCAATTGGAAGTTTATTGGTTGCGAGCGCCCCAACGCTAGGTGTCCTTGAGCTTGGTCGTTTTATTTCTGGTGCCACCGCGGCAGGCATCATTCCACTTTCGATGGCGTGGATTGGTGATCACGTCCCCTACGAGCGCCGCCAGGCGACGCTTGCCAGATATCTGTTGGGTTCAATTTCGGGCATTGCGATTGGGCAGCTGCTTGGCGGTGTGTTTGCCGATACTCTTGGATGGCGTTGGGCCTTTGTATTTTTAGCCTTCGTCTATGTCGTGGTGGGTTCACTCTTGTTTTCACGTCGCTTGACGGTGGTTGAGGTGCCCGTTATACGCGCGGCAGGTGCCAGTTTCTTAAGCCCCGCACGCGTCGTGCTCGCAGCGCCTTGGGCGCGCATTGTGTTGGCAGTGGTGTGCCTGGAAGGAGCGTTTGTTTTTGGTTCGCTGGCCTTTGTGCCAGCTTATTTACACGGGCACCATGCCATCCCTGTGGCTTGGGCCGGCGCAGTCAGCGGGCTCTTTGCAGCAGGTGCCTTGGTGTATGCCTTGTACGCCAATTACTTCGTACGCCGGTTTGGCGAGCCCCGCCTGGCGCTAGCGGGCGGGTGCATGATGGCTTTTGCCTTCGGAGTGTATTGGCTCTCTTCGGTTTGGTACTGGGGTGTGTTGGCCGCAATGTTGTCGGGCTTGGGCTACTACTTGTTGCACGCCGTGCTGCAAACCCATGCCACGCAGATGGCGCCTGCTACGCGCGGCACGGCTGTTGCCATGTTCGCGTCCTTTTTATTTCTTGGACAATCCGTTGGCGTCATCCTGGCTGCGGTCGTTGTTGATCATTTTGGCTTGGGTTCTGTGTTTCCGATCGCAGTGGTTGGCTTGCCACTGCTGGCGCTTTACTTTGCCTGGCGTTTGAAAACACGCCAGGCCGCGCAAGCAAGCGCCTGACCTTACTTTTGATTCAGCAGCTTTGCTGCAGCCAGTGCAAAGTAAGTCAAAATACCATCAGCACCAGCACGCTTAAAGCCTAATAGTGTCTCCATCATGACCTTGTCGTGATCAAGCCAACCATTTGCCGCTGCTGCCTTAAGCATGGCGTATTCACCGCTGACCTGATATGCGAAGGTCGGTACCCGAAACGCGTCTTTGACCCGGCGCAAAACGTCGAGGTAGGGCATGCCGGGTTTGACCATGACCATATCGGCACCTTCGCGTAAGTCGGCTGCAACCTCGCGCAGCGCTTCGTCAATATTGCCTGGGTCCATTTGATAAGTCAGCTTATTGGATTTGCCCAAATTATTCGCCGAACCGACTGCGTCTCTAAAGGGCCCGTAAAAGGCGCTCGCAAACTTGGCCGAATACGCCATGATCCGCGTATGGATATAGCCATTGGCTTCGAGTGCTTCGCGGATTGAAGCGATGCGGCCATCCATCATGTCACTTGGGGCAACGATATCCACGCCTGATTGGGCTTGAATTAAGGCTTGCTGCGTCAGAATTTGTACGGTGATGTCATTCATGACATAGCCGTCTGCATCGATCACACCGTCTTGCCCGTGGCTGGTGTACGGGTCAAGTGCGACGTCAGTCAAAATACCCAATTCAGGAAAGCGCTTTTTAAGGCCAGCCACAACTCGCGGGATTAATCCGTCGATGTTGATGGCCTCACCGCCCTCTGGAGTTTTTAGCGCAGGGTCAATCACCGGAAACAGCGCCATGATGGGCACGCCCAGTTTGACGCACTCTTCGGCGACCGGTAGCAGTGTGTCAAGCGAATAGCGAACCACGCCTGGCATGGAGTCGACTGCTTGCTTAACTTTTTTTCCTTCAGTCACAAACACCGGATAAATCAGGTCATCTACCGAGAGTGAGTGCTCGCGAACCAACCTGCGAGAGAAGTCATCATGACGTAAACGACGAGGACGATTGGCCGGATAGTCGGCAAGAATGAGGTGTGGAGTTGTCATGGTACGACCTGTGGTGAGATCCAGTTTTCAATTTGCAGAGTGGCTTCTTCGAGCCCAATCCGCGCCGTGGCAGAGAATGGGACCGCATTTAAGGCCCCGATGTCCTCTAGTTCTTTTTTTACAGCAAAGACAGCCTTAATGCGCTGCCCATAGGGAAACTTGTCAGCTTTTGTTAACAGGGCCAACACCGGTCGCCTGGTGGGCGCAATCCAGTTGGCTAAGCGGCGATCTAACTCAGTCACACCGCGACGGATGTCAATGAGCAACACGATCCCAGCTAGAGATTCACGGCTTTGCAGGTAGCCACCCAAAATATCCGCCCACTCTTCGCGGGCGCGATGTGCCACGGCCGCATAACCGTAGCCAGGCAAGTCAACTAGATAGCCCAGACGTTCGTCGGGATCAAGCGGGTCGGGCAGCCCGAACATATTGATCAGTCGCGTACGCCCGGGTGTTTTACTTGAAAACGCCAAGCGCTTTTGGTTGGTCAGTACATTAATCGCGGTCGATTTGCCAGAATTTGAGCGCCCCACAAAACAGACTTCAGGGGCACCGGGCTCGGGCAATTGGTCGAGTCGGGCAGCCGAAGTAAAAAACGAAGCGTGTTGCAATAGAGACACTGTAAGGCCTAGAAGAATCAGTTCAGACCCTATTGTATAATCGTGCGTCTAAAACAGTGGTTTTATGTGGATTAGGTCTTTTTGTGCCCTACTCGGCGTCGAGGTCTTCAATGAAGTATTTGTTGTCAAAGGTAGTGCTAGCGAGCTGTTTGCTGCTCGGCGTTTCTGCCATGTCCCCAAGTATTGCGGCCGATGCCGCCACAGGTCCGGCTAAGCCGGACGCTGCAAAGGGCGCTACGCTCTACGATCAGGGCGATGCTGCACGTGGGGTAGTTGCCTGCGCGTCATGTCACGGTGCAGCTGGTAACAGCACGATTCCTGCTAACCCTAATTTGGCTGCGCAGTCGCACGAATACATCTACAAGCAACTGACTGAGTTTCGTCCTAAAGCGGGTGTAACCGAGGCCTTGCGTAAAGGTGTTGACGGCGCACCATCCGTCATGAGCGCGATGGCCGTGTCGTTGACCGACGCCGATATGCGTAACCTTGCAGCCTACCTCACACAGCAAAAATTAACCGAGCCTGCTACGGCAACCAATCCAAAGTTACTCGAGCGCGGTCAGCATATCTGGCGCGGTGGGATCCCCGAGCGTAACGTACCAGCGTGCGCGGGCTGTCACTCACCCAACGGTGCTGGCATTCCTGCCCAATACCCACGGCTAGGTGGTCAATACCCAACTTATATTGAAGAACAGTTAAAGTTGTTTCGTGCTGGGCACCGCGCAAACGGTCCAATGATGAACCAAATTGCTGATCGTATGTCAGACTCAGATATCAAGGCAGTCTCTGACTACGCAGCAGGCTTGCGCTAATCACCTGCGTTATCAGGGTATAAGCTAGGGGGGGTCGAGAGACGCCCCCTTTTTTTTAGATAAAACTGTGACAACACCAAGTACGCCGACCAAACCCATCGCGAACGATGCCTCGCCCAGCGCGGGGTCGGGCGGGCCGCGCTCGGCGTCTGCCGTGGCTAATACGCTTGAACTGCTTAGTTCAATGCGCTTTTCAATCAGCTTGCTAGTCTTCATTTGCATGGCAAGTTTGATTGGTACCGTTGTCGCGCAAGGGCGTTCAGCTAACGCCTATATCGATCAGTTTGGTCCTTTTTGGTTCGAGGTGTTGGATAAGTTCTCTATCTGGCATATCTATAACAGTTGGTGGTTCTTGGTCACAATGGGGTTCTTGGTACTTTCGACCAGCTTATGTCTGATCCGTAACGCACCCAAAATGCTCAAAGATGCGCGCTCTTTTCGCGAGCAGATTCGTGCCTCAAGCCTGCGTTCGTTTCATCACAAAATTGAAGTGGATACGACTCGTGAGCCAATCAAGGCAAGCGCTTCGATTCAGGCATGGCTCAAGCAGCAAGGCTATGCCGTGCGTCAGCGAGCCGACGGTGACTCGTTGTTGTTGGCCGCTAAGCGAGGCAGTGGTAATCGCTTTGGCTATATCTTTGCGCATGCCGCAATCGTAATCATTTGTGTGGGTGGTTTGCTCGATAGCGAGTTACCCATACGCATGCAAGTTTGGCTGTTCGGCAAAACGCCAATCGTCGAAAATATGATGATCGCCGATGTGCCCGAGCGCGGACGCCTGTCAGTGAATAACCCAAGTTTTCGTGCCAATGTGTTGGTACCAGAAGGTAGCAAGCGTAGCTCAGCGATTATTACCGTGGACGATGGTGCACTGGTGCAGCCGTTACCCTTTACGCTCGCATTAAAAAAATTTGTTGTGGATTATTACTCGACCGGAATGCCCAGCCGCTTTATGAGTCAGGTAGAAGTCACTGACCCCGATACAGGCAAAACGTTTGAGGCCAACATTGAAGTCAATGAGCCGTTGCATTTCAAAGGCGTTACTGTTTATCAATCAAGCTTTGATGATGGCGGCAGCGAAGTTGAGTTGATTGGCTATCCCCTCACCGGCGCGGGTACGGATACGTTCGCTTTAAAAGCCCTTGTGGGGCAAACTAGCGACATCACGTTGGGCGGTTCGGGCCAAACCCTCAAGGCCGAAATCACCAAGCTGCGCACCATCAATGTCGAAGACCTCACCGCCGGTGAGCCGTCCGCCCCCAAAGAATTTGGCGAACACGTGGCCTCAGTGACAGGCAGCGCCGCAGGCAAGAAAAATAAAAACTTGCGTAACATTGGCCCAAGTGTCGAATACCGTTTGATTGATGCTAGCGGTCAGGCCACCACGTTTCACCAATACATGTTGCCAGCCGAGCTTGACGGCTCGCGCGTGTTGTTAGCGGGCGTACAAGAGCCGGGACGGCCCGGCTTTAGATATTTACGCATGCCGGTTGATGACTACAACACGGCGGATGAGTTCATGCGCGTGCGCGCGGCGTTGGCGAGCCCCGCAGAGCGGGCAGAGGCAGTGCGACGCTTTGCCCGCACCTATCAGGGTAGTACCACCGATCAGCAGGCCTTGCAGGCTTCGGCGCAACGCGCGCTCGACACCTTTGCCCAAGGCGGTTTGCAAGCGATTTCTCGTTTTCTCGAGACAAATGTGCCGCCTGCCGAGCAACAACGCGCTGCTGATATTGTGATCCGCTTGCTCGGTTCGGCGGTACACGAGTTACGGGGCCTCGCGCGCGAACGCGTGGGTCATCCGGCGCTGAGCACGACAACACAGCAGTTAGAGCTTGATGCAAACTGGTCCAGATTAGCGGTGGCTGCGCTCTCGGATTTAACGCTGTATCCAGCCCCCCTACTGTTGACGGTGAAATCCTTTAATCATGTGCAGGCAAGTGTTTTTCAAGTGAGCCGTACGCCAGGAAAATTCATTGTCTATCTCGGGTGTTTATTTTTAGTACTGGGTGTTTTCACGATGTTCTATGTTCGTGATCGGCGCATCTGGGTTTGGTTGCGCCCAGCAGAACACTCAAACGGTACCCGAGTATTAGCCGCGATGACATCACAAAAGCGTACACTCGATTTCAACCGTGAGTTTGATCGGTTTAAGGCGGCGTTGAACAAGCTGAGCCAAGTGAGTTAAGACGGGCTGAGTCAATCAAACGAGGTGCGCCCTGTGACGCAACTGAGCAAAGAGATGAGTCAGCACGCAAGACAGCCCGAGCGGTCATCGAGGCGCGCTTTACCCAAGCTAGTATATTTTTTACTTCACCGAGAACTCTGTCATGACGAATGTAATC
>JBAWWV010000137.1:0-10428 GCA_037146575.1 Alcaligenaceae bacterium | reverse complement strand
GGGTGAAACGCGGCAACCTCTATCCGGAGCAACACCAAATAGGCATGCGTGTGACCCTGTGTCACGACGGGCGGCTCGCTCAAGTATGCGGGTAGGTGGCTAGAGCATGCCAGCAATGGCACGCCAAGAGGAATGATTGCCAGCCTAAGAAATTAGGCTTACAGAATCCGGCCTATAGGTCTGTCTTGCACTTTTTATCCCACTTCTCCCAATATTCTTCCCAAATCGCGCAAATCGCTCTTCAGGCCATAGGGTAATCCCTCGCTCTCCAGATAACAAACAACTTTTAATTACTGTTGCAATGCTTTGATTTATTTGAGTATTAATCTTTTATACAAATTTCAAATAATCGTCTAACTCCTTGTTCCCATTGAAAAAAACTTAACTTACGCTTGACCGACCGTAACCATTCGCTTAAAGTGGTGAAAAGTAGGTTTTTGTGTATTTAAGTGGGGTAATTGGGTGTTTCAAGGTAGCAGTGCTCTCACGCTTGATGCGAAGGGTCGGATTAATGTCCCGACTCGGCATCGCGATGCTCTGATTGAGCAGGCAAAGGGCTGCCTCACACTCACGCGCCACCCCGATGGATGCCTGCTGGTGTATCCCCGGCCCGAATGGGAAGTCAAGCGTGAGCAAATCGCCGCCTTTCCGATGTCAGCGCGTGCACTCCAGCGCTTACTGCTCGGCAACGCGCAAGACGTCGAGCTCGATGGTTCAGGTCGAATACTTGTGGCACCTGAGTTGCGCGCGGCAGCTGGTTTTACGCGCGATGTGATGTTGCTAGGCATGGGTGCGCACTTTGAGTTATGGGATGCCGCGGCATTGGCGCGCCGCGAGGCCGCTGATTTGTCGCAAGGCATGGGTGATGTTCTAAACCAGTTTTCGTTTTAAGCCGTGACCGAGTTTGCCCATCGGCCCGTGTTGCTCGAGCCGACTGTCGAGGCTTTGATACTGGCTGATTATGGTAAGCGAGATGTGCTGTCTGAAGACTGCGCGGCTGAGCAAGCAAGGCGCTTGTCGGGCGTGTATGTCGACGCAACGTTTGGTCGGGGCGGGCATTCAAAAGCGCTCCTGTCCAAGCTCAGCGCAGATGCACGGCTAGTGGTATTTGATAAGGACCCTCAAGCGATTGAGGTTGCTAGGCAATTGGCGCAAACGGATCATCGCGTTTCAGTGATCCACGAAGCGTTTGGCGACATGCATGAGGCTCTGTTGGCTTTGGGCATTCAAGCCATCGATGGCGTGATGTTGGATCTGGGGGTTTCGTCACCCCAGATCGACGATGCAGGGCGTGGATTTTCGTTCATGCGGGATGGCCCGCTTGATATGAGGATGGACACCACGCGAGGTGAGACAGCTGCGCAGTGGTTGGTGCAGGCGAGTGTTCAAGAGATGCAGGAGGTCATAGTCAAATATGGCGAAGAACGGTTTGCTTTTCAGATTGCAAAGGCGATTGATGCTCGCCGCGCAGAACGTCCGATCAACACCACGCTCGAGCTCGCCGAGCTCGTGTCAGGTGTCGTCCGTACGCGCGAAAAGGGTCAACACCCGGCTACACGCACCTTTCAGGCTTTACGGATTTACCTCAATCGTGAACTCGAAGAACTCGAGAGCGCCCTCCAGGCAGCTCTGAATTTATTAAAAACAGGCGGACGTATGGCCGTGATTAGCTTCCATTCGCTGGAAGATCGCGTTGTCAAGCAGTTCATTACCGCAGCTTCTAAGCCTGAAGCCGCGTACGCCCGCCTCCCTCTGCGCGAAAGTGAAATGCCTCAGCCGGTGCTGTTGGCGCTGGCGCGGGTACTACCAACACATAGCGAAATCTCCGAAAATACTCGCTCGCGTTCGGCTGTGCTGCGCGTCGCAGAGCGCACCGTAACCCCCTTGGGTGCAAAGGGCGCAGCCGCTTATTCGCCGGCACCCAAACGCGCGGTTAGACGTGGCAAAAAAGGGGCGCACTGATGGGGCGTCTCTGTGTTCTGGTGGCGAGCGTGTTGATGATCTCGGCGATATCACTCGTCACGGCACGCTATCAGGCCCGACAGCTTTATGTTGAGCTTGATCGATCAAAAACGCAGGCACTTAATTTTGATATTGAATGGCGACAGCTGCAGCTGGATCGCGCCGAGCAAGCGCGTAATGCAAACGTTGATAAGCTTGCTCGCGAGCAGTTGAAAATGACTTCGATTGTGCCAGAGCGCACAATTTATATTAATCAGCCTGCCTCAAGTATCGCCACGCGAGGCGAAAAATGAAGCGACTGCCATTTTTTGATAACCCAGTGCTGCGCGTGCACTATCCGCTTTGGCGTGGTCGGTTAGTGCTGATTTTATTGGGGCTGGCATTTTTGGCTTTGGCCCTTCGTGCGTTATATCTGCAGGGTATTACGACTGAGTTTTTTCAAAAGCGTGGTGAGCGAATTTATGAAAGTACGCTGACCTTGCACGCCAGTCGGGGCAAGATTTTAGATCGTAACGGTGTTGTGCTTGCTGCGAGTGTGCCTGCACGATCGATCGCGATTCGTCCTAAAGAGACAAAAGACGCTTCTGAAAAAAAACTACAGCAACTCGCTGAATTGCTTGAGTTGTCGCACGATGAGTTACGTAAAAAAATTGCAGAAGAAAAGCCCTTCGTGTATTTGAAGCGTCAGGTGCCACTTGAGATCGCACAAAAAATAAGTGACTTACGCATCCTAGGTTTGATCCAGCAACCAGACAACCGCCGCTTGTACCCTGAAAGCGAAGTCATGGCGAATGTCGTTGGTTTTAATAACATAGAGGATCGGGGCCAAGAGGGCGTTGAGTATGCCTTTAACGAACAACTTTCGGGTCAGGCAGGTAGTCGTCGCATTATGCGAGACCGGCTGGGCCGCACGATCGAGGGTATTGGTGATGTTGATTTTCCGGTAGACGGTCATGACATCAAGTTGTCGCTGGATACACGCATTCAATATCAGGTTTACCGTGCCCTGCAAGACGCTATGGTGACAAACAAAGCAAAGGGCGCCGCTGCGGTTGTGCTTGATATTAAGACGGGTGAAATATTGGCGTTAGGCAATATGCCAACCTATGACCCGAATCATCGCGACTCGTTTCGAGGCAGTAATCTTCGAAATCAGGCACTGACAGATACGTTTGAACCCGGCTCGATCATGAAGCCATTTACCGTTGGTCTGGCACTCGATCTTAAGCGCATTACGCCGGCGACTTTGTTTAATACAGGCAATGGTAAGTTTAGTTATCAGGGCGCCACAATCAGTGATGTGAGTGCGAACGGCACTCTCGATCCGGCGGGGGTGTTGCTTAAGTCAAGCAATATCGGGATGACGTTGATTTCAGAAAAGCTCCAGGCGCGCGAAATGTGGACCCGGTTTAACGAGCTCGGGCTGGGACAAATGCCGCAGACCGGGTTTCCTGGCGCGGCGGCAGGGCGGCTGCGTCCGCACGAGCGCTGGCGGCTTATTGAAAAGGCCACGATGTCTTACGGATACGGGTTATCCGTTTCGCTTTTGCAAATGGCGCGTGCGTATAGCGTCTTTGCACGTGACGGCGACATGATTGGCTTGACTTTGATCAAGCGTAGCGATCAGCCCACCACAACACAAGTGTACCCACCAGAGGTTGCGCAAAAAATTCGTGTATGGCTTGAAGCTGCAGCCGGACCAGAAGGTGCAAAAGCTGCACAAGTGCAAGGTTATCGCGTCGCTGGCAAAAGCGGCACCGCTCGTAAGATTGTGGATGGCAAATACAGTACCAGCCGTTATCGGGGCTCGTTCGTTGGTTTTGCGCCAGTATCGGATCCGCGTATCGTGGTTGCGGTCACCATCGATGAGCCACAAGCTGGTGTGTATTACGGCGGTAAGGTAGCGGCTCCGGTGTTTGCTGCGATTGTTGGTGGTACCTTGCGCACGATGAATGTGCAGCCCGACACGGCGCTTGAATCCGCTGTTGTTGCGGCTGGGGGGGGCTCGCGATGACGCGCGCAGTTCTTCTTGACACACACCTTTCAACAGAAAATATTGTTGCGCTCTTGCGCAGCAAAACTGAGTGCGGCGCACACCTGTATGCAGACTCACGGGCCGTGCGCGCAGGCGACGTGTTTGTGGCGTGTCCAGGTTTGAATGGCGACGGCAGACAGTACATATCTGCTGCGATCAAACAGGGGGCCGGAGCGGTTCTCATGCACGCTGACTCAGCAAAAGATTGGCAGGCGACTGATTTCAGCGTACCGGTGCTTGGGTTGCCCAGCTTGACTGAGCGACTCGGCGAACTTGCGGATCTCTGGTACGACAAACCTTCGGCGCAGCTGAAGGTCATGGCGGTGACCGGCACCAATGGCAAAACGAGTTGTGTCCAATGGTTGACTGACGCCTTACAGTCGGCTGGTTACTCAGCAGGAGCGCTTGGCACCTTGGGTGTACGTTTTCCAGACGGATCCGTTCGCGCGGGTGCGCTCACGACTCCAGATGTGATCTCGGTGCATCGAACCTTGGCCGCGCTGCGCGAAGCGGGTGCGCAATTTGTATCAGTTGAGGCATCGTCCATCGGCCTAGAGCAAGGTCGTCTTGCCGGCGTACGAATCTTCGCCGCTGGGTTCACCAACCTTTCGCGTGATCATCTCGATTATCACCACACCATGCAGGCTTATGCGGCGGCTAAGGCGCGCCTCTTTGTCTGGCCGGGCCTGCAGGTTGGTGTGTTGAATGCAGATGATGCCTTGAGTGCACGATTAGCCTCAGACGCAACCTGCCCGATTATGACCTACGGTCTTGAGCACAAGACAGCATCTGGCGCCGTTGAACTCCGTGCCGAGCTTTTGGCCGACTCACTCAGCACTGGGCGGTGGCTGTTGCATGCCAAGAACGAGCAGGTCACTGTGCAAACCAACGTGTATGGCCGGCACAATATTTCAAATCTTTTATGCGTAGCGGGTTTGCTCAAGGCACTTGATTGGCCGTTGGCTAATATCGCTGCTAGCTTCGCTACCCTCGCACCGGTCGAGGGGCGGTTGCAACCCGTGCAACCCGTGTTGACTGACCAGCCTGTTCCGACCGTATTCGTTGACTATGCACACACCCCAGATGCGCTCGTGCGAGCCTTAGAGGTTGCGCGCGAACTCGCGCAGGCGCGCGGTACCAACGTCTGGTGCGTCTTTGGTTGCGGCGGTAACCGTGATGCAGGCAAGCGTCCGCTGATGGGTGAAGTTGCGCAGCGTTTGGCCGATCGCTTGATTGTGACGAGCGATAATCCGCGCGATGAAAATCCGCACGAGATTATTGCTCAAATCGTTGCTGGCCTGCCCGGCGCTAGTGCAAACGTGACGATCGAGATGGACCGGGCTCAAGCTATTTTGGCGGCAGTTTTAGGTGCTGCGCCAAACGATGTGGTGCTGATTGCAGGAAAAGGCCACGAAACGTATCAAGAGATCGCTGGCCAGCGCGCGCCCTTCGATGATCGTCAATGGGCTCAAGCTGCACTGTTGTTAAAACAGCATCGACCGGTTCAAACCGATTCGCGTCGCCTGGAAGTCGGCTCAATATTTTTGGCGCTCAAGGGTGATCACTTTGATGGTCACGACTATCTTGAGCAAATTCGTACAGCAGGGGCATGCGCCGCCATTGTGGATACGTTTCAACCCGTACCTGACTTGGTGCAAGTCGCACTAGGCGATACCCGCGCAGCATTGCTGCAACTTGGTCGAGCTTGGCGCCGGCAGTTTGCCATCCCGTTGATTGCAGTCACGGGTAGTAACGGCAAAACCACCACCAAAGAGATGATTTCTTCCATCCTGCAAGCGTGGTTGGGTGAGACGCATCGCTTGGCGACGGTTGGCAATCTAAATAACGAGTTGGGCGTTCCACTGACTTTGCTGAGATTGCGGCACGAGCATCAAGCCGCAGTGATTGAGTTAGGGATGAATCATCCGGGTGAAATCGCAATTTTGGCTCAGACCGCTGAGCCAACGGTTGCGTTAGTCAATAACGCGCAGCGAGAGCATCAAGAGTTCATGGTCAACGTTGAAGCGGTGGCACGTGAAAACGCAGCGGTTTACGCTTCGCTGATGCCGCAGGGGATCAAAGTTTTTCCAAGCGCCGATACTTTTTCTCAGCTGTGGGATGAGCTTGCGAGTGAGCACGCTAGTTTGCGTTTTGGCCTGAATCCGCCAGCTGAGGTTTGGGCTAGTCAGATCCAAGCCGACGCCCTGGGCACAAGCTTTATTGTTCATACGCCGCTAGGAGAAGCTCAATTGGCGCTGTCTGTGCCAGGAAGGCACAATTTGCTGAACGCCTTGGCAGCAACGGCCTGCGCCGTCGCTGCAGGAGCGCCGCTGCTGGCGATCAAGCAAGGCCTTGCTGCGTTTCACGCTGTTTCAGGGCGGATGCAGCCGCACCGTCTGGCTAATGGCGTGATGCTCATTGATGACTCTTACAACGCTAACCCCGACTCGGTACGGGCTGCAATTGATGTGCTCACCTCGTTGCCAGCGCCGCGTGTCCTTGTGCTGGGTGACATGGGCGAGGTGGGTGATAACGGCCCCGCGATGCATGAAGAGGTCGGAACCTACGCTCGGGAGTGCGGCATCGACCATTTGCTGACACTCGGGCAAGCGACACGCTTGACTGCGGCCGCGTTTGGCTCGCAAGCGGTGGTTTGCGAAACGCCCGAACAGGCGAGCGACTGGCTTGCGCAACACCACGCGAAAAGTATCTTGATTAAAGGATCGCGTTTTATGCGCATGGAAAAAATTGTGCGCACTTGCCTAGAGCAGCTTGAGGCAACTGACAAAGATGTGGTGAAACATGCTGTTTGAACTGTTCGGTTGGTTGGCAGACAACTACGCGCGCGGATTTTCTGTCTTTGAATACATCACACTGCGCGCCGTGCTGGCGTGTGCGACATCGCTGTCGATTGGTTTGCTCGCGGGGCCGTGGGTCATTCGCAAGCTCACTGCACTTAAGATTGGCCAGACTGTTCGCAGCTATGGGCCTGAAACCCACTTGGTCAAAACGGGTACTCCAACCATGGGTGGTGCGTTAATTTTGATCTCGATTGCGGTCAGTACTCTTTTGTGGGCTGACTTGCGTAACCGCTATGTGTGGGTGGTGTTGTTGGTGACGCTTGGCTTTGGTTTAGTGGGTTGGGTGGACGATTATCGCAAAGTGGTATATCGCGACCCCGAGGGGATGCCTGCGCGTCAAAAATTCTTTTGGCAGGCCTTAATCGGTGCGGTCGCGTCGATGTATCTGATGTTTGCGATCTCGGCGCCGAGTTCTGCGAACTTGTGGTCTGTGGCGATCGACTGGGCAACGAGCGGTTTTTCTGTCACGTTGCCCGCACGCGCAGACCTCATCGTGCCATTTTTTAAAACCTTCAGCTACCCGCTTGGTGCTCTGGGCTTTGTGGCAGTGAGTTGGTGCGTCATCGTGGGTACCAGCAACGCGGTCAATCTTACCGATGGTCTTGATGGTTTGGCGATTATGCCAACCGTGATGGTTGGTTCGGCCTTGGGCGTGTTTGCTTATGTCGTCGGGCGAGTCGACTATTCGCGCTATTTATTATTTCCGTACGTGCCCGGTGCTGGTGAGTTGATGGTGTTATGCGCAGCGCTGGCGGGCGCCGGCTTGGCATTTTTATGGTTTAACGCATATCCCGCCCAGGTGTTCATGGGCGACGTCGGTGCCCTGGCGCTTGGCGGCATGCTGGGCACGATTGCAATCATCGTACGACAAGAAATCGTACTGTTCATTATGGGTGGCGTCTTTGTCGTTGAAACGTTGTCGGTGATGTTGCAGGTCTCATGGTTTAAATACACGCGCTATCGCTATGGGCAAGGGCAGCGGATTTTAAAAATGGCACCACTTCATCACCATTTTGAAGTGGGTGGCTGGAAAGAAACACAAGTCGTGGTGCGGTTTTGGATCATCAGCATGATGCTGGTGTTGGTTGGTTTAGCTTCACTGAAGATTCGATGAACGAAACAGTTTTGTCCTCTGCGCTGCCTTCTCGGGTCCTGATCGTTGGGCTCGGTGAGACCGGCGTTGCCGCAGCGCGCTGGTGCGTGCGCAACGGTGCCGCTGTGCGGGTGGCCGATACGCGTCAGGCGCCAGCCGGGCTTGCAACCTTGACGCAATTAGTTGATGCCGCCGCCCTAGACTTACATCTGGGTTGTGATGTGTTTGATGGCGCGTTGCTTGAAGGGGTTGGCTTACTTGTGCTGAGCCCAGGCCTCGCGCCAGGCTTGTCGCCAGTCAAAGAGTTACTCGATCAGGCTGATGCCGCTGGTATTGAAGTCATTGGCGAAATTGAATTGTTTGCACGTGCTTTGCAGCTTTTGCAGGCCACGCAGCACTATGCACCGCGTATTCTTGGTGTAACGGGTACCAACGGTAAGACGACCGTGACGGCACTGACCCGTCACATGTTGGCTGCTGCGGGCATACGCGTGCGCGCCGCCGGTAATATCAGTCCGGCCGCGCTCGAGTCGCTAATCGACGCTTTAGATACCAATGCACTGCCCGATGTTTGGGTGCTTGAGTTGTCGAGTTTTCAACTTGAGACAACCAGTCGCTTGCGCATGACTGCAGCGGTTGTGCTCAATGTGACACAAGATCACCTAGACTGGCATGGCAATATGCAGGCCTATGGGCAAGCAAAGGCTCGTATCTATGGCATGACGGATTTGTTAATCGTCAATCGAGACGACCCAACTGTGATGGCAATGTGTCAATCACTGGCGGGCTTGAACGTTCGAAGTTTTGGTCGCGATGCGCCAATGTTGACGGGCGATGTCGGGCTTGAAAGCAGTCACGATGTTTGGTGGCTCACGACCTCAGAGGCAACCGAGTTTGAAGAGGACCTGCCAACACCCGTTAAGCGTAAAAAAAATGCGCCACCTCCTGAGCGTGCGTCGGGCCGGTTAGTACGTTTGATGCCTGCTGATGCGTTGGGGTTACACGGTTTGCATAACGCGCTCAATACTCAAGCGGCGCTGTTGTTGGCCCGCTCGGTAGGCGCGGGTTTGGGTGCAACGCTTCGTGCGGCAGGTGATTATGTTGGTGAACCGCATCGCATGGAATTTATCCGTAGTGTGCGCGGCATTGATTTCTTTAACGATAGCAAAGGTACTAATGTTGGCGCGACGGTGGCCGGCTTAGAAGGCTTAGGCCGACGCTCAGTGTTGATTGCCGGTGGTGCCGGAAAAGGCCAGGACTTTTCGCCCTTGGTACCGGTTGTGGCGCGGCACGCGCGTGCTGTCGTGTTGATTGGTCAAGATGCGCGTTTACTTTTGGATACGCTTTCCTCAACCGGAGTGCCGTGCCTGCTTGCAGACACGTTGCCGCAAGCGGTTGAGCTGGCCTTTGCTCAAGCCCAGGAGGGCGATGCTGTCGTACTTTCGCCGGCCTGCGCTAGTTTGGATATGTTTCGCAACTACGGACACCGTGGTCTGGTCTTTGTTGAGGCCGCGCATGAACTTGCACTAGGTCAAGGAGAGGTGGCATGAGCCTCTTTGCCGACTTAACGAATAGCGTGAACGCTGTGCGCCCGACCCGTACCACCATGCGTAACTACGATTTGCCGTTGGTTGTTGCGACAAGTTTATTGGTAGCCATCGGTATTTTGATGGTGTATTCAGCGGCAATCGCCTTGGTGGATGGCCCACGCTTCTCGAATTACGGACGCTACTACTTCGTGATGCGTCAAACCCTTTATGTGGGTGTTGGTCTGTTTGCAGCGGCTTTTGTCTTGACGGTGCCAATCGAGGCGTGGCAACGGGCGACGATGTGGATCTTTATCATCACTATGCTGCTTTTGGTTGCCGTATTGATACCAGGGATCGGTCGGCGCGTGAATGGCGCGATGCGGTGGCTGCCCGTTGGGCCCATCACCTTTCAGCCGTCTGAGTTGATGAAGCTTGCTGCCTTGTTATTTACCGCGGACTACACCATACGTAAGCAAGGTCAAATGCACAGCCCGCTGCGTGGCTTTTTGCCGATCGCCGTGGCATTGGCTGTGGTGGCGGGGCTATTGTTAAAAGAACCCGATTTGGGTGCCGTGATCGTGGTGGTCGCGATTTCAATGGGCATCTTGTTTTTAGGCGGGATCAATGCACATATTTTTTCTGCAATCGCTCTGTTCTTGACCTCTGCGTTTGCGCTAATTATCTGGCTATCCCCATTTAGAACGCGGCGCATCTTTGCATATCTAGACCCCTGGAACCCCGAAAACCTGGTGAAAGACTCTTATCAACTCTCTCATTCTCTTGTGGCAATTGGTCGAGGACAATGGACTGGTGTTGGCCTGGGCGGGAGCGTCGAAAAGTTGCACTATTTGCCCGAAGCGCACACCGATTTCATCATGGCAGTGATCGGAGAAGAACTCGGATTTATCGGTATCTCATTGATGATCGTTTTATTTGGCGTTTTAGTAC